>CAZISF010000215.1:0-4263 GCA_964541915.1 uncultured Caulobacter sp.
TTCCGCTACATCCTCGACGGCATGAACGCCGAGCGCATCCTGATCGCCGCCGAGTGTATCGGTGATGGCCGGTTCTTCATCGACCGGTCCAGCGCCTATGCGAAGGAGCGCTCCGTGTTTGGTCGGGCCATCGGCGAGAACCAGGGGGTGCAGTTCCCGATCGCGCGCAACTACGTCCAGCTGTCGGCCGCGGCCCTCGCCGTGGATCACGCGGCCGCCCTGTTCGATGCCGGCCAGCCTTGTGGCACCGAGGCCAACATGGCGAAGATGCTGGCCAGCGAGGCAAGCTGGGCCGCCGCCGACACCTGCATCCAGACCCACGGCGGCTTCGGGTTCGCCGAAGAGTACGACATCGAACGAAAGTTCCGCGAGACGCGGCTCTACCAGGTGGCCCCGATCAGCACGAACCTGATCCTCAGCCATGTGGGGACGCATGTACTGGGGATGCCCAAGAGCTTCTGACGGCACATGCCTGTCTACATCCCCATCGACGATCCCGCCGACACCCGGCTCCAGGCCTATCGCGATATCCGCGAGCGGGATCTGGTCGGGCGGCAGGGACGGTTCATCGCCGAGGGCGAGACGGTGCTTCGGGTGCTGGCGGGTCAGGACCGCCATCGGCCGTTGTCCGTGCTGATCGCGGCCAAGCGACTGGAGAAGTTGCGTCCGATCCTCGAGAGGCTGGCGGACGACATACCAGTGTATCTGGCCAGTCAGCCCGTGCTCGATGGCATCGTCGGGTTCGAACTGCACCGGGGCATCCTGGCGCTGGCCGAGCGCGCCGCGCCGGTCGCTGCCGACGACCTCCTGGCCGGCCTGCCTGACAAGGCGTTGGTGCTGGTTCTGGTCGGCATCTCCAACCACGACAACATGGGCGGGCTGTTCCGCAACGCCGCCGGGTTCGGGGTCGACGCGGTGCTGCTCGATCCGACCTGCTGTGACCCGCTTTATCGCAAGGCCATCCGGGTGTCGGTCGGCGGCGTACTGCGGGTTCCCTATGCGCGGCTGGGCGAGGGCGAGGACCTGATCGGGCTGCTGGAGCAGCGCGGCTTCACGCCGGTGGCGCTCAGTCCCGCTGGACAGACAGCCCTGTCAGACCTGCCGCCGCTGGCACGCCCCGCCCTGCTGCTGGGCGCGGAAGGGCCAGGGCTGCCTGACGCCACCCTGGCCCGCTGCCGGACGGTCTCGATCCCGATGGCGCCCGGCTTCGACTCGCTGAATGTCGCGGTCGCCGCCGGGATCGCCCTGCATCAACTCCGGGTCAGTTAGCCCACATCACGTATTCGGCGCCCTTGGGCATCGGCTTGCCGTCGACCGGCTTGTCGATCCAGATCGGGCCCTCGATCAGGGCCGGCCAGATCGGCCTGGCGGCGCGGCGGTCCTGGGCGTCGAGCAGCGCCGTGAGCTGGGCCACCACGGCCGGGTTGGCCGCCGCGACGTTGTTCTGTTCGGTCGGGTCGGTCTTGATGTTGAACAGCCAGATCTTCTTTGGCCGTTCGGACCACTGCATCTTCCAGTCCCCGTTGATCACCGAGCGATAGTGGCCCGAGCGGAAGAACAGCGGCCGGTCCGGGACCTGCCCGCGCGACAGGGCCACGAGGTCGACGCCGTCGAGCACGCCCGGCTTGGCCGGAGGGGCATGAGCGGCGGCAGCCGCCGTGGCGAAGATGTCGAAGTGCATCGCCCGCGCCGGCGTCGTCGAGCCCGCCGGAATCTGGCCCGGCCAGCGCATGAACATCGGCACGCGGACGCCGCCCTCGAAGAAGGTCGCCTTGAAGCCGCGGTAGGGTTTGTTGATGTCCGGCAGGCCGATGTAGTTGGCCCCGCCGTTGTCGCTGGTGAAGATGATGATGGTGTTGTCGCGCAGGCCCTGAGCGTCGACCTCGGCGAGCACCTTGCCGACGTTCCGGTCCAGCGCGCGGATCATCGCCGCATAGACGCGCAGGCGGTGGTCCTTGATCTGGGGCAGGGCGTCATAGTCTGACTTGAGGGCCTGCAGCGGCGTGTGCGGCGCGTTGAACGCCAGGTACATGAAGAACGGCCGGTCCTTGTTGGCGTCGATGGCGCGGACCGCCTGGTCGCCGAAATAGTCGGTGATGTAGCGGTCGGGATGGAACGGCTTGCTGCCGTCGAAGCGCACCGAGAACGGCAGGTTGGCCCACAGGAACTTGTCGATCGCATCGAAGTCCTGCTTGGAGTTGACGACGTTCGGGTCGTTGGCTTCCATGTACATGCCGCCGCCGGCGTAGAAGCCGAGCGTGTCGTCGAAGCCCTGGTCCTCCGGCCGCAGGCCCTTGGCCTCGCCCAGGTGCCACTTGCCGATGTGAAGCGTGCGGTAGCCGGCCGATTTCATCGTCTCGGCGAGGGTCACCTCGCTGGCGGGGACGCCCAGGTCTTCGACCGGCGGCATCGCGGCGACGCGGTCCTCGTAGAAGATCGGCTTGACCGGCCCATGGCCGCCCAGGCGCTGGATGTTGCGGGCGAAGGCCACCGGCACGGAGGTGAACTCGAAGCCGAAGCGGATCGGGTAGCGACCGGTCATCATCGCAGCGCGCGAAGGCGAGCAGGTGGCGTTGCCGGCATAGCCGTTGGTGAACTTCACGCCGTCGCGGGCGATCGAGTCGATGTTCGGGGTCGGCACCGCGCCGCCCGCGACACCCTCGCCCGTCGAGTCGAGATCGTTGATGCCGAGGTCGTCGGCGACGATGACGATGACATTGGGAGGCCGTGTCGCGCCGGGCGCGAGCGCCGGCGCCGAACCTGCGCCCCAGATCACCTCATGGTAGGGCTGGATCGGGTTCTTGATCCGTCCGACCACGCCGGGGATGTAGATCCAGAAGTGCTGGAACGCGACGACGGCCGCCACGAGAACGACGGCGACGGACCCGAGGGTCCAGATGAGCTTGCGGTTCATGGTCGTTCCCCCAGTCTAGTGAAGCAGGCTTGTGCGGGTGATGGTCTTGTCGCCGGCCGGCAGGTCGATCAGGTCGCCGTCGCGGGCGATCCACAGGGGGCCGGTAAAGACCTTGCGGGCGTCGCCGAGGAACGGGACCTCCAGCGCCTTCAGCGGCAGCGGCGGCACGATGTGGTTGAGCAGCAGCGCGCCGACCTTGTCGTCGCGGGCGATGGCCGCCGCCGCCTGCGGCGTCGTGTGGTAGTTCTGGATGTCCTGCATGATCTGGGCGCGGTTGGTGGCGCCGGCCTTGAGCGAGGCTTCGCGGATCAGGTTGACCATGGCCGGCGACAGGGCTTCGTGGACCAGCAGGTCGACGCCCTTCGCGTATTTCGCCAGCACCGGCGAGGGGGCGGTGTCGCCACTGATGACGACGCTGCGGCCCTTGTAGTCGAAGCGGTAGCCGACGGCCGGCTCGACCGGGCCATGGTTGACCCGGAAGGCGGTGATCTTCACGCCGTCTTCCTCGAGCACGACGACCGAGTCCTGGCCTTCCGGGATGGTGAAGGCGCGGGGCTGAATGCCCGCCCCGGACGGCGGCATCACCACCGGGCCGTGGTGGGCCGTGCGGTAGCTTGCGTCGAGGGCGTAAGCCTCGTTGAAGCCGGCGGCGACGCGCTCGACGCCCGGAGGACCATAGAGTTGCAGGGGCGTGGTCAGATTGCCGCCGCCCCAGCGCTGCAGCGCCACGTTGCCCAGACCGTCGATGTGGTCGGAATGGAAGTGGGTCAGGAGGACCACCGAGTCCGTGCCGAACAGACCCATGCGGCCGAGCGTGCGGCCGGCCGCCTCGCCGGTGTCGACGATGAACAGGCGCTTGCCGGCGATCACAGCCGTGCAGGGGCCGCCCCGATCATGGTCGGGGAAGGGGCCGCCGGCGCCGCAGATGGCGACGTGCAGGCCGTCCGCCAGGGACGGAATGACGGGATTGGCCATGGCCGACGCCAGGCGCCGCTCCATGATCCGGACGGCGATCTTGCCGCGCACGGCATAAGCGCCCGCCGCCAGCAGAACCAGCACCACCAGCAGTCCGGTGAATACGCGTTTCATGTCGCCCCCCCAATTCCGGCTTGCCTGCCCGAATTATATTGGCATAGTTTGTGCCATTAGTTTCCCGGCCGGTCAACCGGCTCCACGAAGAGATCGACGATGCAGGTTCTGCGAACCCCTGACGACCGTTTCAGCAACCTGCCGGACTTTCCCTACGCGCCGCACTACGAGACCATCCGGGACGCCTCGGGCGTCGACCTGCGTATCGCCTGTGTCGACGAGGGCCCCCGCGACGCCTCGCCGGTTCTGCTGATGCATGG
>CAZISF010000216.1:0-4250 GCA_964541915.1 uncultured Caulobacter sp.
AGCTTCTTGCCCTTGGCCAGGCCGATCTCGAGCTTGGCGAGGCCCTTTTCGTTCCAGTAGAGCTTGAGCGGGATGATCGTCCGGCCTTCGCGCTGGACCGCGCCGACCAGCTTGCCGATCTGCTTGCGGTGCAGCAGCAGTTTGCGGTGCCGCCGCGGCTCGTGGTTGAAGCGGTTGCCGCCGCTGTAGGGCGGGATATCGGCGTTGATCAGCACGATCTCGGAGCCTTCGACCGCGGCGTAGGACTCGGCGATGTTGGCCCGGCCGTTGCGCAGGCTCTTCACCTCGGTGCCGGTCAGCATGATGCCGGCCTCGACCACGTCGTCGATGAAGTAGTCGAACCGCGCGCGGCGGTTCTCCGCGATGGTCTTGCCCACCTGGGTCATCAGATGACCCCCGCTTCCCGCATGGCGTCGAGCACCACCGGCTTCACCGCGTCGGCGCAGGACGTGATCGGCAGGCGGCAGTCCTCGGTGCACAGGCCCAGGTGGGCCAGGGCGAACTTGGTCGGGGCCGGCGAGGAATCGAGGAACAGCGCCTTGTGCAGGCGGACCAGCCGGTCCTGCCAGTCGCGCGCCGTCTCCCAGTCGCCGGCCATGCAGGCGTTGAAGAAGGCCGCGCAGCCTTCAGGCGCGACATTGGCGGTGACCGAGATGCAGCCGTGACCGCCGTGGGCCATGTAGCCGAGCGCGGTGGGATCGTCGCCCGCCAGCATGATCCACTCGGGACCGCACATCAGCCGCTGCAGGCTGACCCGCGTCATGTCGCTGGTCGCGTCCTTGATCCCGATGATGTTGGGCAGCTCGGCCAGGCGCGCGAGCGTCTCGTTGCTCAGGTCGACGGCGGTGCGGCCGGGCACGTTGTAGACGAATACCGGCAACTGCACCGCGTCGTTGATGGCGCGGTAGTGCTGATAGAGGCCCTCCTGGCTGGGCCGGTTGTAGTAGGGCGTGACGCACAGGGCCGCGTCGGCGCCGACGGCCTTGGCGTGACGCACCAGTTCGATGGCCTCGGCCGTCGAATTGCTGCCCGCGCCGGCGATGACCGGGACCCGGCCCCGGGTGGTCTCGATGCAGAGTTCAACGACACGCTTGTGCTCGTCATGGCTCAGCGTCGAGGTTTCACCGGTGGTGCCGACGGGCACCAGCCCGTGAACGCCGCCGGCGATCTGCCGTTCGACCAGCGCGACAAACGCGGTCTCATCGACCGCGCCATCGCGAAAAGGAGTCACAAGGGCGGGGAGAACGCCCTTGAAGGGAAACTGGACCATGCCTTGCAAAAAGCCGTGAGATCGCCGCTTTCGTTTGCGGCTGTGTGTCGGAGCCGGACAATATGTCCCCGCACGGGGCGTTCGCAACCGCCGCGGGGCGTGTTTGACGAGTTGGAGACAATGGTTTGACGGGTTTTGCACGGAAGCTGGCGGTCAGCGCGGTCATCACGGCGATTCTCGGCGGCGCCGCCGGGGCGCAGTCGATGCAGCCGGACGGTGGACCGCAACTGGTGACCACGCCGCAGGTCGCCTATCGCCAGCCGCTGTCAGACAGTGACGCCAGCTACCTGAGCACCGCCCTGACCGCCGCCCGCGCCGGCGACGCCGACCGCGTGCGGCTGGCGATGGATTCAATCCAGGATCCGGTCGCGAAGAAGATCGCCCTGTGGGCCCTGGCCGACGGCGCGCCCGATTCGCTGAGTTTCTTCGAGGCGGACTCCGTGCGGCGCGACCTGAACGGCTGGCCGCGGGGCGCCAAGCGGCAGGCGACGGCGGAAAAGCTCATCGAAACCTCCGGCATGTCGCCGGAACGTGTGGTCGCCTGGTTCGGCGGCAGCGAACCCGAGACCGTGCAGGGCGCCATGGCGCTGGCCGGAGCCCTCCGCGCCACAGGTCACGGTGACGAGGCCCGCGTTCTGATCCGTCGCTGGTGGCGCGAGGAGCTGTTCGATTCCGCGCCGCAGATCGCCCTGCGCGGCCGGTTCTCCGCCTTTCTCACGCCTGACGACGACCTGGCGCGCGCCAACATGCTGCTCTACGGCCCCCAGGGTCCGGCGGCACGCGAGATGGTCGACCATGTTCCGGAATCCTACCGGCCGGTCGCCAATGCCCGTCTCGCATTGCGGGCCAACCAGCCGGGCGGCAACGACCTGATCGCCGCCATGACGCCGGACCAGCGCCAGGACCCGGGCCTGATCTATGAGCAGGCCGCCTATTTCCAGCGCAGGGGTCTGACGACCATGGCGCTGCAGCTGGCGCGTGGTTTCAAGCCCGCGCCGGCGCAGGAGGTGGCGGCCCGCGCCTGGACCACCGACCGGCGCAAGATGGTCGTGGCGGCGCTGGCCGCCGGAGACTTCTCCGGAGCCTATGGCGCGGCGGCCAACACAGGCCTGATCACCGGGCCCGACGCGGCCGAGGCCGAGTTCTACGCCGGCTGGATCGCGCTGCAGAAGCTGAAGAACCCGACCGCCGCGGCGGACCACTTCGCGCGTCTGGCGGCTGCCGGCACCTCGCCGATCACCCAGGGCCGCGCCCTCTACTGGCAGGGCCGCGCCGCGGAGGCGCTTGGGGACAAGGCCGGCGCCCAAGCCTTCTATGAAAAGGGCGCCCAGTACATCACCGTGTTCTATGGCCAGCTGGCCGCCGAACGGGCGGGCATCCGCACCATCACCCTGCCGAAGGACCCGGTGGTCACCCAGGCCGACCGGTCGCGGTTCGAGGGCCGGGAACTGGTCCGCGCGCTGCGCATCCTGTTCGAGAGCGGCAACAAGGACACCTTCAAGGTGTTCGCCCTTCATATCGACGACACCCTGCCGACGGCGGCCGAATGCGCGTTGCTGGTCGATCTGGCGCGCGGCTATGGCGACCCGGACACGGCCATGCGGGCCGTGCGCACGGCGGCGCAGCGCGGCATGGTGCTGCCAGAGCGCGGCTACCCCCTGCTGACCGCGCCCGTGGTCCAGGGCGGCGCCGAGCCGGCGTTCGTCTTCTCGATCACCCGCCAGGAAAGCAACTTCGACGCCCGCGCCCGCTCGTCACCCGGCGCCCGCGGCCTGATGCAGCTGATGCCGGCCACCGGCGCCCTGACGGCGCGCGCGCTGGGCGAGGCCTATTCGGTCGACCGGCTGTTCGAGGCCGACTTCAACATGCGCCTGGGCGCCCGATACCTCGGCGACATGATCAGCACCTTCGGCGGGTCCTACGTGATGGCGGCGGCGGCCTATAACGCCGGCCCAGGCCGGCCGGCGCAGTGGACCGCCCTCTGCGGCGACCCGCGCGGCGCCTCGACCGACCCGCTCGACTACATCGAGTGCATCCCGTTCGTGGAGACCCGCAACTACGTCATGCGGACGCTGGAAACGACGCAGGTCTACCGCGCGCGGCTGGCCGGCGGCTCGGCGCCGCTGATGCTGTCGAACGACCTGAAGCGCGGGGCGTGGGGGGCGTATGTGCCGTCCGCCGCGCCCGTGGCGGCGACGCCGGGGGCGCGGTAGGGGGACGAGGGGCAGGGAACTGCAGAAGCGGCCGCCCCCAGCACGGTTGGCCTTCATTCGGCAGGCTAGCAGCGGCTTTCGGCCCGTAGCTGACATTGAGTTGGTCGGCTAACATGTGCGCTCAAGGCGGAAGGAGCCATGCAGCTTCACTACACAATCTGGGCAAAGGGTCGTTTCGGCGACGAGCCACTGGTGGTTTGGTCGCCTGCAGGCATAACCTCGTCGGAGCAAGCCCGAGAAGACGCACGCCGCACGATCGTCGAGCACAGCATTCCGGCCCGATTACTCACCATCGAGGCCCGGGATGGCGATGGAACCATTCTGGAGGAATGGATCTGGGTTCGCGGCAAGTGGAAGTCGACGAAGTAGTGCCTCAGTCCGCTCACCACCCGTTGCCGACCCAAGCCACTCGCGCAAACTGCTGACGGGCTGTTGAGCCAAACCCCCTCTCCCCCGCTCATCCTCGCGGAAGCGAGGACCCAGGTTTGCGGCCGGTGCACGCACGTCAGGAGATGTCTGGCGCTCAGCAAATCTCCGGTCACAAGTGGCGCCATCCGGGATTGGTCTTCTCGATAAGTTCAATGTTCCGGGCCCGACGGCAGACCTTCTTCTGTCGCTCGCGGCGGAAAGCGTGGTCACGGGAGTCGGAGGCCTCAAACCAAACCGGCCTCTTCACGGCGTAGCGGCGGCCCGACCGGAGCCAAACATCCCTTGAGGTGAGTGCACCGGCCGTAAACCTGGGTCCTCGCTTCCGCGAGGATGAGCGG
>CAZISF010000217.1:0-4245 GCA_964541915.1 uncultured Caulobacter sp.
TCGACCTGGTGGTGGCCAGCGTGCTGATGAGCATGGGCATGATGATGCTGCCGCCCGTGGTGGTCAGCCTCCCGTTCAAGCTGATCTTCTTCGTGCTGGTCGACGGCTGGCGGCTGGTGGCGGGGAGCCTGGTGGAGAGCTTCCATCAGAGCGGTCTGCCGCCGCCAGGGTAGAGCGCCTCCCCCGGTTGACACCGAAGGCGAGAGCGTGGCCCCCTTTGCGTTCATCGAACGGGGGGATGTGGAATGCAAACACGCAGTGATGTCACTTCGCGCTGTCGGGCGATGGAGCCGCTGACGGTCGTCTTCAAGGACGTTCGGGCATGAGCGCGGCGTCTGACGTGACCTCGGCGCCGGGCGACCTGCGCTTCTATCGCACGACGATCACCGCCATGGCCGCCGTCCTGGTCGGAGGCTTTGTCCTCCAACTGGCGATGGGGCGATCGAGTTTCGGCGCACCGCTGATCGTCCATCTGCACGCGCTCACCTTCATGGGCTGGGTCGCCATCGTCGTCACCCAGGCGTGGCTCGTCGCCGGCGGCCGCACCGGCCTGCACCGGACGCTGGGCGGTCTCGCCCTCGCGTGGCTTTGCGCGATGCTGGTTCTGGGGCCCCTGGTGACCATCGCCGCCGTACGCACGGGCCGCGTGCCATTCTTCTTCCAGCCGCAGCACTTCCTTCTGGCCGATCCGGCGACCGTATTCGCCGCCGCCGGCATGGTCGTCGCCGCCGTGGTTTTGCGAAAGAACCGGGACTGGCATCCGCGCCTGCAGATCGGCGCGTTCATGATGCTCATGGGGCCCGGCATCGGCCGCATCATCCCGATGCCGCTGCTCGCGCCCTGGGCGTTCGAGATCGCCACGGTCATCCCACTGGCCGTCGCCCTGATCGGAATGGCGCGCGACAAGCGGGTTCACGGCAGGGTCCATCCGGCCTGGTTGCTGTCAGTCGGGATCGTCGTGGCGGTGCAGATCGCCGTCCGCCTGATCGCCTTCTCGCCTGTGGGTGATGCGGTCTACGCCGCTGCCGCCGCGGGCAGTCCGGCCGCGACTATGGACGGCCGCGCTTTCCCGCCACCGCCGCCGCACTGAAGAGAGCGTTCGGACGCTGCGGTTAGCCCCGCGGCGTGCCAGGCGCGGCGGCCGGAGCCGCAGCGGCCGTCCTCGTCACCGCGGGGCCCAGCGGCGCCGGCTTGTCGCGGAAACGGACCTTCATCTTCGAGACCCAGCCGGCGAAGCCTTCGTTGTCGGCGACCGTGCGGCTGAAGTCGTTGGCCGTCAGGGCGCCGCCGTCGACGCCGGCGAACGCCACGCGCAGGGCGTCGGGGTTGCGGGCCAGCTCGATATAGCCGGCGAAATGATCGCGCAGCCGGGTCAGGGCCGCGTCATCGCCCGCCAGGCTGTAGGCCACGCCCGCGCGCAGCAGCTTGGATTCTTCGTCGGGCCGAAGCGGCAGCGGGGACTTCCAGCGATCCGCCATCGAGCTCTCGAACATCGATCCGGCGAGGGCCCAGTCGTGGCCCTTCCAGGCGATCTCGGCGCGCACGTCCTGGGCGTCGGGCGTCTTGTCGGGTTCGATGATCTCCGCCGCCGCCTCAAGTCGGCCGAGCGCCATCAGGGCCCGGGCAGTCAGGATCCGGCGCTCGGCGTTCAGGTTGCCGGGCAGGACGGTCGTGCGCGAGCCGTTGATCGCCGACAACGCCTGCTCCGGCTTTCGGTCCATCAGGTAGATCAGCGCGAGGTCCGTCGCGACCTGGGCCTTGGGCACGCCATCGAGGCGGTTCTCGACCTGGTACTGCAGCAGATTGGCGGCGTCCGTCAGCAGGTCCACGTCGACCAGGCGACGGACCATCTTGCGCACCATCAGATCGCCGTCCGCGCCGGGCGGCGTCAGCTCCTGGAAGTCGCGGAACAGGGCCAGCGCCTGGATGGGCTCGAGGCCGTCGGCCATGCCGTCGAGGAACAGGGCACGGAAGGCATTGGCGAGATCCGACTGCAGCTGGACCGCCTCGGGCAGGTCCGGCAGCCGCGTGCCGGCTGACCGCAGCGCCTCGAGCGCCTCGCGATAGCGGCCCTGGCCAAGATAGAGCTGGCCCAGCGTGCGGATCGTCTCCAGCTCGGTCGAGTCGCCACGCCAGCGGTAGCGCAGTCCGTCGTAGGTGTTGGCCGCCTGGGCCGGGGTGATCTGGCCGAGCTCCTGCTTCAGGCGGGTCGCCCGCAGCATCGCCGGCGCCGCCAACTGGTTGAGGGGCGCCCTGGCGATGGCCAGATAGACGTTCAGCGCGCCCTGCTTGCGGCCCTGGGCTTCGAACAGCCGGGCCTGCACGAGGCGGACGCGCAGTTGCTCCTCCGCCGGCAGGCTGCCGGCAAGAGCTTCGGTGATGCGGGTTTCGGCCCCGGAGAGGTCGCCCAGTTCCAGCGAGGCCTGGGCGTCCGCGGCGAGGAAGCGCGCCTTCCAGATGGGCGAGAACTGGCCGATCGCCATGATTCCGGCGTTGAACTTGGTGCGGGCGTCGGCCCATTGCCCGGCCCGGGCGGCGAGATAGCCGCGCCAGACGGCGGTAGAGGGATCGTCGCCGAGGATGTTGGTTGCGAAGTCGGCCTCGGCTTCCTTGTCACGGCCGACCAGCGTGCGGGCGATGCCGCGCAGGCCCCGGAACTCCGCGTTGCCCTGAACCGACTCCTGCTGACGCGCGGTGTTGTTGAGTACGCCGATCGCCTCGTAGCCGAGGTTGGCGCCGATGAGGAACCGGGCCAGGGCCAGACGCGCCTCGACCGGCCCGGGCTGGCCCTTGACCGGCTGTCCGGCGGCCTCGCGGGCGGCGGCGTCCGTCAGGGCGGCGTACCGGGACATGAATCCGCCCGGGCCTGTGTGACCCCAGGCGTCATCGATCAGGCCGGGCATGCTGGCCGCCTGCGGCGCGCCGGCGGCGACATCGACCTTGCGGGCGCCGGCAGACACCGAGGACAGGGCCAGACCTGTCGGGCGGCCGATCCGCACCAGATCGCCGTCTGCGGCGACATTCAGGTCTGTCGCGTAGGGCTCGATGGCCAGACCCTGGAGGGTCGGCAGCATGGCCATCTCGACGTAGTCGCGTCGCGAGGACAGGCCCTTCGATGGCGCGAGCGCGGTGACCACGGCGATCCGGTCGCCGACGGCCGGATCATCCATCCAGATGGCTGCGGTCGCGCCGGCCAGAACGGCGGTCAGGGCGGCTTCGGCCGATTCATCGTCGCGCTCGACCGTGATCTTGCCGGGTTCGACCTTGGGGCCGGGCCCCAGCACGAGGGTCCAGCTGGATCCTTCGCCCACCATGGCCACAGGCGTGGTGCGCGGCGTGACGATGCGCAGCGCCGAGTAGTCGCGCCCGCGAAAGGCCTGAACGCGGCTGTATTGCGAGACGCCGCGCGGCGCCCTGGAAACGTCAAGTGTCGCGGGGGCGTCAAAGACGACCCAGACCGCCTCGCCGCGCCTGAACACGGCCGCGCCGGCGGGATTGGCCCAGTCAAAGCGCATCTTCAGTTGCGCGCCGGCCAGCTCCGGCGCCATGCGCACGACGCCGCCGGCCGGGATCGGATTGGGCCTTGGCGCGCGCGGCGCGGGCTCCGGCGCGGGTGCGGCCGCCTTGACGGTCGGCGCAGCGGGCGCCTCAGGTGTCGCGGGCCGTTCGAACAGGTTGACGAAGATGGCGCCGTCCGCTGCGCCCACCTTGGCCTCGGCGTCATCCGTCAGCAGCAGATCGATTTCGAGACCCGACGGCGTGTGGCGCTGCTCGGCGCCCTTCAGCCACTTCGGCGGAAAGATCCGCAGGGTCGATAGATCAGGGCTGGCGTCGCGACTGAAGTGCAGCGTCAGGGTCTGACCGGCGCGGCGGGTCGAGACGGTCGCGCCGCCGGCCCACTGAAACTCGATCTTGCTGAGATGGGCCGCCTGGGCGGTGCGCACCTCCAGCAACGGGCGCGCGGCCAGCGCAACCGTCGGCACAACGGCCGGAGCCGCCACCCCGACAATGCAGGCGGCGGCGACACCCGAACGCAGGAGGGTGCGAAGCGACACCTAGCCTCCCTTGGACGCGGCGCTGGCGGGGGGGGTGGCGGCTCCACTCGTGGCGGGCGGCGCCTTGGCCGGCGTGGGCGCGGCCGCGGCAGGACCGGGGGCCGCCTTGACGGCGGGCTTTGTCGGCTTCGGAGCCGCCGTGCGGCGAGCCGGACGGGCGGCAGCGGCAGGCTTGGTCGCGGCCGGAGCG
>CAZISF010000218.1:0-4227 GCA_964541915.1 uncultured Caulobacter sp.
TGAGGTGAGTGCACCGGCCGTAAACCTGGGTCCTCGCTTCCGCGAGGATGAGCGGAGTTGGGGGGACTAGGACCCCACCCGCCGTGCGGACACCACCGGTCCCGTCGGCGTTTGGATCAGCTCGCCGTCGAGCCCGAACACCGTGCGTAGAACCTCCGGCGTCAGCGCAACCGAGGCTGCCCCCTCGGCCGCCACCTGCCCGTCCGCCAGCACCACCAGACGGTCGCAGAAGCGGGCGGCGAGGGTCAGGTCGTGCAGGGTGACGACCACGGCCGCGCCGCGGGCCGCCTCGGCTCGCAGGAGTTCGAGGGTCAACAGCTGGGCGTCGGGGTCAAGGCCGGCAGCGGGCTCGTCGGCGACCAGCAGCGGCGCGCGGGTGGCCAGCAGGCGGGCCAGCAGCACCCTCGCCCGCTCGCCGCCGGACATCTCCAGCACCCCGCGTGTCTCGAAGCCGGCGAGGCCGACGCGGGCGAGGCAGGTCTGGGCGACGTCGCGGGCGGCGGCCGGCGACAGGTCCGGCGCGCCCAAGGCGGCGATGTCGAGCGAGGCCAGGTTCCAGCCGACGCGCCGCTCCTGCGGCAGGTAGCCGACCAGACGGGCGCGCTCTGTTTCCGGAATCGCGTCAACGGGACGTCCGGACAGAGCCGCCTCCCCGGCCTCGCGGCGCAGCAGGCCGAGGCCCGCGCGGATCAGGGTCGTCTTGCCAGAGCCGTTGGGGCCGATCACCCCGATCATCTCGCCGGGCGCGGCCGTCAGGCCCGCGCCGCGCCGGGCCGGACGGCCCGCGAGCCGGACGACGAGGTCCCTGAGGTCCCAGGCCGGAGTCATGCGCGCCAGCTCCGCGCCGCGCGCCAGGCCACCAGCGCGAACAGCGGCGCGCCGAACAGGGCGGTGACGACGCCGAGCTTGAGCTCCTGCTCGGTCGGGATCACCCTCGCGGCCAGATCGGCCAGCACCAGAAGGCCGGCGCCAGCCAGAGCGGAAGGCAGCAGGGTCTTGCCCGGATCGTCCCCGGCGAAGCGGCGCACCAGATGGGGCGCCGCAAGACCGACGAAGCCGATGATGCCGGCCGCGGCGACCGACGCGCCCGCCAGCAGCGCCGCGCCGCCGACCGCCGCCGCTCGGAGGCGCGCCATCGGCAATCCGGACAGGGCCGCCGTCTCCTCGCCGAGCGTCAGCATGGTCAGGCCGCGCGCGGACCAGACGACAAGCAGCGCCCCGATCGCGGCGGGGATCGCCGTGCTGATCAGGTCCGGCCAGTCGCGGTTGGCCACAGAACCGAGCATCCAGGAGAGCACCTCGGCCGTGGTGATCGGCGACGGCGAGAGGTTGTAGACTAGCGAGCTCAGGGCCCCGGCGAAGGCCGAGATCGATACGCCGAGCAGGATCAGCGTCTCCGGCTCGCGAAACCGGGCGGCAAGCGCCACGACCAGCGCTCCCGCGACCAGCGCCCCGGTCAGGGCCGAGAGTTCGATTGCGCCGGGGATGGCGGCGAGGCCCAGCGCGATGGCGACGCCCGCGCCGAGCCCCGCGCTGGCCGAGACGCCGAGCACGCCCGGGTCGGCCAGCGGGTTGCGCAGCAGGCCCTGCAGCGCCGCGCCGGAGAGCCCGAGCGCCGCGCCGACTAGGGCGGCCATGCAGGCGCGCGGGGCGCGGATGGTCCAGAGGATCTCGCCCGGCGGCGAGCCTGGCCGGGTCAGGGCGGTCCAGTAGTCGCCGGGCCGCAGCGGCGTCTCGCCGATCAGGACAGCGACGATCACCGCCGCGAGCAGCAGCAGCGAAAGGACCAGAAGACCCCGCCCCCGGTTCATCGCGGCGCCGCCCGGGCCAGGAGTTCGGCCCCGTCGGCCGCGAACCAGGCAGGGCAGCCGAGAATCGTCGACGGCAATGACGCGACCGTGCGGCCCTCCAGACGCTTGCGCAGAGCGGCGTGCCGTCCCGGGCCCCAGCGCTGCATGGCCACCGCGAAGGTGTCGAAGAAGCCCAGCACAAAGGCGCGCGGTGGCTGCATGACCAGCCGCTCCAGCGGGATCGGCTTCCAGGTCGATCCGGTCGCCAGATTGGTCATGCCGGCCGCGCGCATCATCGCGTCGACCAGGCTGCCCGGCCCCGTCGTGAAGCCACTGGGGGTGAAATAGAGGGCTGGAGCGCCCTTCCAGGCGCCGTTCGCCCGGTCGAGCCTGGCGTCCATGCGCGCGACGAGCGCTTCGCCTTGCGGCGCGTTACCCAGCGCGGCCGAGACGGCGCGAACATTGGCCCGCACAGCATTGAAATCCGTGGCTTCTCCGATCTTCACGACCTTGACGCCTCGGCGCGTCAGGACTGCTTCGAGCCGGGCGTCGCCGCCCCAGTAGCGCACGACGATGTCAGGTCGGACGGCCAGGACGGACTCGGTGGTCGCCCGACGCACCGGAATGCGGGTCGCAGCGGCGCGCATGTAGCTGTCCCGGTCGTCAGCGCGGGCGGACAGGCCGACGATGGCGGCCTTCGGCGCCAATGCCAGCACATACTGATCGGCGCAGCTGTCCAGGGACATGACGGTTTGCCCGGCCGCGGCCGACCCGGCGAACGCCAGCCCCGCCACGAGGGCGGTCAGAGCGGGCGCCGGGCTCATCGGTTCAGTCCGTCACGAGGCCGTAGAACAGTCCGTCCAGCATGACTCCGCGAAGTTCGTTTGTCGGGGCCCAGTGGAAGGTCGGCTTGGTCAGCAGCAGGGCGACCAGGCCGTGACAGGCCGCCCACATCGCCTGGGCCGCGCTTTCCACGGTGCCGGTGCGCAGACGGCCGGTCGCGCCGATGTCGCGCACCGCGCCGAGGAACTTGTCGTAGCAGCTGTCGCCCAGAGCCTCCGTGGCCGCCTGCTTGTTCTCCGACAACAGGCCACTTTGGCCGCAGAAGACCAGTTGGTAGGCGTTCGGGTTCTCGAGCGCGAAGGTGATGTAGGCGTCGAGCATCAGGCGCACCCGCGACACCGCGTCGATCGGCCTGGCCGCGATCTCGCTGTTCTGCTTGAGCAGCACCGCGATGGCGCTGTCGCAGATCTCGAGCAGGATCTCGTCCTTGTCCCGGAAATGCATGTAGAGCGCCGTCGAGGAGACCCCCACCTCGTCCGCGATCTTGCGAATGGTCGCGCCCTGATAACCTTCGGCGATGAATATGCGTTCGGCCGCCTGCAGGATTTCCCCCCGGCGGGTATGACCGTCGCCCTTGGGCTTACGCGCCGACCGCTGCGGCTTCTTCAAGGTCGTCGTCACTCGACTCGCCTCTCCCCAAGGTTCCCCGACGGCTACTAAACGGCAATCACACAGGTGTCGCAAGGCGCATGCGGCCCGCGCTATCCTAAGGATTGTATTTTTGACTTTTCCCTCTTGACGCGTTTTTCGACCTGAGTCTGATTCGCCGCCGACAGCTCGGGGGCGACATGGCGCATATCCACGGCGACGCGAACGCGGCGAAACAGCCCCGGCGCGTTGCGTCGACCCTGCTGAGACCAAAGCCGCGTCTGGTGGACACGGACACCCGGACCTGGACGCGCGGGGCGGCCCAGCCCGTGACCTCGGGCCAGCTCATCGCTGGAGCAGCCTGTCTGGTCCTGCTGACCGCCGGACTCCTGACAACCCCGTTGATCGTGCATCACCTGCTGTTCCTGATGTTCGCGGCGACAGCCCTGACCCGCCTGATCGCGGCCTTGACCCCGCGGACCCCGGAAGTCGCGCCTGACCTGAAGGACAGCGACCTGCCGCGGTACACGGTGATCGCGCCGCTCTATCGCGAGGCGGCCATCGCCCCCGACCTCGTCACCTCCCTGTCGACGATCGATTATCCCGGGGACCGCCTGCAGGTGCTGATCGTGCTCGAGAGCGACGACACAGAGACCCGGGACTGCCTTGAGGCCCTTGCGCTGCCGCCGTGGATGCAGGTGCTGGCCGCGCCGCCGGGATGGCCGCGCACCAAGCCGCGCGCGTGCAACATCGCCCTCGAGCAGGCCACCGGGACCTTGCTGACGATCTATGACGCCGAAGACCGCCCTCATCCGAACCAGCTGCGGGAGGCGGCGGCAAGATTTGCGGCCGCGCCCGCGCGGCTGGCCTGTCTTCAGGCGCCGTTGCGCATCGACGCCGATCCACATCTGCTTCCGGCGCAGTTCGCGCTGGAATACGCGGTGCAGTTCGAGGTGCTGATGCCGGCGCTGAGCCGGATCGGCGCGCCCTTCCCGCTCGGCGGCAC
>CAZISF010000219.1:0-4157 GCA_964541915.1 uncultured Caulobacter sp.
CGATCCCGGCCAGGGCGCGGGAGCCCTCCGGCAGGCGGGTCGAGGTGTTGTGCGGGCAGCCCGAGCAGAAGAACGGCTTGCGCTGCTGGTCGCTGGCCAGGGTGACAGCGGCCATCGAGGCGGCCGATACCTTGTCGAGATAGGCCTGGGCCCGCTCGCGGTGAGGCCCGTCCGGCAGGTAGTTGTAGAGGTCGAGCGCGATGGCGGCGACGGTCAGGGAGCCGGTCTGCTCCATCAGCGGCCGGCCGTTCTCGTCCTTCTTGCCGATGATCCTGGGCCTGGCGTGAGCCGGCAGGTCATAGAGGACGGCGCGGGCCTGGTCCTCGATCAGCGGGCGTTTGTGCTCGATGCACATCAGGGTCTCGAGGCCGGCGGCGAAGGCGCGCAGGCCCTGCGGCTCCAGCGGCCAGGGCATGCCGACCTTGTAGATCGAGACGCCGAGGGCGGCGGCTTCGTCGAGACCGAGGTCCATGGCCTGGAAGGCTTCCAGCACGTCCTTGTAGGCCTGGCCCGAGCAGACGATGCCCAGACGCGGCCGCGGGGCCGCCAGGGCCACCCGGTCAATGCCGTTGGCGCGGGCAAAGGCCAGCGCGGCCGGGATGCGGTAGTTGCGGAGGCGCTGTTCCTTGTCCATCGGCTGGTCCTTCAGCCGGATGTGCAGGCCGCCGGGCGGCAGGGCGAAATTGTCGGGAACAACGTGTTTGTGGCGATCGAGCGAGACGTCGATCGTCACGCCGCTGTCCATCGTGTCGGCCAGCGCGATCAGCCCGACCCACAGGCCGCTGAAGCGCGACATCGAAAGGCCGAGCAGGCCGTAGTCGAGCACTTCCTGGACGTCAGCCGGCGAGAGCACCGGCATCTCGAAGTCCTGGAAGGCGTATTCCGACTGCGACGGCAGGGTGGAGGACTTGCAGTTGTGGTCGTCGCCGGCCACGGCGATGACGCCGCCCCTGGGCGTCGTGCCGGCGAAGTTGGCGTGCTTGAACACATCGCCGGTCCGGTCGACGCCGGGGGCCTTGCCGTACCACATGGCGCTGACGCCATCGAACTTCGCGCCCGGGAACAGGTTGGCCTGCTGGCTGCCCCAGACGGCCGTCGCGGCGAGGTCCTCGTTGAGGCCTTCCTTGAAGACGATCTCATGGCTTCTGAGCAGCTTGCCGGCGCGTCCGGCCTGCTGGTCCAGCCCGCCGAGCGGCGAGCCGCGATAGCCGGAAACGAACCCCGCAGTGTTCAGCCCGTCGCGCAAATCGAGGCGTCGACGGTCGAGCATGACACGGATCAATGCCTGCACGCCGGTTATGAACGCACGACCGTTTTCGAGCAGATATTTGTCGTCTAGCGTCACATTGTCGTGGCGCATTGAAAAATCTTTCCTGTGGCGGGGTCGGTTCGGCTTGCAAGATCATATAAGCACAGCGAAATTGCTTGCCAAAGCCGTGCCCCTTTCACTGTGCAGTTCGGCACGATCAGGGCGCGGAATGGCATATTGGGGGAAAAAGGTTTGGCCGAGCAGCTAGACGCGGTTGACGCAAAGATTCTCGATCTGATCCAGCACGACGCCAGCCTGTCCGTCGCCGAGATCGCCGAGCGGGTCGGCCTGTCCTCCAGCCCGTGCTGGCGGCGCATCAAACGCCTCGAGGACGCCGGCATCATCCAGCGTCGCGTGACCATCCTCGACCGCGAACAGCTGGGCCTCGGCTTCGAGGTCTACTGCACCGTGAAACTCAGCCTGCCGACCAAGGAGAACCTCGAACAGTTCGAGGGCAATGTCGTGAAATGGGCCGAGGTGGTGCAGTGCGCCACCGTCACCGGCGCCGCCGACTACGAACTGCGCATCGTCACCCGCGACATGCACGCCTTCGACGATTTCCTGCGCGACAAGATCCTCAGCCTCGGCCTGGTGTCGAACATCGAGAGCCGCATCGTCATCCGCGGCGTGAAGAACACCACCGCCGTGCCGCTCGGGATGGTCAGCCCCTATGTCAGCCCGCACGGGTAAGGCGCTCGGGGCGGCTCTGGCCGCCCTTCTCCTGATCGCCGCCGCCGCGCCGGAGGGCCGGTTGGCGCAGTACCAGCGCCTGCGGGCCGAAGCCGGCGCCGCGGTGAAGGCCGGCGATCTCGCGGGCGCGGAGGCGAAACTCGAGGCGGCGCTGGCGCTTTATCCCGCCGCGCCGGGTTCGCTGGTCCGGCTTGCGCGCGTCGAGGCCGCCGCCGGCAAGCCCGACGAAGCCATCGCCCATATGAAGGCCTACGCCGACCTCGGCCTTGCTGGCGACGTCGTCGGCGATGCAGCGCTCGAGCCGCTGGCCGCCCTGCCGGCCTTCGCGCCCGTGGCCGCCCGACTCGCCGCCAATGCCACGCCGAAGGGCGAGCCGTTCGAGGTCATCCAGCCCGGCAAGGCCGGCGACATATGGGAAGGCGTCGTTGCGGTCGATGACGGCTGGCTTATCAGCTCGGTGACGGCGCGGACGATTGTCCGGGCGACCGAAGACGGATCCCTGGCCCACTTCTTCGAGCCCGACGCCGCCACCGGGGGGCTGTTCGGCATGGCTGTCGACCGTCGGGGCAAGGCCCTGTGGGTCGCCGAATCCAGCGGGCCGGGCATCCCGGGGTCCACCGGCGCGCGGCGAACCGGCCTGCTGAAACTGTCGCTGAAGGACGGGAAGGTGCTTGCCCGCTACCCCGCGCCCGACGACGGCAAGCCGCATCAACTGGGCGACGTGATGCTCGCGCCGGACGGAACCGTCTACGCCACCGACAGCATCGGGGCCGTGATCTATCGGCTCAAGCCTGGCGGCGCGGCGCTGGAGGCGTTTGTCGCGTCCGGGGAGATGGCCTCGCCACAAGGGATGGTCGCCTGTCCGGGCGCCGCCATGATCGTCGCCGACTACACCACGGGCCTGCACCGGATCGATCTGAAGACCGGCGCGGACACGCTGGTGGGCGGAACCGATCGGGTGGCGCTGGCGGGAACGGACGGCCTGTCGTCGTTCCCGCGCCGTGGCGCCGGGGTCTCCCTGCTGGCGACGCAGAACGGTGTCACGCCCCAGCGGG
This sequence comes from uncultured Caulobacter sp., assembly GCA_964541915.1. Classification (GTDB taxonomy): domain Bacteria; phylum Pseudomonadota; class Alphaproteobacteria; order Caulobacterales; family Caulobacteraceae; genus Caulobacter. The sequence continues at coordinate 3,055 of CAZISF010000219.1, forward strand.
TGCTGGGGCTGCGGCTCAGCCGGGACTGTCGCTCCCTGCTGGATGCCGAGGTGCTGGCCTCCGGCGGGACGGATCTCGACGACCTGTCCCTCGGCGCGGCGAGCAAATCTGGCGTGGTTGTGATCGGCTCCAGCGGCTGGGCCGGGTATGACGGCGAGGGCCGCCCGGTTCAGCCGACGCCGCGCGCGGCCAGACTGTTGTTCGTCCCCCTGCCCTGACGGAGTCCTGCCATGATCGACCTGATCCTTGACCAGCATCGCCGGGACCTGGGCGGGTTCGAGGTGGGGCGAGTGCTGCCGCAGGCGGCGCGGCGGATGGTCGGGCCGTTCATCTTCTTCGACCGCATGGGGCCGGCGGACTTCCAGCCCGGCTTCCCGCGCAGCGTGGACGTGCGACCGCATCCGCACATCGGCCTGTCGACGCTGAGCTATCTGTTCGACGGCGAGATGACCCACCGCGACAGCGTCGGCTCGGACATTGTGATCAGGCCGGGCGAGGTCAACTGGATGACCGCCGGCAGCGGCATCACCCATTCGGAGCGGTTCGAGGGCCTGCGCGAGCACGGCGGGCGGATGGACGGCATCCAGACCTGGCTGGCCCTGCCGACCGAGGCCGAAGAGACCGCGCCGGCGTTTTCGCACCACGCGGGCGACGCGGACCTGCCCTTCTACCAGGGCGACGGCATGACCGCGCGGCTGGTGGCGGGGTCAGCGTTCGGCGTGATGGCCAATGTGCCGGTGTTCTCACCGCTGTTCTACGTGCACTGGGAGCTGCAGGCGGGCGTCACCGCCGGCCTGCCGGCCGAGTATCCGGAACGGGCGGCCTACGTGGCGAAAGGCAGCGTCGAGATCGATGGCCAGATGATCGGCGAGGGCCAGATGGTCATCTTCGCGCCCGGCCAGACCGTGCCGGTCAAGGCGCTGACGGCGGCCAGCGTGATCCTGATCGGCGGCGAGCCGGTCGGCGAGCGGTTCATCGAGTGGAACTTCGTCTCGTCGTCGAAGGACCGCATCGAACAGGCCAAGGCCGACTGGCGGGCCGGCCGGATGAAACTGCCGGATCTGGACGACGGGGAGTTTATTCCGCTGCCGTAGCTTGCGTGC
>CAZISF010000220.1:0-4130 GCA_964541915.1 uncultured Caulobacter sp.
GGGCCCTTGTAGTCGCCGCCGGTCTTGAAGGCGCCGCGGCTCGCGGGCGCGCCGTCGGGCTTCTTGAAGCCGGTGTCATTGCGCGGGCCGCCCTTGAAGTCGCGCGGCTTCTTGAACGGCGCGCGCTCGGGGGCGGCGCCTTCGGGCTGGTAGGGGGCGGACTCGCGAGGGCCGCGGCTGTCGCTGGCGCGGGGCTTCTTGAACGCCGGACGATCCGAGGTCGCTTCAGGGCGGTAGGGCTTGGGCGCGGAGGCCGGAGCGGCGTCACGCGGGCGGTCGTACTCGCGACGCGGCTTGACGGTCGCGGCGGGGGCAGGGCGCTCCTCACGCGGCGGACGGGCCTTCCAGTCGGGACGATCAGCGGCCGGGGCCGGGCGATCCTCACGCGGGGGACGCGGCTTCCACTCCGGACGATCCGTGGCCGGAGCGGCGTCGGCGCGCGGGGCGCGGTCCTTCCAGGCGGGACGTTCGGTGCGTTCCGGACGGTCGCCGGAGGGAGCAGGACGTTCAGCGCGAACCGGACGCTCGGTCCGCTCCATCCGCTCAGGACGATCACCACGCGGCGCGAAGTCGCGCTTCTTCGGACCGAAGTCCTTCGAGGTCGGCATGGTCGAGGGCGTGACCTTGATGTCCTCGGCCGCCGTCGCCTTGATCGCCTCGGCGAAGCGCGGGCTCATCTCCTCGGAGATCTGGAACTTGGTCTCGTTGTCGAAGATGCGGATCTGGCCGATGTCCTTCTTGGTCACGTGACCGAGGCGACAGATCAGCGGCAGGATCCATTTGGGATCGGCGTTCTTGCTGCGGCCGATCGACAGGCGGAACCAGGAGGCGTCGGCGAACTCGCCGTGGTCGCGGGCGCCACGTTCGCCGCCGTCGTCGAACTCGCGAGGCGCGCGCTCGGGACGGCCGGCGTTGCGGTCGCCGCCGTCATACAGGTCTTCCGGCTCCGGCAGGCGGGCGCGGTACATGCGCACCAGCGCCGTGGCGATCTCCTCGGCCGACTTGCCCTCCATCAGGGTGCGGGCGAGGGTCAGGTCCTCCTCCGACGGCGCCTCGGTCAGGGTCGGGTCGTTCAGCATACGGACGGTGTCGCCGGCGCGGATCTCCTCGGCGCTGGGCGGACCGCTCCAGACGGCCTCGACGCCGGCGTTGCCGATCAGCATCTCGGCCTTGCGCCGACGGGTGTAGGGCACCAGCAGGACGGAGACGCCCTTCTTGCCGGCGCGGCCCGTGCGGCCCGAACGGTGCAGCAGGGCGGCCTTGTTGACCGGCAGGTCGGCGTGGATCACCAACCCCAGGTCCGGCAGGTCGAGGCCGCGGGCGGCGACGTCGGTGGCGACGCAGACCCGGGCGCGGCGGTCGCGCAGGCTTTGCAGCGCGTCGTTGCGCTCCCGCTGGCCCATCTCGCCCGACAGGCCGACGACCTCGAAGCCGCGCTCGCGCAGGCTGGAGTGCAGGTGGCGCACGGCGTCACGCGTGGCGCAGAACACCAGGGCGCCGCCGGCGTCGAAGTGGCGCAGCACATTGACCACCGCATGCTCGATCTCGTTCGGCGCGATGCGGATGGCGCGATACTCGATGTCTCCGTGCGGCGCGTTGCGGGTGGTGGTGTCGATGCGCACCGCGTCGCGCTGGAAGGTCTTCGCCAGGGTCGCGATGTCTTTGGCGATGGTCGCCGAGAACAGCAGGGTGCGGCGCTCGGCCGGCGTGGCCTCGAGGATGAACTCCAGGTCCTCGCGGAAGCCCAGGTCGAGCATCTCGTCGGCCTCGTCGAGCACGGCGACCTTTAGCGACGCCAGGTCGAGGTGGCCGCGCTCGAGGTGATCGCGCAGGCGGCCGGGCGTGCCGACGACGATGTGGCAGCCGCGGTTCAGCGTGCGCTGCTCGCTGCGGGCGTCCATGCCGCCGACGCAGGAGACGACGATCGCGCCGGTCTTCGCATAGAGCCAGGTCAGCTCGCGGCTGACCTGCAGGGCCAGTTCGCGGGTCGGGGCGATGATCAGGGCCAGCGGCGCGCCGTACTGGCCGAAGCGCTCTTCCTCGCCCAGCAGCGTCGGCGCCATGGCCATGCCGAAGGCGACGGTCTTGCCCGAGCCGGTCTGGGCCGACACCAGCAGGTCGCGCCCCTCGGCGTCGGCCTCCAGCACGGCCAGCTGCACGGGCGTGGGTTCAAGATAGCCCTGGTCGACAAGGGCGCGATCAATCGCGGGGTTCACGGAGGGAAAGGTCATCGGTCGTCCTGACGGTGCGAAAACGCGTCGGACGCCCATGTCTCGCGTCCGCGAGGGGCTGGTTCAGCGTTTCGGGGTAGGTGAAGGCGGGCTCATACAGCGAAACCTGTGGAAAAGCCACCCCGGCGCCGATCTACGGCGATCCTCCCCGGAGCGCAGCGAGGGGGAGGTGGCCTGCGGAGCAGGCCGGAGGGGCCGGCGTCGATAGTCCAGGACGGAGCGCGGGAAGCGGGGCGACGTCAGTCGCCTGCGCCGCGCCTCCCCGCGAGCGGGGAGGATGGGTCCCCTTCGATCTCATGCAGGCCAGCCTGCCGGACGAGCCGGGTTGGTCAAGGGTGGCCCTCCGGGCCATCGCCTCCGGCGACGCGAAGCGCCCTTGAGCAACCCGGATCGCCCGGCGATCGTCTCGGCAAGAGATGAAGGGGGTGGTGGGGGTATGTCACCCCACGGCACTATTAAAAGTGGTATTGTGGAGATACGCGCGTTCGGGTCGAGGCGCCGAGCTGTCGTCGCGGGGCTTGAAAAATAACCTTCAAGGTGTATTTTGGCATGGCGATTAAGCGAAGGCCGCATCACCCTCTGTCTGCAGTCCAGACGAAGTTCGCACGGGCGGAAACGCTGGAGATCACCCGCGGCGCCGTCGAAGGCGCGCGGGCTCTGGGCTATTCGCTGGAGGAGATCGTTGAAGCAGTGCAGGCGCTTGAGCCGGGTGATTTCATAAAGTCGGAGACGGCGCACGGCCCGCCCAATGCGAAGGTCTGGCACGACACCTACAACCTGCCGTGGGACCAGCGGTGGCTCTATCTGAAGTTCGCGGGCGAGACGCTGATCGACGTCACGCTCACTTCGTTCAAGGAACTCGGCAATGACTGAGACCCGCATCCATCCCGAGACCGGCAAGACCCTGCGGCGCGGGGTGCGTACGCAGACGGTCAGGTTCGGCTCGATGACGCGCGTGGTCGACGTGCCCGGCTGGTATCCGGACGACGACAGCGACTCCGTCCATTCCGGCGCCGACCTGGCGGAGTCCGACGCCGCCTTCCGCGAGCTGAAGGCCGCCTACGCCGCCCACGTCCGCAAGGTCCGCAAGCGCCTGGGGCTGACCCAGGAAGAAGCCGGCCGCCTGATCGGCGGCGGCCGCCGCGCGTTCCAGAAATACGAGAGCGGCGTCATGGCGCCGAGCGACGCGGCGGTGGGGCTGATCGAGGTGCTCAACCGGCATCCAGAGGAGGTGGAGGTGCTGCGGGCGATCAGGGCGGTGGGGTAAGAAGCGCGGAGCAATTCGGCTGACTGCCGTGGAAAAGCGCTCGTCCCGGTTTCGCAATGCGGCTCTCGCTCTAGATTGAACCGTAGTACGATTTGCAACCCGTGCGATTCTCGCCTGAAAAGCGTAGCTCGGTGACCTAAGTTGTCATGGCTGTGTCGTTCTACTAATGTTCCAAGACTGAGCGCATTTTGGAGTCGCACCTTGGCTAAGCAACCGACCTCGAAGTCTGGCACCTCACGTATTCGTTTCATTATGCTCGACGCGGAAATTCCCGAAGGCGATCTGAGCCAGATCACGGCCGCCATCCAGAATGCTCTGAAGCCGACGACGACTATAGTTCAGCAACGGTTTCCAGCCACGTCCCACGTCCAACTACCCGGCGACGGTATCCGTGATGAAGAACTTGACGCCGAGTTCGCCGAGGCGGAGCCGTCTGATGAAGGTGAAACCGCCCCCCGGAGCAGGGAACCGAAGCAAGCCCGGAAGCCGACTGTTCCGAAAGTGCTCGATCTCGATCTGACTAGCGGAGTCTCGTTCGAGAGCTTCGTTAGCGAGCATCCTCCAAAGAACGACACTGAACGGAATCTGGTTGCCCTAGCTTGGTTCAAGGAACATCGGCCGGATGAGGCTGT
>CAZISF010000221.1:0-4090 GCA_964541915.1 uncultured Caulobacter sp.
AACGCACCAGCCGCAACGCGGACTGCCCCTGCGGCTCAGGCCGCAAGTTCAAGCATTGCCACGGCAAGCTGATCTGACGATCAGTCGAGGTCGACCTGCACGGTGTAGGTCAGAACCGTCCGCTCGCCCGGCGCCAGCCGGACGGTCCAGACCTCGTCGCCGCGATCGCTGTGGTGGCGTAGCGATTCCCGGACGACCCTGAATCCCGGCCCGTAGCTGCGCGCCTCGCGCACCTCGAGGGTGACCGGAACGGCCTTGTCGTTGACGATGGCCGTCTCGACCTCGACGCGACGCTTCCTGCCGACGCGCCGGTCGCTCAGGTTGGTCGACCGGACGCTGATGTCCATCGCCCCGCCCAGTTCGATCTCGACCGGCAGGCCCACGGCGATGTCCTTCATCCGCTTCTCGCCGGCCAGGATCAGACCGTCGCGCGGCCCCGGTTCCATGACGGACACGGCCCCGCCGGGTAACGGTTTTCCGAGCCCGCGCGCCAGGGTGTTGGTCAGTCGCAGCACCGCCTTGGGCGCATAGACTTCGCCGTCCTGATGACCATCCTGGACGTCGAACACATAGACCCGCTCAAACGGCACAGCCGCCTGTTCGAGCATCAGCACCTGCTTGGTCTGGTGCGCGGCGACGGTGGTCGGATCGGGCAGGGTGTAGAGCTTGTAGTCGCCCAACTCGGTCTGCACGGCGATCCGCGAACCCGTGACGACGATCTCGTCCATCGCCTGCGCCGCCATCATCATCGGCGCGGGGGGCGGTGGGGGAGGCGGCGCCATGTCGGCGACGATACCGCCCCGCAGCGCTCCGCGGTTCCAGTAGCTCGGCAAAGGCCAGCAGCGGGCCGCGAGATTGATCGCCTCGATCAGGGTCGGCGCGGTGTCATTTTCACGTTGCAGCGTACCGGCGACCACTTCGGTCGGGGCGTTGGCGAAGCTGGTGGCGCTGCTGTTGGCCAGGGTGATCCAGCCGGTCAGGTCGAGCGTCTTCCCATCCGGCCGGATGCGGGCGACGTAGTCGGCCGACCAGTTCAGCCCGACCGCCAGGTAGGTCAGCCGCACCTTGTAGCGGCCTGCCGTCGGCGAGCGGACCAGCACCGACAGGGTCGGACGATCGCTGAGACCTGAGGGGATCTCGTCGAACACCAGCCGTTCGGGCAGGCCGCTGCAGCGCAGCGCCTCCAGCCGACCGCCGAAGTCCAGCATGACCCCGTCGGGTCCGGATCGGATCACGGCCGTCTCTTCGGTCGTCACTCCCGTGCCCGGATTTGTGCGCACCAAGCGCACGGTCTTGCCGATCGATTTGGCGATCAGCGATCCGGGGCTGAGCAGGTCGTAGTCCTGGTTCCGCTCCAGCATGACGCCGGGCAGGCCCTCGATGGCCGCCGTCTGCGGCACGATGCCCTCGGCCACGCCGCGGAAGCTGATCCGGCTGGTTCCTGCGGGGACATCGACCACGCGGGTCTCGGTGATCAGGGCGAGGCCGTTCAGATCGTCGCCGCTGGTGTCGAAGTCAGCCGTGTTGACCGGGCCGTCGCGATAGATGGTCACCGCCACCGTGTTGGGGCGTTCGGACACGGTCTGGGCGTGGCCGGAACCCGCCAGTCCGAGCGCCAGCACCAGCGCCGCAGCCCATGTCCGCGCGGGGAGGGGCATGGCCCTACCAGCCGGTCTCGACGGTGAAGGTCAGGGTGGTCTCGCCACCCGCCGGCACGACCACGTCCCAGGCCAGGGTCGAGGCGTTCAGACGCTTGCTGGGCGCGCTCTCGGTGACGACCTTGCCGTCGCGCCAGAGCCCCGGCTGGACCACCTGCACCGTGGCGGGCTCGGACCGGGCGTTACGCAAGACGTAGCTCATCGCGTAGCGCGACCGCCAGGTGGAGACTTTTTCCATCTTCACCAGCGTCGGCTGGACGGTGACGTCGAAGGCCTCGCCGGTCTTGACCGAAAGCTCCGAGCCACGCGGCGTGTGATCAATGTGGTTCTCGCCGATGAATTTCGGATCGCCGTTGGCGTCGCGCATATAGACGCGGATGATCCCGGCCGGCAGCTGGGCGCCCAGCCCGCCGCCGCTGGAGTTGGCGAACTGCAGCACCACATCGGCGCTTTCCGGCTCGTCCAGACTCTGGAAGCCGCCGGCGCGGTACTGGTACTTCTTGACCGCCGCCACGCCCGCGACATCGAGGAAGCCGACCTGCTTGGTCTGGTTCTGGGCGACGGTGGTCCGCTCGGCCAGCGGGTAAAGGTAGTAGTCGGCGACGCCGCCCTGGGCGCCGGCCTCGACGCCGGCCTGGCGCTGGCCGCGGGACTGACGCGCCCATTGCTGTTGCTGCCAGAACTCCTGCTCGCTGCGCACCAGGTTGATGTTGCCGGCGACCAGCTGGACATCGGCGTTCTCGAAGGCGGCGCCGGAGGTGTTGGTCAGGGTGATCCAGCCCTGAAGGTCCAGCTTGCCGGCCTTTTCGTCGAACAGGGCGACATAGTCGGCTTTCCAGCTGAGGCCGGTGGTCAGGTAGCTGAGCCGCGTCACGCGCGGGCCGGCGCTGGCCGCATCGACGGTCACCGACAGGGTCGGCCGTGCGCGCAGGTTCGGCGGCACCCGGTCGAAGATCACCCGGGTCGGAATGCCGTCGTCGCGCAATACCTCGATGCGGTCGCCGATCTGCAGCACCACGCCGTTGTTGACCGCCAGCACCGTGGCCAGTTCGTTGGTCTGCGCGCCCGTCGCCGGATTCGTCCGCACGATGTGGATCTGCTGACCAACGGCCTTTTCCATCAGCGTGTCGGGCGACAGCAGATCGTAGTCGAAGTTCTGCTCGACAATGCCGATGCCCGCGCCTGACAGGGCGACGGTCTCGGGCCGGATCTGCGGCGAGACGTCCTTGAACTCGATGGTCTGACGGCCGGCCGTCAGGGTCTCGGTCCGCGTGTCTTCCACCAGGGCGAGGTTGGAGTTGTAGACGGTGATCGAGAGCTTGCGCTCCTGCGCCGCCGCCGTGCCCGCGATCGCCAGCGCCGCCGCGCCCGCCAACAGCCAGTACCGCATGACGTCTCTCCCGGTGGGATTTTGCCGGAGCCTGTCATGCGGGGCGCAGGTCGTCGATACGCTTTCGGTGGCAAATATCACGCCAGATTGATCATGTCCGTGACCCGCGTTCTCCGGTTGTTGTTGCAGCGCAGCATCGCCGGGCGTAGACCGCCGCTCCGCCCAACTGCGGGCGGAGAAAGCAGGTCCATCGTGGCCATTTTCATCAGCCTGATCGTGCTGGTCGGGCTTCTCGCCATCCTTTCCATTCGTATCAACCAGGAATACCAGCGGGCCGTCGTGTACCGGCTCGGACGGCTGACCGGCGCGCGCGGGCCGGGGCTGTTCTTCCTCATTCCGCTGGTCGAGCGGGCCGTCGTTGTCGACCTTCGCACCGTGACCTTCTCGCTCGACACCCAGGAGACCGTGACCAAGGACGGCGTCGCCGTGCGGGTCAACGCGGTGCTCTGGTACAAGATCGCCGACCCGACCCTGGCGGTGAACGCCGTGCTTCAGCGGGACCACGCGGTGCGTCAGGCGGCCGAGACCGCGCTGCGCGACAGCATCGGCCAGCATCTGCTGGACGACCTTCTGCGCAACCGCATGGACGTCAACGCCAAGCTGATGGAACTGGTCCGCCGGGCCGCCGTGAAGTGGGGCGTCGAGGTCGAGGCCGCCGAGATGCGCGACCTCGACATCCCCGAACAGATGCAGCGCGCCATCGCCCGCGAGGCGGAGGCCTCTCGCGAGGCCAAGGCCCGGCTGATCAAGGCTGAAGGCGAAGAAGCCGCGGCCATGAGCCTGCTCAACGCCGCCAACATCATCGCCGGCTCGCCGGCGGCGCTGGAAATCCGCCGCCTGCAGACGCTCACCGAGATCGGCGTGGAGCACAACTCGACGATCGTCGTGGCGCTGCCGGTGGAACTGCTGGCCGCGGCGAGTGCGATGGGACGGACGGGGTAGGCAGCGTGGATGCTCCCCCTCTGGGGGAGCTGTCAGCCCGCAGGGCTGACTGAGCAACCATGTTTAGGCTGGCATCTGTTTGATCCAGGGCTGTTGTCGT
>CAZISF010000222.1:0-1955 GCA_964541915.1 uncultured Caulobacter sp.
CATCCTGGGTGACGAAGATCACCTGGGCGACATGGACTTCAAGGTCGCCGGCACCGAAGACGGCATCACCAGCCTGCAGATGGACATCAAGATCGCCGGCATCACCGAAGCGATCATGAAGCAGGCTCTCGAGCAGGCGAAGGCCGGCCGTCACCACATCCTCGGCGAAATGGCCAAGGCCATGGAAGCGCCGCGCGCGGAACTGGGCGAGTTCGCCCCGAAGATCGAGACGATCAAGATCCCGGTCGACAAGATCCGGGAAGTGATCGGCACGGGCGGCAAGGTGATCCGCGAGATCACCGCCGAAACCGGCGCCAAGATCGACATCGGCGAAGACGGCACGATCAAGATCGCCGCCTCCGACCAGGCCAAGATCGACGCCGCCAAGGAGTGGATCAAGTCGATCGCCTCGGAGCCCGAGCTGGGCGCCATCTACAACGGCAAGGTCGTCAAGGTCGTCGACTTCGGCGCCTTCGTGAACTTCTTCGGCGCCAAGGACGGCCTGGTCCACGTGTCGCAGATGGCGCTGGAGCGCGTCGCCAACCCGGCCGACGTCGTTTCGGAAGGCCAGGAGGTCAAGGTCAAATTCCTGGGCCTGGACGATCGCGGCAAGACCAAGCTGTCGATGAAGGTCGTCGACCAGGAAACCGGCGAAGACCTCTCGGCCAAGGCGGAACCCGCCGAGGCGTAAGCCTTCCGGTTATCGCTGTGAGATCAGGGGCGGCTTCGGAAACGGGGCCGCCCTTTTTCTTGCCTTATGATTCGCGCGCATCATGGGGCTTCGACGAATTCGCTCATCTTCGCGGAAACCCAGGACCTTGAGATGGCTGATGACTGGCGAGCATTCGAGGTGGCAGTTGCCACGTTTGCACAAGCTCTTGAACCCAAGGCAGTGGTTGTTCACGACGCAAAGCTCCCCGATCTCGACACGGGGCGGTTGCGACAAAGGGATGTGTGGATCGAGACCTCTTACGGCGGCCACCTGAAGATCCGCGTCCTTGTCAGTTGCAAGCACAAGACCGCGAAACTGAACCAGCAGGACATCGATGCTTTTGCGGGCGAGCTTCGATCATCCGGTGCTCACAAGGGCGTCCTATATTCGCGCTCGGGCTACACGAAGCCCGCACTGGAGAAAGCGGAAAGGTTGGGAGTTTCCTGCTGCGCTCTTTACGACAACCAACCGGCGGAGATTCCCAGTGCGCTGTCATTTTCCGCCTATGTTTACAGCGAAGTTATGCAGGCGACCGTATTCGGCAATCCGGAGCAGCGCCTAGCGCTTGTCGGTGAGCTTTTCGATTTGCCGGTAATCGGGGAGCGGGGTGCTGTGACGGTGGCCGGTCTCCTGGCCGAACGTTTTGATCAACAGCGGAAGAATGCAGTGGAGCGGGTGCTCGTTGACGGCGTGCCTCCCATGTGGACCGCTGAGGTCGAGGTTGAAGACGAACGGCTTCATAGGCCAGCGCGAGTGCTACTGCGATCAGGTTGGCGTATCCACCGAGCTCGGACGAAGGCCTTCCTCGTGAACGGCTCCTATTCGTTCACTGACAAAGATTTCAAGGGCTCGTTCTCCACGCCCTCGATCGATACGTGGAGTGTGCATCCCGGCCCGGGTTGGGAGGAGATCGACGAACCGGAACCGTCGGCTGGCATCGTTGCGTCAGTTATCCGCTGGGGCGGCAGTCCGATGGAAGTCCTGTCTGCCATGTCGGCGAAACCGTTCGGTGAGGTTTTCCACCGACCACGCTGAGATTTGGGCTCAGGAGTCAATTCGGCCTTTGGCGATACGGGATCATGTCCACACACATCCCCAAACCCCATGCCGAGATCATCGCCGGGCGCTCCGGGTTGCTCAAGGGCGCTTCGCGTCGCGGAGCGATGGGCCGGAGGCCCACCCTTGACCAACCCGGCACGTCCGGCACGCTGGCCTGCATGGGTTTTAGGCTCTTCCTCTCCCT
>CAZISF010000222.1:2055-4077 GCA_964541915.1 uncultured Caulobacter sp.
GGGAGAGGATGAGATCCGCCCCCAAAGTAAACGCCCCTTAACCCTCTCCGCGCGACAACGGGCGGTCACGGGAACGGGGATTCGAATGGCGCGGGCGATGCGGCGATCGGGGCTGGAGATGGCGATGGAACTCGTCGCCTGGGCCTGGGCGCGCCCGCTGACCACGCGGCTGCGGGGTGGCGTCGTCGCAGCGTCCGGCGCGGCGCTGATCGCCGCCTTCGCCAGCTGGAATTCCGCCGACCCGAGCCTGAATGCCACCTCCGCCCTTCCGGCCACCAATCTGATGGGTGGCATGGGCGCGCTGATCGCTGACATCTGCCTGCAATCACTGGGTCTGGCGGCCTGGGGTCTGGCCCTTCTGATGATCGTCTTTGGCCTGACGCGCGTGCTGGAGCCCGAGCCCGGCATGGGCCGGGCCCCCATGCGCCTGCGGGCGATGATCGGCCTGCTGGCGGTGTTCGCCCTCGCGGGAGCCCTGTCGGGGCCGACGCCGCCCAAGAGCTGGGCGCTTGCGGGCGGTCTCGGCGGTTTCTGGGGCGACGCCCTGCTGGGCGCCCTCTCCGGTCTGCTCGGATTTGCCCATATTCCGGCCGCCGGCGTCTTCGCCGGGCTGATCCTGCTGGGGCTGGGCGCAATCGGTCTTGCGCTGGCGCTGGGCGCCAGTCGCGAAAGCATGGCCGAGGCCGCCGGCGGGGCGCTGGAGCACCTTCTGGACCGCGCCCGTCGCGCGCCGGCGCCCGCGCCGGTCCCCGCGAGCGCCCCTGCCGTGCGTCGTCGCGCCGAGCGGGCCGCCAAACCCCTCGCCTTCACCGAGGACGCCGCCCCCGCCACGGACGTCCCGACACCGATCCAGGCGCCGATCGCGCGCAACGCCGACGGCGAGCCGGCGATCAAGCCGCCCAAGGCGACACCGCGCAGTAGCGGCCGCGAAGTGCGCGAGCAGCAGAAGACCTTCGACTTCGTCCAGCCCGGCGGCTTCATGCTGCCGGAGCTGGCCATTCTCGCGAAACCCAAGCCCCGCGCCGGCAATTTCGACGAGGAAGGCCTGCGCCAGAACGCCCGGCTGCTGGAGAGCGTGCTGGCGGAGTTCGGCGTGCGCGGGAACATCGACCAGATCCGTCCGGGCCCTGTCGTGACCCTGTACGAGCTGGTCCCGGCGCCCGGCGTGAAGCACGCCCGCGTCGTCGCGCTCGCCGATGACATCTCCCGGTCGATGGGCGTGGCCGCCTGCCGCGTGTCCGTCGTCCAAGGCCGTAACGCCATCGCGCTGGAACTGCCCAACACCAAGCGCGAGACCGTCTATCTGCGCGACCTGCTGGCCAGCGCCGATTACGAGAAGCAATCCCAGACCCTGCCGATGGCGCTGGGCGAGACGATCGGCGGCGAGCCCTACATCGCCGACCTGGCCAAGATGCCCCACCTGCTGATCGCGGGAACCACCGGCTCGGGCAAGTCGGTCGGGGTCAACGCCATGATCCTGTCGATCCTCTACCGCCTGCCGCCCGAGCAGTGCCGGTTCATCATGATCGACCCGAAGATGCTCGAGCTGAGCGTCTACGACGGCATTCCGCACCTGCTGGCGCCCGTTGTGACCGACTCCAAGAAGGCCATCGTCGCCCTGAAGTGGACTGTCCGCGAGATGGAAGACCGCTATCGCCGCATGGCCAAGATCGGCGTGCGCGGCATCGCGGCCTACAACGAGCGGGCGAAGGAGGCGATCGACAAGGGCGAGCACTTCGAGCGCACCGTCCAGACCGGCTTTGACGACAACGGCCGGCCGATCTTCGAGAGCGAGAAGATCCGCCCCGAGCACATGCCCTATCTGGTGGTGGTCATCGACGAGGTGGCCGACCTGATGATGGTCGCCGGCAAGGACATCGAAGGCGCCGTGCAGCGGCTGGCCCAGATGGCCCGGGCCGCCGGCATTCACCTGATCATGGCCACCCAGCGCCCGTCGGTCGACGTCATCACCGGCACCATCAAGGCCAACTTCCCGACCCGGATCAGCTTCCAGGTCACCTC
>CAZISF010000223.1:0-4062 GCA_964541915.1 uncultured Caulobacter sp.
CCCTGCACCACGCCGCCCGAATGGCACATGTGCAGGCCGGCTTCGTATTCGAGCACGGCCCGGCCTTCGGGGTTCATCTCGATCCGCCGCACCAGCCCGAGCGTGCGGTTCAGGTCTTCAACGCCGGACGGCTGGAGGTCGGACATGGTGGCTCCTGGCGACTGTACCGGCGATGTCTAACCGGTTGCCGCAACGGCGCCTCAACGGGTTTTACCGGCCAGCAGGTCGGCGACCGCGCATGTCGCTCGAAATTCGAAGCCGCGCAGCCTCGGGAAACGCCGTTCGACGAAGGCCTACGTAGTTATCCTTAAGCGCAGACCCTGAATTTCAAGCCCTCGAGGCGCGGCCTAATCCTCCAGCATCAATCCTGGGGAATTGGTCATGATCGCCTCCACGACAGCATCGCATCGCTCCGCCGCGGCTCCGTACGAAGGTGCGCCCGAAGCCGCGCTCGACGCGCTCGCGCGGCTGGGTGTTCGCGACACCTATGGCAAGGATGAAGAGATCTATGGCCAGGCGGAACCGGTCGAGCGGATCTACTGCGTGGTCAGCGGCGCCGTTCGCACGACCCGCCTGATGTCGGACGGCCGTCGCCAGGTCGGCGAGTTCTACTTTCCGGGCGATGTCTTCGGGCTTGAAACGGGCCCTGACCATCGGTTCTCCGCCGAGGCGCTGTGCGATTCCGTGGTCCTTTCTGCGCGGCGCACGATGCTCCGCGAGACCGATGCCGCCGAGACCTTTGACCTGATGATCCGTGACGCCACCGTCCGGGAGCTGGACCGCTCCCAGGATCACGTCCTCATGCTCGGTCGCAAGACCGCGTCGGAGCGTGTCGCCAGCTTCCTGCGGGGGGTCATCGCCAGGACCGGCGGCGCCGGCGATCTGCCGATGACGCGTCAGGACATTGCCGACTATCTGGGCCTGACCATCGAGACCGTGTCGCGCATGCTGAGCCAGCTCCAGTCGACCGCCGTCGTCGAGTTCGACGCCCTGCGTCACTTCCGCGTCCGCAATCCCCAGGCGCTCGAGCGACTCGCCGCCTGAGCGAATTTGTCACGCCTCGACCGCTATGCCCGGATGGGTATAGTCGGTCCGGGCGACCATGACAGACATCCGCAAATCCTATGATCCGGCAGTGGGACCCGAAGAAGCGCTTGAAGCGCTTCGGGAGCGGGAAGCCCACCTGCGGTCGATCCTGGACACCGTTCCGGATGCGATGGTGGTTATCGACGTTCGCGGCATCATCCAGTCCTTCAGCGCGACCGCCGAGCGGCTGTTCGGCTGGTCCGCCGAGGAGGTGATCGGGCGGAACGTCAGCATGCTGATGCCGCAGCCGTACCACGACGCTCATGATGGCTACCTGGAGCGCTATCTCTCCACCGGCGAGCGCCGGATTATCGGGATCGGCCGCGTTGTCGTCGGTGAACGTCGGGACGGGTCGACCTTCCCGATGGAACTTTCCGTCGGCGAGATGGTGTCTTCGGAACGCCGCCACTTCACCGGCTTCGTCCGGGACCTGACCGAGCGCCAGGAGACCGAGCGGCGCCTGCAGGACCTGCAGTCCGAGCTGGTCCACGTCTCGCGCCTCACGGCCATGGGCGAGATGGCCTCGGCCCTGGCGCACGAACTCAATCAGCCGCTCTCGGCCGCCGCCAACTATCTCAAGGGATCGCGGCGCCTCATCGAATCCGACACGCCCGATCTGCCGCGCCTTCGCGACGCTCTGGAAAAGGCCGCCGACCAGACTCTTCGGGCCGGGCAGATCATCCGGCGGCTGAGAGACTTCGTGGCCCGCGGCGAGTCTGAACCCCGGATCGAAAGCCTGCCCAAGGCGATCGAGGAAGCCGGCGTGCTGGCCCTGATCGGAGCCATAGAACGGGGCGTCCGCGTTCAGTACCGCCTCGACCGTCGGGTCGACCTTGTCCTTGCCGACAAGGTCCAGATCCAGCAGGTCCTGGTGAACCTGATGCGAAACGCCATCGAGGCGATGCAGGTGTCCGATCGCCGCGAGCTGACGGTCTCCGCAGTACCCTTCAAGGGCGGCATGGTTGAAGTGTCGATCGCCGATACCGGGCCCGGCATCAGTCCGGACATCGCCGAGCGGCTATTCCAGCCCTTCTTCACGACCAAGTCGCAGGGTATGGGTGTTGGGTTGTCGATCTCGCGCACCATCGTCGAGGCTCACGGGGGCCAGATCCGCGTCGAGACCAACGACAAGGGCGGCGCGACCTTCAGGTTCACCTTGAGGGCGGTCCGTCCCGAAGATCTGGGTGACGATGACTGATTTGCTCGTTCACATCATCGACGACGACGCGGCGATGCGGGACTCGCTGCTGTTCCTCCTGGACACGGCGGGCCTCAGCGCCGTGGGAAGCGCTTCGGCGGCCGAATTCCTGGCGACCATTCCCGATGCGACCCTCGGCTGTATCGTCACCGATATCCGCATGCCCGACATGACCGGCCTGGAATTGATCAAGGCGCTCCGCGCGGCGGGTCACGACTATCCGGTGGTGGTGATCACCGGTCACGGTGACGTTCCGCTTGCCGTCGAGGCGATGAAGGCGGGCGTTGTCGACTTCATCGAAAAGCCGTTCGACGACGAGACCCTTCTGGATGCGATCCGGATCGCCTTCCGGGACCGTTCGGCGCCCTCCGGGGTCAATCCGGAGCGGCAGGCGATCAAGGCGCGCTTGGACGAGCTCTCGCCGAGGGAACGCGATGTGCTGGGGGGCGTGGTCAGCGGAAAGCCTAACAAGATCATCGCGCATGACCTCGGCATCAGCCCCCGGACCGTCGAGGTCTATCGCGCGAACCTGATGACCAAGATGGGGGCCGGCAGTCTGTCGGAACTTGTCCGGATGGCGCTCGTCGCCGGCTACTGACGCGTTTTGAGGCAGATCAAAGTCCGGCCCGGACGAACGGGTCAGACTGCATGCCATGCGCCCTGAAAGCGGAACATCGGCCACCGGCCAGCCGACCGCGATCATTGTCGACGACGATGAGCATCTGCTGGCGGCTCTGCGCTTCTCGCTTGAGCTCGACGGCCTGCTGGTCGAGACGCACCGATCCACCGACACCGTCGACATGGCCAGACTGCCTGCGGCCAACGCCTGCCTGGTTGTCGACTACCGTCTGCCGACCGCCAACGGGCTCGATTTGCTGACAGGGCTGCGCGCCGGCGGAGTCACCTTGCCGGCCATCCTGATCACCAGCCATGCCAGTCCGCTCGTTCGGGACGCCGCGCGCGCCGTCGGGGCGACCCTGATCGAGAAGCCCCTGCTCGGCGACACGCTCGTCCGCGCGATCCGCGCGGCGCTCTCCGCGAGGAATGATCCAGGTCAATGATCGCCTGCTTTCGGGCGAGGCCTACTGGCCTCCGAACCGAAAGGAGACACGCGATGCTCGAAACCCTGTCCGCCCTGCCGCCCGCGCACCAGGCCTATCTGATCATGGTCATTGTCGGCTTCTGCACGTTCGGCGTGACGCTCGGGACCGTGTCCACCTGGGTTAACCTGACGAAATAGAAGCCCGGACGCCGGCAGGGCTGCCCCGCCGGCGTCTTTCACAATCAAAAAATGACGCCCCCGTCATCTTTGGGGGGCAGAAATCGGGAGACGGAAATGCTCAAAGTCACGCTGGTCGACGGCCCGCCGCAGGACGTCCGGGAGTTCGACGACGAATTGACCCACAAGCTGACGTCCGAGGACGTGGAGGTCATCCGCGAGATCTTCCGGACGCCCCTGACCGGGTCCTACAACTGGGACTACCAGGACGCCAACGCACGCATCCGCAAGCTCTATGAGCTCGGCAAGCGGTTCAACTGGGACGCCCAGATGGACGTCGACTGGGACGTTCCGTTCTCGCGCGGCGAGACCCCCAACGATCCGACGATGAACGCCTTCGCCGGTCACCCGAAGTATGAAGCGCTGACGCCGCAACAGAAGCTGGACTTCGCCTGGCGCAGCCATGCCCAGACGCTGTCGCAGTTTCTCCACGGCGAGCAGGGCGCCATGCTGGTCGCCAGCCAGCTGGTCAGCTGCGCCCCGACCTATGACGCCAAGC
>CAZISF010000224.1:0-4007 GCA_964541915.1 uncultured Caulobacter sp.
TCGCCGGTCAGCACATGGCGCAGCGCCTGATATTCCACCCCGTCGAACGACAGCGACCGGGCGATGTAGAGGCCGAGCGCCTTCAGTTCGCGGGCGATCAACTCCATGACCGCCACGCCGCCCTTCTCGACGGCATCCATGAAGGCGTCGCGGGTGTTGAACGGCGCCTCCGGCCCGCCCCACAGGCCCAGACGGGCGGCGTAGGCCAGGTTCTCGGGCGTGGTCGCACCCGTGGCGCTGACATACATCACCCGCGCATTGGGCAACCTGTTCTGCAGGGCCAGGCCCGCCATCCCCTGTTGGGAGGCCTTCTTGGGCCCACGAGCGCCCTGGCCGCCGCCCGCCGCGTTGGCCATGGCGTGGGCTTCGTCAAAGGCGATCACCCCGTCGAAGTCGGCGCCCAGCCAGCCGACGATCTGGTCGAGGCGCGAAAGACGCATCCCCCGCGCCGGCTGACGCAGGGTGGCGTAGGTGGTGAACAGGACCCCCCGGTCCATGCGGATCGCGTCGGCCTGCTTCCAGGCGCTCTGCGGGGTGATGTCGGAGGCGGAACCGCCGATCGCCGTCCAGTCCCGACGTGCGTCCTCCAGAAGCGTGTCGTTCCTGGAAATCCACACCGCTTTCAGGCGGCCCTGGGCCATGTTGTCGGCGATGACCCCGGCGGCCTGGCGGCCCTTGCCGCAGCCGGTGCCGTCGCCGAGGAAGAAGCCGCGGCGCAGCTGGAAGGCGCCTTCAACGCCCTCCTTGACCAGCACCAGCTTGTGCGGCGCTTCGCCCAGCATCCACCAGCCCGGCAGAAGCCCCGACTGCGCCTCGCCGGCGTAGATCACGGTCTCGATCTGGGCGTCCGACAGCATCCCCTCCTGGACGATGTTGGTCGGCAGGAGGGGGCGATAGGTCGGGGCCGGCGGGGCCACCGACGCCATGGGGCCGGACTCCACCAGCGCGGAGGGGTGTGGCCGGCTCCCCTGCACGGCCAGGCGGCTGACCCGGTAGGCTTGGTAGAGGCCGACGTCGTGGCCCTCGCCCGACCAGGCGATCGTCTCGAACGGCACCGGCGACGCCCCGGCCAGGAACCCCAGGCGGGTCGAGGGGGTGGCCAGGGCGCGGGCGCGCGGCGCCAGGAAGGCGACGTTGGAGACCGACCGGAACTGGCGCGGCTGAGCGGTCGGGCGCGGGTCCAGCTCGGCGGTCAGCTTGGCGACATCGGCCAGCGTTTCGCCGCTGACCACCTTGACGGCGCCGCCGCCGCCGCACTCTTCGACGCGGTCCAGCACCAGCAGGCCGGTCTCGACGGAGGTCCCATGCTTGGCATAGGCGCGGGACGGGAAGGCGATCAACGCCACCACCCGGCCGCGGCGGGAGAGCGCCTGCATCGCCCCGGCGTCCTCGAAGAGGCGCGTGGGCACGATGGCGCTGAGCCGTCCGCCTTCGGCAAGGCAGTCGATGGCGGCGTGCAGATGACCCTCCAGCCGCTGGAACGGCGGATTGGCGATCACGGCCTGGAAGCTGCCCGACGAGGGCAGGATGTCCTTCAGGTGCGCCGCGTCATGGCGGGTGCGCGAGGCGGCCGGGAACAGGCCATCCAGCAGAGCCGAACGGTGCGGCGCTATCTCGTTGAGCTCCAGCGTCGCCCCGCACGCTTCGGCGATGATCGCCATCAGCCCGGTGCCGGCCGACGGTTCGAGCACCTTGTCGCCAGGCCGGACCTGGGCGGCCAGAACCGCCAAGGCGGCCAAGGCGGGCGGCGTGGAGAACTGGTCGAGGGCGACCTGCTCCTCACTGCGGCGTGTGTGGGTCAAGGTCAGGTCGGTGACGCTGGCCAGCAAGGCCGCGATCTCGGCCGGAGCGTCCTCAAGCCGCCCAATCTGCGGGCTGAGCCGACGCAGCTGCAGGACCAGGGCCGCCTCGATGGCGTCGTAGGCGTCGCGCCACGACCAGGCGCCCTCGGCGTCCGAGCCGCCGAAGGAGATGGTCATGGTGCTGGCCACCAGCTTGCGATCCAGTGCCCGCGACCGATTGAGGTGCGGGGTGAGCGCCCGGGCGGCGGCCAGCGTGTTGGCGGCCTTGTCCTGGGCGGCCCCTGGGGTCTGAAGGGCGCTGAAGAGGGGGAATGTCGCGTTCATGGCGGGGATCTTCCGATCACCCTTGGCGGAGGGCTCCTCCCTCCAGTCCCATCGGGCTCACCA
Source organism: uncultured Caulobacter sp. (assembly GCA_964541915.1). Classification (GTDB taxonomy): domain Bacteria; phylum Pseudomonadota; class Alphaproteobacteria; order Caulobacterales; family Caulobacteraceae; genus Caulobacter. The sequence goes on from CAZISF010000224.1 coordinate 2,190, forward strand.
AGCCCGCTCCCTTCCCCCCCTCCTTTAGGCGGCAAGGGCGAGGTCACCGGATCCGGCCGCGTCGAAGGCGCAAACGACAAGAGGACCCCGCCGGCGCTGCCGGCGAGGTCCCCTCACAGCCAAGGCCGCCTGGACGTATCCAGATGCGGCCCCCGATCAGGCCGCGTGCTGAACCGCGACCTCCGGGGAAGGTGCGGCCGGGCCTGGGGTCAGGTCGTCGGCCAGGGCCTCATCACCCTCGTCCTGGTCCTGGTCTTCATCGGCCGGCGGCGGCGTCTCAACCGTGGCGCCCTCCCAGGACAGCACCCGCGGCGCCCACTGGCGCTCGGCCGCGGCGTCGGCCACCAGGACGACCAGCTCGTCCTTCTTCAGGGTCTTGGCCCGGGGATCGTCCACCTGCATCTCGTCCAGCAGCACCAGCAGCTGCTTCTTGGAGTGGACGGCCAGGTAATCGGGGTCAGGCGTCCAGTGCGCCGAGATGTCGGCGGCGCAGAGTTCGGCCAGCTCGATGGCCTCGGCCCGGGCCGAGTTGCGGATGTTGCTGGTGCGGGCTTCCCGAAGGTTCAGGGTGATGGCGGTAAGTTCCGCCAGCAGGGCCATCTTGTCGCCGTGGGCGAGGCCGTCGACCCAGGCGATGGGCCGAAGCCCCGAGGCCTTGTAGTCCACACGCCGCGCCTCCAGCCGGGCTCGAACATCACCGTCCAGAGCGCCGATCGCCGGCATCTGGCCCCGGCGGTAGCCGGTGGCGTTGATGGTCAGCGCCGACTCCTCCTGGCCCGACCCGCCGTGCAGCGCCAGCTGCTTGAACAGCTGGGCGACCAAGGCCGTCAACGCAGCGGCCGGATTGTCGGCAAGATCACGGATCAGCCCGCGCGTGGCGACGTCGGTGCGGGTCTCGTGCAGGACGTGGCTGGAACCTTCGACATCGACATCGGCCTTGGGCACTTCCACGTCGCTGGCGGAGCGACCGTAGCGCGCGCCGTTGGCCTGGCCGCCGTTCGCATCGTCTTCGTTGGCCTCCTCATCCCCCGCCTCATCCAGCAGCTCCTCCGACACCGGCGCGGCGAAGAATTCGGCCGAGATCCCGGTCGCCCCGTCGGGCGACAGGATGACGGCGCCGAGCGCCAGCCGCTTCAGCGGGGCCGCGGCCACCTCCATCTTCGCCTGCAGCAGGGGGAAGATCGTCAGCTCCGCATCGTCGGCGGCGAGATCGATGCCGCCGAGATCACGCGCGGCCTGGACCACCCGCTGCCGCGCAGCCGCCAGCACCGCCTTGGTCTCATCGGTCAGGTCACCGGGATAGACGTAGGGCAGGGTCTCGAAGCCTTCCGGAGCCCGGAAGCCGGCGTCTCGCCCGATGTAGACGGCGAGCCCAAGCTGCTTGAACCCCTTGACGAAGGGGGCGGCGCGCTCCCGCCACAGGTCCTGCAGCTTGCCGGGATCGAGCAGGACATCGGCCAGTTCGGCGAACAGGTCGGACTCGACCCGCCCGCCGGCGGCGGTGTAGCGGGCCATCCCGACGAGGCTAAAGCGGTCATCCTCGATGGTCAGGCGCGAGCCGCTGATCACCTGGTGCAGCTGGTAGTCATGGAAGTGGCCGTCGAGCGCGGTCTCGGCCAGCTCGCCCTGCTGCTTCTTGTCGGGCATCCGCGCGAACAGACGAACCTGCTTGAGGGTCAGGCTGCCCTTGCGAAAGGCCTTCAGCACATTGCCATGGACGTGGGCCAGCGCCTCAAGGCGTTTGATCTCCAGGTCGTCATAGCCCAGCGCCGCGGCGATGGCGGCGGTATCCATCTTCGACTTGCGAAGCTTGCCGAT
>CAZISF010000225.1:0-3930 GCA_964541915.1 uncultured Caulobacter sp.
TCCTACAAATCCTATCGCGGCATGGGCTCGCTGGGGGCCATGGCTCGCGGCTCGGCCGACCGCTACTTCCAGAAGGAAGTCACCGACACCTTCAAGCTGGTGCCGGAAGGGATCGAGGGGCAGACGCCGTTCAAGGGTCCGATCGCTCCGGTCATCCACCAGCTGGTCGGCGGATTGCGGGCGGCCATGGGCTATGTCGGTGCGCCCGACATCCTCGAGTTCCAGAAGCGGGCGAAGTTCATCCGCATCACCGGCGCGGGCCTGCGCGAGAGTCACGTCCATGACGTGATGATCACGCGGGAAGCGCCCAACTACCCGAGCGCCATCTGACGCCGGGATCAAACGGGGGGACTAGAGTATGACGTTCGAGCTTTGCATCCTTGGCTGGACCCTGGTCCTGGCCTTCGTCCAGATTCTCGCGTTCGACATGGCCCGCACCGGCCAGTACGGCCTGAAGTGGAATACCGGCGCGCGGGATGAAGAGATGCCGCCGTTGTCGCCCATCGCCAGCCGGCTGCAACGGGCGCAATACAATCTGTTCGAGACCCTGCCGCTGTTCATCGCCGCTGTCCTGATCGCCCATGTGGCGGGCAAGAACAGCGACCTGACGCACAACGGCGCGCTGATCTATCTGGCGGGTCGTGTCCTGTACGTGCCGCTCTACGCGTTCGGCATGAAGCAGATCCGCTCTCTGGTGTGGGTCGGCAGCACTGCCGGTCTTCTGATGATCTTCTGGGCCATCCTGGCTCCTTGATAGCGGGTGTTTGATTGCGTGACGGCGGCAGGTTAGCGGCGGCGATCCAGGTCCTCGAGGATATCGAGACGCGTCACAAACCTGCCCGCATGGCGCTCAAGGGCTGGGGCGAGTCCGCGCGATACGCCGGCTCGAAGGACCGGGCCTTTGTCTCGGGCCTGGTCCTCGACGTGCTGCGCAAGCGGCGATCGCTGGGCTGGACAATGGGCGAGGACACTGCGCGAGCGGCGGCCCTCGCCGCAGTCCGCTTTGGCTGGGGCTGGCCCCTCGACCGGGTCGCCCAGGCGGCCGGCGACAGCGAGCACGGCATCGGCGGCCTGACCGAGGCCGAAACGGCTTCCCTGACCACGCCCCATACGACGCCGGCGACCGCGCCGGTGGCCGGCGACTATCCCGACTGGCTTGAGCCGCACATCAGCCGCGTGTTCGGCGAGGCGAGGGGGGTTGAGCTGGCCGCGCTCGCCGAGCGGGCGCCTGTCGACCTGCGCGCCAACCGGCTGAAGACTGATCCCGAGCGCGCGGCCAAGGCCCTGCAGCCGCTGCACGCGATCGTGGCCGGCATCCTGCCCGACGCCTTCCGCATCCCCGCCCCGGCGGCCACCGACCGCGCCGGCTCGGTTGAGACGATCCCTCAGTTCGGCAAGGGCTGGTTCGAGGTCCAGGACCTCGGCAGCCAGATCGCCGCCGCCTGCGCCGGAGACATCAAAGGCAAGCAGGTGCTCGACTTCTGCGCCGGGGGCGGGGGCAAGACGCTCGCCCTGGCTGCCCTGATGGGCAACACCGGCCAGCTCTACGCCCATGACAGCGACGCCCGCCGGATGGCCGACGTCATTCCGCGCGCCACCCGCGCCGGGGTGCGTAACCTGCAGATCCGCTCGCCGGTCGAGGCCGAGCCGCTCAAGGGGATGGACGCGAAGATGGACCTGGTGTTCGTCGACGCCCCCTGCACCGGCGCGGGCACCTGGCGGCGGCATCCGGACTCCAAGTGGCGCCTGTCGCCGGAGCAGCTCGAACGCCGCATGGCCGAGCAGGATCATGTGCTCGATCAGGCCTGCGCCTATGTGAAACCGGGCGGCCGGTTGATCTACGTGACCTGCTCGATCTTCGCCGAGGAGAACGAGGACCGGATCGCGGCGTTCCTGGCGCGGATGCCGGGCTTCGCTGTCGTCCCGGCCGCGTTCGAGGCGGTCGCGGAACATGCCACGCCCGAAGGCTTCCTGCGCCTCACCCCCCTCAGCGCGGGGACGGACGGCTTCTTCGTGGCGGTGCTGGAGAAGGCGAAATGATCGGCCTGATCCTGCTCGCCGCCGCGACGGTCTGGCCCGACCTGCCGACCACCGGGTTCATCACCGGCCGCGTCGCCACCGACGCCGATGTCATGGCGGGCAACGCCGCTTTCGCCACCGGCGGCGCGCCGGGTCAGGTCAAGCCGATGACCCTGCGGATCCCCCAGTACGCCTGTTGGTCCAGTGAAGACGCGGGCCGCCAGCGGGTGATCCTGATCCAGGCCGAGACCGGCCCGATGGGCGACATGGTCGGACTGCGCACGCCGCGCGGCGAAGAGATCGTCGCCACGCTCCCCGAAGTTCAGCTGCTCGGACAGCAGCGCCCCACTGACAAGGACTGCCAATGAAGCCCGCCCACCAGCCCGTCCTGATCGTCGATTTCGGCAGCCAGGTGACGCAGCTGATCGCCCGCCGGGTGCGGGAGGCGGGCGTCTATTGCGAGATCCATCCGTTCGACAAGGTCGAGGCGTTGGTCGACGCCTTCCAGCCGGCGGCAATCATCCTGTCCGGCGGTCCGGCCAGCGTGCTGGAGGCCGACAGCCCACGCATCGGGACCAAGCTGTTCGAGCTCGGCGTGCCGATGCTCTGCGTCTGCTACGGCGAGCAACTGCTGTGCGACGTGCTGGGCGGCAAGGTCGAGGGCGGCCATGCCGGCGAATTCGGCCGCGCCGAACTGGCCATCGGCAAGGCCAGCCCTCTGTTCGACGGCCTGGCCGGCGTCGGCGGTCTGGAAACGGTCTGGATGAGCCACGGCGACCGGGTCACCGCCATTCCCGACGGCTTCGAGGTCATCGCCACCTCCACCGGCGCGCCCTTTGCCGCCATCGCCGACGACGCCCGCAAGATCTACGGTGTGCAGTTCCACCCCGAGGTCATCCACACGGTCAACGGCGCCAGGATCTACCGGAACTTCCTGTTCAACATCGCCGGCCTGCGCGGCGACTGGACCATGGCGGCCTTCAAGGCCGAGTCGATCGCCCGCATCCGCGAGCAGGTCGGCAAGGGCCGCGTGATCTGCGGTCTCAGCGGCGGCGTCGACAGTTCGGTGGCCGCCGTGCTGATCCACGAGGCCATCGGCGACCAGCTAACCTGCGTCTATGTCGACACCGGCCTGATGCGGAAGGGCGAGAGCGAGCAGGTCGTCTCGCTGTTCAAGAACCACTACAACATCCCGCTGATCCACGTTGATGCGGCTGATCTTTTTCTCGACGCACTCGAAGGCGTTAGCGACCCCGAGACCAAGCGCAAGACCATCGGCAAGCTGTTCATCGACGTTTTCGACGAAGAGTCGGCCAAGATCGAGGGCGCCGAATTCCTCGCCCAGGGCACCCTCTATCCGGACGTCGTCGAGAGCGTGTCGGCGCGGGGCGGCCCCAGCGCCGTCATCAAGAGCCACCACAACGTCGGCGGCCTGCCGGACTACATGAAGCTCAAGCTGGTCGAGCCGCTGCGCGAGCTGTTCAAGGACGAGGTGAGGGCGCTCGGCGTCGAGCTGGGCCTGCACCCGGACTTCGTCGGCCGCCACCCGTTCCCCGGCCCGGGCCTGGCCATCCGCATCCCCGGCGAGATCACCCGCGAGAAGGTGGCGGTACTGCAGCAGGCCGACGCCATCTATCTCGACGAGATCCGCAAGGCAGGGCTGTACGACAGGATCTGGCAGGCCTTCGCCGTGCTGCTGCCGGTCAAGACGGTCGGCGTCATGGGCGACGCCCGCACCTATGAGAACGTCCTGGCCCTGCGCGCGGTCACCTCGACCGACGGCATGACGGCCGACTTCTTCGAATTCCCCTGGGAGGTCCTCGGCAAGACGGCCACCCGGATCATCAACGAGGTCCGCGGCGTCAATCGCGTCGTCTACGACGTCACCAGCAAGCCGCCGGGCACCATTGA
>CAZISF010000226.1:0-3270 GCA_964541915.1 uncultured Caulobacter sp.
CCCTTGCAGTAGGTGGTGTTGAACGCGCCGTCGGTCATCAGCACGACGACCTTCAGCAGCCGATCCGCGCCATAGGCCGCCGGCTGACTTTCTGCGGGCCAGAGTGAAGCGAAGTTCGGCGAGACCATGTACCAGCCCCAGGCGAGGCCGATGTGGCCGGCCGTCGAGCCCGCCGCGGACAGGCCGTCGATCCGCGCCTTCAACGCTGTCCGATCCGTCGTCAGTGGCATGATGCTGCTCGAGAGGCAGGGGTTGGCCGAACTCGGATAATCGCGCCCGAGGAACGCGGCCGCCGGCGAGGCGTCCGTGTAGGCGGCGGAGCCTGTCCGCTCGCTGACGCAATCGCTGATGGCGAAAGTCTTTGATGTTCCGGCGGCGCTGGTGAACTTGAAGCTGGCGCAGCCGGGCGTGGTGCAGGTTCCGGCGGTGAATGTCCCGCGGAGGCTGGCCGCGTAGCCGCCGACGTTGACGGCGGACGAGTACGGAACGAGCGCCATCTTGGTGTAGTAGGGCGACTGCTGCGTCTGAACGACCAGATCAACGAGGTCCTTGGCCGCCGTCTTCAGGTCGGCGATCCGGGAACCGGCCATCGATCCGGTGACATCCAGCACCAGTCCGACCTCCACGTTGTGCGATGACCGGGTGACTTCGGACTGTGCGCCGATGGTCATGTCGCCGGAGGTCCAGAGGTCGGCCACCGAGGTAGTCATCGAGGCCTGGGCGGTGGCGATCACCTTCGTGCCCTCGAGGTGGAAGGTCGACGAGGCGAGCACCGCCTTGCTGGCGGCAAGGTCCGCGACCAGCACCTTGTCGCCGACCAGCTTCAGCCCGGCGTCCGTCGTCTCGGTCGACCGGGCGGCGGCCAGCGCCGCCGCGTCCAGCGCGTCCTGCAGCCGCGATTTTTCGCCGGAGGCCCGGCTGACGTCGACCGCCCCGAACACCATGACGGTCATGGGTACGAGCAGAAGGGCGAACTGGACGGCGACCGCGCCATCCTCCCGCCTGGCGCGCACAAGACACCGGCTGATCCAGCCGGGAACCGACAGCTTCATCTTCATGGCCCCTGCCCCGAACAGAGTTGCGGATGACCACCGACGATGACGCCGACGCGGTAAACGCATGCCCCACCAGACAAGGTCAAAGTCGGGAAACCATGACGCCCTATCGACGAGGCCCCTGACCCGTGGGAATCTCCGGCTCGAGGGTTGGGACGTCCGGCATGGAATCGTTGGAACTGCTGTTGCGGGGCATGGCTGTCGGCGCGGTGCTCGCCACCGGCGTCGGACTGCTGCGCAGCGGGCAAGGGGGCCCGGCCCGCTGGACCGGCGCCATCTTCTGCCTCTCGGTCGCCGCGTTCGGCCTGAACTCCGGCGGCGCGGACACCCGCGCGCTGCATCTCATCGCCGGACCGATCTGGCTGCTGTCGATCGCCGGCACCGCCTGGTTCTGGCTGTTCGCCGTCACCCTGTTCGAGGACCGCGCGGTGACCTGGAGCCGCATGACGCCGGTGGCCATCATGATGCTCGTCGGCCTGGTCGGCGGCGTCCTGCGGTCGCCGGCAGCCCGCGGCGTGTGGATCGTGCACAACCTGCTCGAGGTGGTGCTGGTGCTGAATGTCATGCTCGTGATCTGGCGCAGCTGGGGCGGCGACCTGATCGAGGCGCGACGATCGCTGCGCGGGCCGTTCATGGTCGTGGTCGGCGTCTACTGCATGATCCTGTCCGGCTTCGAAATCGCCAGCGATCTGGGCTTCAACCCTGCCTGGGGGTCGCTCGCCCAGGCCGCCAGCCTGGCTGCGATGAACCTCGCGGGCGCGATCACCTTTCTGCAGGGGCGGCCCGACCTGTTCGGAAGGCCGGCACGCACAGGAGCCGCCGCCCCCGACGCCGTGCCGCCGCAGGACCGGCCGCTGCTCGCGCGACTGCAGGCGATCATGGCCGACGGGGACCTGTGGCGCCGCGAGGGGCTGACCATCGGACAGCTGGCCGTCGAGGTGGGCGCGCCCGAGCATCGCCTGCGCCGACTGATCAACGGGGTTCTCGGCCATCGCAACTTCGCCGACTTCCTCAACGCGCGCCGCGTCGAGGCCGCCAAGGCCTCGCTGGCCGCGCCGGAGAACGCCCGCGCCTTGATCTCCGCCCTGGCTTTCGACCTCGGCTACGGCTCGCTCGGGCCGTTCAACCGCGCGTTCAAGGACGCCACCGGCCTGACCCCCTCCGCCTGGCGGTTGAAGGCCCTGGCCGACTCGCCGAATCCGGAAATCATCGGCTGATTCCGGAATCCGCCAGTCCCGGCCGACCTGGGGAAGCGGCGCCGATCACGGCAGGGCAGTCTGCGGTCATCGACCTTTAGGAGTGACACGCGTGGACCGCATCGGACCCCAGCTTATCGACCTCGGCCGCCACTGGCTGACAGGCTTCGGCGGCGACATGACGCGCTACATCATCGCCGCGCCGCTGACCTGGCTCGTGCTGTGCGTGATCTGCGCGCCGCTGTTGCGCCACCGCAAGATCCGCCCGGACACCCCGCCGGCCCGGCAACTGGTCATCGAGTTCCTCTGTTCCGTCCGCTCGGTGGCCGTGTTCTCGACGGTCTCCCTGCTCAGCGTGCTGATGTGGAAGGCCGGGCTGTTGTGGGGACACGACCTGCGCGAGCATGCCGGGCCGGTGTGGATCATCGTGTCATTCATCATCACGGTGATCGCTCACGACGCCTATTTTTACTGGGCGCACCGGACAATGCATGACCCGCGCCTGTTCCGCCGCTTCCACCGGCGGCACCACCGCTCGCACAACCCGACGCCGTTCACGGCCTACAGCTTCGACCTGGCCGAAGCCGCGGTGATGGCGACCTTCACGGTCGTCTGGGAGCTGCTGGTTCCGGTGTCGTGGGTCGGGTTCGGCGTCTTCATGCTGCACCAGATCGCCCGCAACGTGCTCGGCCATTCGGGCTACGAACTGTTCCCCGCCAACCGCGAGGGCAAGCCGCTGTTCGACTGGATGACCACCGTCACCCATCACGACCTGCACCACAGCCAGGCCGGCTGGAACTACGGCCTCTATTTCACCTGGTGGGATCGCTGGATGGGCACCGAGCACCCGCAGTACCATGCGCGGTTCGCGGCGGTGACGCGTCCCCGGGCGGCGGCCCTGGCGGCGGCGGAATAGAAGCAGGATGCTCCCCTTCGGCGGAGCTGTGGGCCCCCGCCCGGGGCGGGGGGCCCCCCGGGGGGCGCCGGCAGAAGGGCCGGCGCCCCCCCCCCCCGCCGCC
>CAZISF010000226.1:3280-3899 GCA_964541915.1 uncultured Caulobacter sp.
GCTGGGGCGGGGGGGGGGGGCCGTGTGTTGAGCGGGGGCGACTGAGGGGGGCAGCCGAAATCTGAGCGGACCCCCTCCGTCGTCGCTGCGCGTCGACACCTCCCCCGATGGGGAGGATCAACCTACCAGCCGCAGTGCTCGCCCTTGTTCTGCTTGGTCAGCCAGATGTTCAGCGGCTTGAAGTAGTCGGCCACCGCCGAGGCGTCGCCGCGGGTCTCTCCGGTGAAGGCCTGCATGGCCTCCGGCCAGGGGCGCGAGGCGCCCATCTCGAGCATCGCGTTGAACTTCGCGCCGACTTCCTTGTTGCCGTAGATCGAGCAGCGGTGCAGCGGCCCGGTCCAGCCCGCCTGCCGGCAGGCCGCTCGCTGGAACTGGAACTGATACACGTGCGCCAGGAAGTAGCGCGTGTACGGAACGTTGGCCGGCACGTGGTACTTCGCGCCCGGATCGAAGGCGTCGGTCGGACGCGGTCCCGGCGGGATGATGCCCTGGTACTGGGTGCGCAGCTTCCACCAGCCGCTGTTGTAGGTCGCCGGGGTCAGCTGGCCGTTGAAGACTTCCCAACGCCAGCGGTCGACCATCAGGCCGAACGGCATGAAGGCGATCTTGTCGAGCGCCA
>CAZISF010000227.1:0-3707 GCA_964541915.1 uncultured Caulobacter sp.
TTGAGCGGTGCATGGCGGGCGGGCATCAGCGGGGCGAGGTCGGTGGCGTAGAGCGGGGCCGGGCGGACCGGCGGGTCGACCGGGACCCAGTGAACGGGCAGGCGCCAGCCGTCCGGTCCGTGCGGGGCGTCGGCCTGGCCGAAGCCGGCGGGTCTCGGGGCCGGGAAGGCGTGGTCCGCGACGCGGCCGACCGCGCCGATCTGGCCGCCGGCGTAGGACAGGATCAGGTCGCCCGGCGCGGCGGCGCGAACGTTGTCCTGGGTCAGGTTGCGCGGACCGGTCTCGCGACGCGGCGCCCAAAGGAAGGCGCCGGCGATCTCCGCCCGCGCCGTGCGGCGATGATTGACCCACCAGTAGCGCATGAGGGGGCTCCTGCGGAGCGGGAACTATACCGGGGGTTGTGGTGTCGGGCCAATCCTCCTTCTGCCCCCTTCCCCCTCGATGGGGGAAGGGTCGGGGATGGGGGTGCTGTCACGGTCGGGCCGGAAGCGCGCGATGGGACCCGGCGCCTGTCCGCCCCCTTCACCGACGCAGGGTGGCACACCCCCTCCCAACCCTCCCCCATCGAGGGGGAGGGCTTTCGTGTTACCCACTGGTACGCCTCTCCGCCCCCGCCTATCCTCCCCCGCAAGGCAGACGAGGAAACGCGCCATGACCACCGGACCCGTGATCGGGCGGACGATCGCTGACTCCACGCCGTTCTGGCCGACGAAGGTCAAGCCGCCGAAGGGGACGCCGAACATCCTGGTGGTGCTGTTCGACGACGTGGGCTTCAGCGATTTCGGCTGTTACGGCTCGCCGATCGAGACGCCGACCATCGACCGGCTGGCGGCCGAGGGGCTGCGCTACACCGGCTTCCACACCACGGCGATGTGCTCGACCACGCGGGCGGCGCTGATGACGGGGCGCAACCACCACAGCGTGGGGATGGGCTGCCTGGCCAACTTCGACAGCGGCTTTCCCGGCTATCGCGGCAAGATCTCGCGCGAGGCGGGGATGCTGCCCGAGATGCTCAAGGCCAACGGGTATCGGAACTACATGGTCGGCAAATGGCATGTGACGCCGCTGACCGAGAGCGGGGCGACCGGGCCGTTCGACGGCTGGCCGCTGGGACGCGGGTTCGACCGGTTCTACGGCTTCCTCGACGCCGAGACCGACCAGTATTCGCCCGAGCTGGTGCGCGACAACACACCGGTGGCCGCGCCGGGCACGTTCGAGACCGGCTATCATCTGACGGAGGATCTGGTTGACCAGACGATCCGCTATATCGCCGACCACACGGCCGATGATCCGGAGACACCGTGGCTGACCTGGCTGGCGCTGGGCGCCTGTCACGCGCCGCACCAGGTTCCAAAGGACATCATTGCCAAGTACGACGCCGTGTTCTCCGGCGGCTGGGACGTCGAGCGCGAGCGGCGCCTGGCGAAGCAGAAGGCGCTGGGCATCGTGCCGGCCGACACGCGCATGCCGCCGCGCAACGACTGGGTGAAGGCCTGGGACGAGCATACGCCCGACGAGCAGCGGCTGTTCACCCGGCTGCAGGCGGCGTTCGCCGGGATGCTCGATCATGCCGACCAGCATCTGGCGCGGCTGGTGGGGTTCCTCGAGGACGCCGGGCTGCGCGAGGACACCCTGATCCTGGTGCTGTCCGACAACGGGGCCAGCCAGGAGGGCGGGCCGCTGGGCATGGTCAACGCCATGGGGCCCTACAACGGCAAACCCGAGCCGATGGAAGAGAAGATCGCCCGCATTGACGACATCGGCGGGCCGGACACCCATTCGAACTTCCCGCTCGGCTGGGCGATGGCGTCCAACACGCCGCTGCGGCGCTACAAGCAGAACACCCACGGCGGCGGGATCCGCGATCCGCTGGTGATCAGCTGGCCGGCGGGGCTGCCGGCGCGGGGCGAGCTGCGCGGGCAGTTCACCCACGCCAGCGACGTGACCCCGACGCTGCTGGAGCTGCTGGGCGTGACGCCGCCGGCGGTGATCGCGGGCGTGGCGCAGACGCCGCTGGAGGGGACCAGTTTCAAGGCCTCGCTGTTCGACGGCTCCGCGCCGGCCAAGGCGGGGCCGCAGCATTTCGAGATGTTCGGCCACCGGGGGATCTGGAAGGACGGCTGGAAGGCGGTGGCGTTCCACCCGCCGGGACGGCCGTTCGACGCCGACCAGTGGGAGCTGTACCACCTGGACCGGGACTTCTCGGAGACCGAGGACCTGGCCGCGAGCCAGCCGGACAAGCTGGAAGAGATGATCGCCCTGTGGTGGACCCAGGCGGAGAAGCACCAGGTGCTGCCGCTCGACGACCGCTTCGCCGAGCGGTTCGCGGTCAACGCCCAGCGCTTTCACGGCGCGCGCAAGAAGTTCGTGTTCCACCGCGGCATGGGTCACGTGCCGACTGACGTGGCGCCCGACATCCGCAGCCGCAGCTACTTCATCGAGGCCGAGGCGCGGCTGGCTGCCGGCGACGAGGGGGTGCTGATCGCCCACGGCGACCTGACCTGCGGCTACAGCCTGTTCGTGCGGGACGGGCGGCTGGTGCACGACATGAACATCGGCGGCAAGCATGTGACGCTGACGTCGGACCGGACGGTCGAGCCAGGCCACCGGCGGCTGGGGGTGGCGGTGCGGCCGGGTCCCGGCGGACGGCGGGTGGTGCTGCTGATCGACGGCGCGCCGGCCGGCGAGCTGACCACGCCGCTGGGCTTCTACAACTTCATCAGCTGGTCGGGGCTCGACATCGGGCTCGACCGGGGCAGCCCGGTGGCCGACTACGCCGCGCCGTTCAGCTTCACCGGCCTGCTGAAGAAGGTGACGGTGACCATGGACGACGACCAGGACCTTGATGGGCAGGGCGTCGGCGATGCGGAAATGGCGCGGCAGTAGGGGATTTCCCTCTCCCGGACGGGAGAGGGAGGGACCCCTCCTTCTCCCGCTGAGAGAAGGGAGATAGGCTCACCCCATGATGAACCGCGCCCTGCTCCTCGCCACCGTCGCCCTGTCGCTCGCCGCCTGTTCGCAGGAACCGGCGAAGGAAACCTCCGGCCCGGCCGCCAGCCCGCCGCCGGTGACCGCGCCCGCCCCTGCCCCGACGCCGACGCCGGCCGCCGGGGAACAGGGCGGGACCGACCTGTGGCGCACGGTCGCCAACGCCGAGGACCAGAGCCGCGTCGATCGCCTGGCCGAGGCCTGGAAGACGGCGCTGGCCGAGGCCAACAAGGGCCACATGCACGGGGCGGAGCTCGACGCCCTCGGCCTGCTGGCCGTGCCGGACGGCGCGCTGGCCGGCAACCTGCAGCCGGGGCCGGGCAAGTACCGCTGCCGGACGATCAAGATCGGGTCGCTGATCGAGGGCGGGCTGACCTATGTCGCCTACCCGTACTTCACCTGCACGGTCGAGCTGACCCCGGGCGGCGACCTGATCCTGACCAAGACCGGCGGCAGCCAGCGCACGCGCGGCCTGCTGTATCCCGACACCGACAAGCGGCTGGTGTTCGTCGGCGCCCAGGCCTGGGGCGTCGATGAGACGACGTATCCCGCCTACGGCCAGAACGCCGAGCGCGATCAGGTCGGGGTGTTCGAACGGATCGGCGCCGACCGCTGGCGGCTGGTGCTGCCGTGGCCGAAGCAGGAGTCGAAGCTGGAGATCCTGGAGCTGAAGAAATAAGCGGCCACTCCTCTCCCGGAGGGAGAGGGGGACCATGCGG
>CAZISF010000227.1:3717-3866 GCA_964541915.1 uncultured Caulobacter sp.
GTTTTTATTTCCGGGGGCTCTGGTGTGGGGGGGGGTGGGGGGGTCCTTGGGGTGCTGGGTGGTGTGGGTGGCGCAGGTTGCGGGGGATGGCTCCTGATCAGCGGCTCATCCCTCTCCGACCCGGCTCCGCCGGGCCACCTCTCCCTCAG
>CAZISF010000228.1:0-3863 GCA_964541915.1 uncultured Caulobacter sp.
GCATGTGGGCCAGCGGCGTCTGCCAGCGGATGGTCTCGGAGACCATCGACGGGATAAGGTCCGGATTGGCGCGCAGCTTGGCGTACTGGTCCGGGTTCTGGTTCAGCGCCAGCACCGAGCCGGTCATCGTGTTGCGGGTGGTGTCGTTGCCGCCGACGATCAGCAGGATCAGGTTCCCCAGATACTCCATCGGCTCCATGTTGCGGGTCGCTTCGCCGTGGGCCAGCAGGGAGATCAGATTGTTGGCCGGCGGGGCGTTGACGCGCTGGTTCCACAGCTCGGTGAAGTAGGCGAGGCATTCGAACAGCTCCTCGCGGCGCTGCTCCTCGGTCTCGATGACGCCCATACCCGGCGCGGCCGTGGCCACGTCCGACCAGCGGGTCAGCTTGCGGCGATCGTGGAACGGGAAGTCGAACAGCGTCGCCAGCATCTGGGTCGTCAGCTCGATGGAAATGCGGTCGACCCAGTCGAAGGTCTCGCCGATCGGCAGGCTGTCCAGCAGGCCGGCGGCGCGTTCACGGATGATCGGCTCCAGCTGCATCAGGCTCTGCGGGCTGACGATCGGCGACACGGTCTTGCGCTGCACGTCGTGCTTGGGCTGATCCATGGCGATGAACATCGGCAGGATGAAGTCGTCATCCATGTCGCGCAGGGTGATGCCGCCGAGGTGCGCGTCGGAGCTGAACACCTGGTGGGAGGTGTCGATCTCCATGATGTCGTTGAAGCGGGTGACCGACCAGTAGGGGCCCGTCTCCTCGTCGACGGTGCAGTAGTGAACCGGCGATTCCTTCCGCAGGCGCTCGAAATAGGGCCAGTGGGTGTCGTTCTGCCACAGCTCGGTCTCGACGATGTTGATCTGGTCCAGCGGCAGCGACCAGGCCCGCTCCCGCGCGGCCTTCAACAGTTCGTCCTTGTCGCGCGCCGCCTTGCCCGGATCGAAATTGCCGTCGGCCATAGCCGTCTCCCTTGCCCTGAGGCGCCGCGACGTTACCCGTCATCGTGCGCCGCTATCTTATCAGTGCTAACATAGCGCCAGAAAACGTCGCCCTTGTCACGCGCTCTGCGCAGCGCCACATGTATTTTCATGTTTATCCAGACCGAACCCACGCCCAATCCGGCGGTTTTGAAGTTCCTGCCCGGCAGGGATGTGCTCGGCGACGGGGCCCGCGAGTTCCGTGACGCGGACGAAGCGGCCTCTTCACCGCTGGCCAAGGCCCTGTTCGACCTGGGCGAAGTGACCCGCGTCTTCTTCGGCGGCGACTTCCTCACCGTGACCAAGACATCCGACAGCGACTGGGCTCATCTCAAGGCCCCGGTGCTGGCCGCGATCATGGATCACTTCACCAGCGGCGCGCCGATCCTCAACGATGACGACGGAACCGGCCACGACGCCACGGTCTATGAGGGCGAAACGGCCCAGATCGTCGCCGAGATCAAGGACCTGCTCGACAGCCGCATCCGCCCGGCCGTCGCCCAGGACGGCGGCGACATCGTCTTCTCACGGTTCGAGGCCGATACCGGCGTGGTCTATCTGCACATGCGCGGCGCCTGCTCGGGCTGCCCGTCCTCTTCCGCGACCCTCAAGGCCGGGGTGGAGAACATGCTCAAGCACTATGTGCCTGAAGTAACCCGGGTCGAGCAGACCCTCTAGGTCCGCGCTTCCCGACACCCCTTGGCAAGGACGCGGCCCTCCCTATATTGCAACCGTATCAGATACGGATGGAGATCCCCATGGCCGCCCCGCTTCCCGACGCCGACCTCGACCAGCTGTTCCGCGAAGCGCGGACCTACAACGCCTGGAACCCGGAGCCCCTGCCGGAAGCGCTGCTGAAGCAGGTCTATGACCTCGCCAAGTTCGGCCCGACCGCGGCCAATTCCTCGCCCGCGCGGTTCGTGTTCGTGACCAGCCCCGAGGGCAAGGCGAAGCTGTCGGCGCTCGCCAGCGGCAACAACCAGGCGAAGATCCTGCAGGCCCCGGTGACCGTGATCATCGGCCATGACCTCGACTTCATGGACCACAACGCCACCCTGTTCCCCAACGCGCCGACCATGCTGTCGGGTCTCAAGGGCACGCCGATGGCGGAACCGATGGCCTTCCGAAACGGCTCGCTGCAGGGCGCCTATCTGATCATCGCGGCCCGTGCGTTGGGTCTCGACGCCGGGCCCATGTCGGGCTTCAACAACGCCGGCGTCGACGCGGCCTTCTTCGCCGGGACCAACATCAAGTCCAACTTCATCGCCAGCCTTGGGCACGGCACGACCGAGAACCTCTATCCGCGCAACCCGCGTCTGACCTTTGAGCAGGCGGCCAGCTTCGCCTAAGAGAGGCGGATGATCGCACTCCGCCGCTTCACCGCGCTCCGGACTCACGGTCGGCCCCGCAGCGGCCGGCCGTGATCCTCGCCCTCGACACCTGCCTGACCGCCTGCTCGGCCGCCCTGCTGGACGGCGAGACGGTGCTGGCCGCCCGCTCGGAGGCCATGCCGCGCGGGCATCAGGAGCGGCTGGCTCCGCTGGTCCAGGACCTGATGGCCGAGGCCGGCGTCGGCTTTCCCGCCCTGACCCGCATCGGCGTAACGGTCGGTCCCGGCAGCTTCACCGGCCTGCGCGTAGGCCTGGCCTTCGCCAAGGGCCTGTCCTCGGCCCTGTCGATCCCCTGCGTCGGCGTCGGCGCGCTCGAAGCCCTGGCCTACGGACAGCCGGGGTTTGTCGTGGCCGTGATCGATGCCCGACGCGAGCAGGTCTATGTGCAGATGTTCGGCGACGGCGCGGCCCTGATGGCCCCCGACGCCCTGACCGCGGCGGACGCCGCCGCCCGGCTGGCAGAGCTCTATCACGGCGGCCCGGCGACCCTGATCGGCTCCGGCGCGCCGCTGCTGGCGCCCGCCCTGCCGTCGGCGACGGTTCTGATCCCGGATGGCCCTGATCCCGTCGCCGTGGCCCGGCTGGCCCAGCGTGGTCCGGAGCCGACCCGCGCGCCCCGCCCGCTGTACCTGCGGGCACCGGACGCCAAGCTGCCGATATGACCCCGCGCAAGGTCCTTCACGACGACGCGCGACAGCTGGCCGTCCTGCACGCCGCCGCCTTTGAGCGGTCCTGGGACGAAGCGGCCTTCGAGGCGCTGCTGGTAACCTTCGGCGTGTTCGGGGTGATGCTCGACGGCCAGGGGCTCATCCTCTGCCGCGCGGTGGCTGACGAGGCCGAGATCCTGACCCTGGCGGTCGCGCCGCTGGTGCGTCGCAACGGGGCCGGCCGCGCATTGGTCAAGGCGGCGGCCGACATCGCCCGGGCGCGCGGCGCCGACAGCCTGTTCCTCGAAGTCGCCTCAACCAACACCGCGGCGCTCGGACTTTACGCATCCGCCGCCTTCGAACCGGCCGGAATGCGCCGAAGCTACTACGCCGACGGGGCCGACGCGGTGGTCATGCGCCGGACGCTTAACACCTGACCCCGCGCGGCCTATCGTGCCGCCGACTCGCCTGGAGACCCGCCGTGGAACGCCTCGAAAAGCTGTGTGTCGAAAAAGGCATGCGCATGACCGACCAGCGGCGGGTGATCGCGCGCGTCCTGTCGGTCTCGGCCGACCACCCGGATGTCGAGGAGCTCTACCGTCGGGCCCACGACGTCGACCCGCACATCTCGATCGCCACCGTCTACCGCACGGTCCGGCTGTTCGAGGAGTCGGGCATCATCGAGCGCCACGATTTCCGCGACGGCCGCAGCCGCTATGAAGAGGCGCCGGACGTCCATCACGACCACCTGATCGACATGAAGACAGGCAAGGTGGTCGAGTTCGTCGACGAGGAGATCGAAGCCCTGCAGCAGGCCATCGCCCGCAAGCTCGGCTACAAACTGGTGGATCA
>CAZISF010000229.1:0-3839 GCA_964541915.1 uncultured Caulobacter sp.
AGCCCATGGCGCCGGCGCTCGACCAGGAGATCGTGTTGCCCTGCGCGTCGGTGATCGTGATCATGGTGTTGTTGAACGAGGCGTTCACGTGCGCCACGCCCGAGGTGATGTTCTTGCGTTCGCGCTTTTTGACGCGAGCCGGTTCCTTGGCCATCGAGGCTCTCTCTTACTTCTTCTTGCCGGCGATCGGCTTGGCCGGACCCTTGCGGGTGCGGGCGTTCGTGTGGGTGCGCTGACCGCGGACCGGCAGGCCCTTGCGGTGACGCAGGCCGCGGTAGCAGGCCAGGTCCATCAGACGCTTGATGTTGGTCGAGGTCTCACGGCGCAGGTCACCCTCGACCGTGAAGTCCTTGTCGATCGCTTCGCGGATCTGCAGGACCTCGGCGTCGGTCAGCTGGTTCACCCGGCGCGCATCCTCGATGCCCACCTTGGTGATGATGTCCTTGGCGGACTTCTGGCCGATGCCATGGATGTACTGAAGCGCGATCACCACGCGCTTGTTCGTCGGAATGTTGACGCCTGCGATACGAGCCAAGCCTAAATCTCTCTGTCTTATCGCGCCCTTTGGGACGCGCGCGCAAAACGAGACGCCACTAGCGCACCGGCTCTCAGCTTGCACTTCGAGCCGACGCGGGAGTCGCGCCTTTCGCGGAAGCGCACCGTTATAGGGATCGGTGCGCCGCCGTCAATGCCGGAAAAGGTTGATTTTCAACCAATCCGGTCCGTCGTCAGATCGCCGTCAGAGCCGATACGATGGCGGCCGAAACCGCTTCCATCGTGCCCATGCCGTCGACGGCCTTAAGCTTCCCCTGCCCTTCATAGTAAGGGAGTAGCGGGGCCGTCTGGGCGTTATAGGCGCCGAGACGGGTCTTGAAGGTCTCCGGATTGTCGTCCGGCCGCCCCTGTTGTTCAAAACGTCCGGTGACCCGTTCCAGAAGGACCGGCTCATCGACCAGAAGGCGCAGCACGACGTCGATCTTCTGGCCGCGACCGGCCAGCATCGAATCAAGCGCCTCTGCCTGGGCCACGGTGCGCGGGAAGCCATCGAAGATGGCGCCGCCAGCCGCTTCCGCCTCGGGGAGCCGCTCTTCGATCAGGGCGATGACGATCTCGTCGGAGACCAGGTCACCCCGCGCCAACACGCCCTTCACCCGCTCTCCGAGGTCGGAGCCCGAGGCGATGGCCGCCCGCAACATGTCGCCCGTCGAAAGCTGCACCATGCCGCGCTCGTCCACGAGACGCTTGGCCTGGGTGCCCTTGCCGCAGCCCGGCGGCCCGAACAGGATCAGATTCATCCGAAGTCTCCCCCTCGCCCCGGTCTTTCGCCGGAGCGCTTCCTGAACTCGCGGTCTACTTACGACCACCCCGCAGCTTGGACTTCTTGATGAGCCCCTCATATTGGTGGGCCAGAAGGTGGGACTGGATCTGCGCCACCGTATCCATCGTGACCGAGACCACGATCAGGATGGAGGTGCCGCCCAGCGCCCGCGTCTGCTGCGGGCTGCCCATGAAGCTGGTCAGGGCCTCGGGGATCAGACAGACCGCAGCGATGTAGGCGGCGCCGATGACCGTCAGGCGCGTCAGGACGAAGTCCAGATATTCCGCCGTGCGCTTGCCCGGCCGGATTCCCGGCATGAAGCCGCCGTACTTGCGGAGGTTCTCCGCCGTGTCGTCCGGGTTGAACACCACCGAGGTGTAGAAGAAGCAGAAGAAGACGATCAGCAGGCCATACAGGATCATGAACAGCGGCTGGCCATGCTGCAGGCTGGCCACCGCGCCCGGCAGCCACTGCAGCCACGCCGGCAGGGTGTCCGCCTGCAGGAAGCCCGCCGCCGTCGCCGGCAGCAGAAGCAGCGAGGAGGCAAAGATCGGCGGGATCACGCCCGAGGTATTGATCTTCAGCGGCAGGAACGAGCTTTCGCCACCGACCGTGCGGCCGCCCCGCTGCTGCTTGGGATACTGGATCAGCAGACGGCGCTGCGAGCGCTCCATGAAGACGATGGCGAGAATGATGCCGACTGCCAGGGCCAGAAGTCCGAAGACAGCCCCGGCGTTGACCGCGCCGACCTGAACCTGTTGCAGCAACTGGTAGATGCTGCGCGGCAGGACCGCGACGATACCGGCGAAGATGATCAGGCTGATGCCGTTGCCCACACCGCGGCTGGTGATCTGCTCGCCGAGCCACATCAGGAACAGGGTGCCGCCGGTCAGGGTGACGACGGTCGAGGCAAAGAAGAAGGCCGGCGGGATGCCCGGCACGACCACGCCGCTCTTCATCATGCCGAAGGCGATACCGGCCGACTGGACCAGCGCCAGCACCACGGTCAGGTAGCGGGTGTACTGGTTGAGAGTCTTGCGACCCGCCTCCCCGCCTTCCTTGCGCAGCTTTTCCCAGGGCGGATAGACCGTTCCCAGCAGCTGCACGATGATCGACGCCGAGATGTACGGCATCACGTTCAGGGCGAAGATCGCCATCCGCTGGACCGCGCCGCCCGAGAACATGTTGAACATGCCCAGGATGCCGCCGTTCTGCCCCTCGAAGATGCGGGCGAACTGGACCGGATCGATGCCGGGGATCGGGATGTAGGTGCCGAGGCGATACACGACCATCGCGATGATGGTGAACATGATGCGCTTGTGCAGCTCCGTCGCCTTCTGGAAGGCGCCGAAGTTGAGGTTTGCGGCTAGCTGCTCTGCGGCCGAAGCCATGTAGGTCCCCGCGACTCTTTAAGGAGCGTCACAAATAGGGACGACACCGGGCGTTGTCACCCGGCGCCGCCTCACTGCGTCAGGCTTCGGCTTCAACCTTGGCCGGGCGGGTCAGGGTCAGCTTGCCGCCGAGCTTCTCGACCGCCGCCTTGGCGGCTTCCGAGGCGTGATAGACGGTGATCTCGATCTTGCTGGTCAGCTCGCCCTTGCCCAGGAGCTTGATGCCGTCGAGCTTGCGGCGGATCACGCCGGCGGCCACGAGCACGTCGCCGTCGATGGCCTTCTTCGGGTCGAGCTTGCCGGCGGCGATCGCCTGCTCGATGCGCCAGAAGTTCACTTCAGCGAGCTTCTTGGCGAAGGGGTTGTTGAAGCCGCGCTTGGGCATACGCATGTGGAGCGGCATCTGGCCGCCCTCGAAGCCGGCGATGGCGACGCCCGAGCGCGCCTTCTGGCCCTTCACACCGCGACCGGCGGTCTTGCCCTTGCCCGAGCCCGGGCCGCGGCCGACGCGCATGCGGTTCTTGGTGGAGCCTTCGCGCGGGGCGAGTTCGTTGAGTTTCGTCATTTTGAGTGCCTCTCCTTGGAGATCGATCGCCCGGACCAGGTCCGGACTCGGCTTTGCGGAAATAGAGTCCGCCCGTCCTGCGGTTTGCGGGACGGGCGGCGCTCTGTAGCGGGTTTAGTCGACCACTTCCACCATGTGGGCGACCTTGGCGATCATCCCGCGAACCGACGGGGTGTCTTCCAGGACGCGGGTGCGGCCGATCTTGTTCAGACCCAGACCGGCCAAGGTGGCGCGCTGGTCGCCCTTGCGGCGGAGCGGGCTGGCCGTCTGGCGGACGGTGACGGTTTTCTTATCAGCCATGACTAGCCCTCGATTGCGTCAGGCGCGGAAGCGCCGTCGGCCCGGCGACCCAGGACATCGCTGACCTTCTTGCCGCGCTTGGCGGCGATCTGGCGGGGCGAGGACTGGGCCTTGAGGGCCTCAAACGTGGCGCGAACCATGTTGTAGGGGTTGGACGAGCCGGTCGACTTGCCCACGACGTCCTGGACGCCGAGGGTTTCGAGAACCGCGCGCATCGGACCGCCGGCGATGACGCCGGTGCCGGGAGGCGCCGCGCGGACCATCA
>CAZISF010000230.1:0-3833 GCA_964541915.1 uncultured Caulobacter sp.
TAGCGCTCCGCCCGCGAGGCGTCCATGCGGCGCATTACAGCCCGTTCATGTGACGGATGGGCAAAAAGGGGGATAGGGTCCCCGCAAACCGGACTTCGGGAGAACCCTCCGTGCATCGTCGTACCTTTCTCGCCACCACCGCGGCCGCCGCGGCCATGACCTCTGTCTCGGGCAGCGCGCTCGCCGCCACGGGCAATCCGTTGTTGCCGCCCTTCGCCGGACCGCACGGCGGCGTCCCGCCTTTCGACCGCATCAAGACCACGGATTTCGCCCCCGCGCTCGATGAAGCCATCGCCATCAATCGCACGGAAATCGCTGCGATCGTTGCCAACCCGGCGGCCCCGAACTTCGCCAACACCATCCTGGCGATGGAGAACGCCGGCCGTGAGCTGACCCGCACCGCCGTGATCATGGGCGTCTACACCTCGACCATGAGCGACAAGCCGATGCAGGCGGTCGAGCAGGAACTGACTCCGAAACTGGCCGGCTACGGCGACGAGGTGACCCAGAACCAGGCCCTCTTCAACCGGGTGAAGGCGGTCTACGCGACCCGGGAGACCGCCGGCCTGACGGCCGAGCAGCAGCGGCTGGTTTGGCGCTACTACCAGAACTTCGCCCGCCAGGGCGCGGCCCTGAGCCCGGCGGCCAAAACCCGTCTCGGCGCGATCAATCAGCGGCTGGCGACCCTCTACACGACCTTCAGCCAGAACGAGCTGGCCGACGAGGAAAACTACACCCTCGTGCTGGGCGAGGGCGACCTGGCCGGCCTGCCGGACTCGATCAAGGCCAACGCCGCCAGCGCGGCCGAGGAAAAGGGCCTCAAGGGCAAGTGGGTGATCACCAACACGCGCTCCTCGATGGAGCCCTTCATCACCTATTCCAGCAACCGCGCCCTGCGTGAGAAGGGCTGGCGGATGTGGATGATGCGCGGCGACAACGGCGACGCGCACGACAACAACGCGGTGATGACCGAGATCCTCAAGCTGCGCGCCGAGAAGGCCGGGCTGCTCGGCTACAAGACCCACGCTCACTGGATCACCGCCGACCAGATGGCCGGCACGCCTGACAAGGCGATGGATCTGATGCTGCGCGTCTGGAAGCCGGCCGTGGCCCGCGTCCATGAGGAAGTGGCGATGATGCAGAAGGTGGCCGACGCCGAGGGCGCGGGCATCACCATCGAGGCCTGGGACTACCGCTATTACCTCGAGAAGGTCCGTCTGGCCGAGTACGACCTCGACCAGAACGAGGTGAAACCCTACCTGCAGCTGGAGAAAATGCGCGAGGCCATGCACTGGGCCGCGGGCCAGCTCTACGGCTTCAAGTTCACCCAGATCAGCGGCGTGCCGGTCGTTCATCCCGACGTTCGCGTCTGGGAAGTGACCCGCGGCGGCCAGCGGGTCGGCCTGTGGTACTTCGACCCCTACGCCCGCGCCGGCAAGCAGTCGGGCGCCTGGATGAACGAGTACCGGACGCAGGAGAATTTCGCCGGGAATGTCACGGCGATCGTCTCCAACAACTGCAATTTCATCAAGGGCAAGCCCGGCGAGCCGGTGCTGATCAGCTGGGACGACGCCTCGACGCTGTTCCACGAGTTCGGCCACGCCCTGCACGGCCTGAACTCGGCGGTGCATTACCCGACGCTGGCCGGCACGAACGTGGCGCGCGACTTCGTCGAGTTCCCCAGCCAGCTCAACGAGCACTGGCTGCCGACCAAGGAAGTGCTCAACCGCTTCGCGCTGCACTACAAGACAGGCAAGCCGATCCCCGCCGCCCTGGTGGCCAAGATCGACCGCGCCAGCAAGTTCGGCCAGGGCTTCGGCACCGTCGAGTATCTGGCCAGCGCCCTGGTCGACATGAAGGCCCACCTCGCCGGCAGCACGCCGATCGAGCCGCGCGCCTTCGAGAAGGCCACGCTCGCCGAGATCGGCATGCCGAAGGAGATGATCATGCGTCACCGCATGCCGCACTTCGGGCACATCTTCTCGGGCGACGGCTATTCGGCCGGCTACTACGACTACATCTGGGCCGACACCCTGACCGCCGACGCGGCCGAGGCGTTCGCCGAGGCCCCGGGCGGCTTCTACGACAAGGCCACCGCCAAGCGGCTGCACGACAGCATCATGAGCGTGGGCAACACCATCGACGCGGGCGAGGCCTTCCGCCGCTTCCGCGGCCGGGACGTCGACACCAGCGCCCTGATGCGCGACCGGGGCTTCCCGGTCGCCTGATTGCGTGGTTCGAGACGCGCCCCCGGTCGGGGGCGCTCCTCACCATGACGGGCCCTGGTGTTCGTCATCCTGAGGAGCGGCGAAAGGCGCGTCTCGAAGGACGCACTCAGCCCGAAGTCGCTCTGCCCTTCATCCCGAGGACGGCAGCGATGACCACCCCGGCGACCGTGTAGCCCACCAGCTGGATGATGATCGCCGCGTGGGTGAAGGCCGGTGGATAGCCGTACCAGATCAGGTTCGAGCCATTGGTCGCGACCGCGACCAGCCCCCCGACCGCCACGGCCGCCGCCACGCGCGCGCCGAAATTCGACACCGCCAGGATCGAGATCAGCCAGGCCAGGACCAGCGTCTGGAAAATCTCCAGCGCCAGCTCCTTGCCGATGTAGGGCCCCATCGCCGTGTCACGGCCGGGTGGGTGGTAGACCAGCAGGCCCGAGGCCTCATTCGCGGTGCGCGCTTCCATCGTCTTGCGGGCGGCCGCGTCCTCGGACTTGGTCCCGTTGCCGGAGCCCGGAAAGATATAGAGCCCGTCCTTGTCGCCGAGCGCGCCCTGCAGGGTCGCGATGACGGGCGCGTCGTTAGGAATTTCCTGAAGCCCCATCTGGCCCAGCGGCAGGGCGGTATGGGCCAGCGATGTCCAGCTAAACATGGCGATGCCGCCCAGCAGGCCGGCGATAAGCAGTCTTCCCATAGTCGGATCTCCCCCAGAGATTGAAAACGGTACTGGGCGGGAGGCTATGCCCGTGGCGCGGGGCCGTCGAGCCGGACTCGCGCGGCTTGATTTCCCACCCTTTTCCGCCCATAAGGCCGGCCTTCCGGCGCAGATGCAGTTCAGCGCCCTCTACCGTCACGACCCCTGACAGACGCAAGTCGGGACGAGGACGGCGAGGCCCCCCGTCGACGTGATCGTCCACGGGGGCGAATTGCGTTTGGGCTTCACGACCTGGGACGACGGTTCAGAACACGATGTTCGAAGGCCTTACAGAACGACTTGGCACTGTCTTCGACCGGCTCTCCGGTCGCGGGGTGCTGGGCGAAAAGGACATCGACGAGGCGCTGCGCGAGGTTCGCGTCGCCCTGCTCGAGGCCGACGTCGCCCTGCCGGTGGTCAAGGACTTCATCAGCAAGGCTCGCGAGGACGCGCTGGGCGAGGCGGTCATCCGCTCGATCCGCCCGGCCGACCAGGTGGTCAAGATCGTCTACGACGGTCTGGTCGAGATGCTCGGCGGCGAGGAGCCGACCGGCCTGCAGCTGGCGCTGAACCCGCCGTCGGTCATCCTGATGGCTGGTCTGCAGGGCTCGGGCAAGACGACCACCTCGGCCAAGCTGGCCCTGCGCCTGACGAAGATGGACCGCCAGAAGGTCCTGATGGCCTCGCTGGACACCCGCCGCCCGGCCGCCATGGAGCAGCTGGCGACGCTGGGGACCCAGATCGGCGTCGACACCCTGCCGATCGTGGCCGGTCAGTCGGCCGTCGACATCGCCAAGCGCGCGCTGCAGGTGGCGAAGCTCAGCGGCTACGACGTCGTCATCCTCGACACTGCCGGCCGCACGACGCTGGACGAGCAGATGATGAGCGAGGCGGCGCAGATCGCGCAGATCGCC
>CAZISF010000231.1:0-3830 GCA_964541915.1 uncultured Caulobacter sp.
GCCGCGGACGCCGCGGCCGCCGAGGCCCGGGAACAGCACGCCGGTCTGGCCGCGCGCCTCGACGCCGCCCGTGAACGGTTTGGCGAGATCGCCGGCAACATCCGCGAGTCGGCCAAGATGGAGCCCGAGGAACTGGGCCAGCGGATCACCGAAGAAGCCATCGCCATCCCCGGCGACGCCGGCGGGGTCGAGGCCCACCTCTACGCCCTGGAGCGCGATCGCGACGCCATCGGCCTGGTCAACCTGCGCGCCGAGGAAGAGGCGACCGAACAGGGCGCCCGGGTGCTGGTTCTCAAGACCGAGCGCGCCGATCTGACGGGCGCCGTGGCCAAGCTGCGCGAAGGCATCGAGGAGCTGAACGCCGAAGGCCGCGCCCGGCTGCTGGCTGCGTTCGACATCATCAACGGCCACTTCCAGGCGCTCTTCCAGGCCCTGTTCGGCGGGGGCGAGGCCGAGCTTCGCCTGATCGAGTCTGACGATCCGCTGGAAGCCGGGCTCGAGATCTTCGCCTGCCCGCCCGGCAAACGGCTGTCGACCATGAGCCTGATGAGCGGCGGCGAGCAGGCGCTGACGGCCTCGGCCCTGATCTTCGGCGTGTTTCTCGCCAACCCCTCGCCGATCTGCGTGCTCGACGAAGTCGACGCCCCGCTCGACGACGCCAACGTCGACCGCTTCTGCTCAATGCTCGACGAAATGCGCGCCCGCACCGCGACCCGCTTCATCTGCATCACCCACAACCCGGTGACCATGAGCCGGATGGAGCGCCTGTTCGGCGTGACCATGGCGGAGCGGGGGGTGAGCCAGCTCGTCAGCGTCGATTTGCAGACCGCGGAAGCGCTGGTGGCCTGAAATATCTTCCTCTCCCGGAGGGAGAGGTGGCCCGGCAGCGCCGGGTCGGAGAGGGAAGCCCCGGCGCCTCGGTGTTGCGCCCCAGAACAACACACGCATAAACTGCATACATGCAGAATGCACCCCGCTCACCGGCCCGGGCGCGCGCCCACCGGCAAATGATGACGCCCTCCGAGATCGCCCTCTGGCGCGTCCTCAGAGCTAACCGATTCAACGGCCTGCGTTTCCGGCGGCAGCACCCTTTCGGGCCCTACATTCTGGATTTCTACTGCGACCGCGTCAGGTTGGCCGTCGAGATCGATGGCGGTTTCCACCACCTTGAGGAGCAGAGACTGCAGGATGCCGTCCGCGATGCATGGGTGGCCAGCCAAGGGGTCAGGACAGTGAGATTGCCAGTGCGCCTGGTGCTGGAGAACCTCGATGCAGCGCTTGCGTTGATCAGCGCAGAACTGGGGTGGCGTGGACCAGGCTATCCGTTCGGATAAACTGGCCACTCCCTCTCCGACCTGGCTCCGCCAGGCCACCTCTCCCTCCGGGAGAGGAAGGTCAGGTCACAGTCCGGAACACCCCCGCCCGCGAGACCGACGACGCCGGCGGCTTGCCGATCAGGCCGCCCACCCATTGGGCCGTGTCGATGAGCTTGCCGATATCCAGCCCGGTGTCGAAGCCCGCCCGGTCGAGCATGTACGCCAGGTCCTCGGTGCCGATATTGCCGGTCGCGGCCGGGGCGAACGGGCAGCCGCCCAGGCCGCCGACGGAGGCGTCAAGGATGGTCACCCCCGCCTCGACGCTGGCGTAGGCGTTGGCGATGCCGGTGTTGCGGGTGTCGTGGAAATGCATGCGCAGCGGGATGTCGCCGATCACGGCCTGTACCGCCTCGACCCGTTTGCGCACGACCCAGGGGTCGGCCACGCCGATGGTGTCGGCCAGGGCGATCTCGTCCAGCTTCGCGGCGACCATCTCGCGGACGATAGCGACGACCTGGTCCTCGCTGATCTCACCGTCGAACGGACAGCCGAAGACCACCGAGATGGTGCCCGTGATCGGCGGGCCACCCTCGGCGTGCCTGCGCGCGGCGATGGCGGCCATGGTGGCGATCTGTTCGGTCACGGAGGCGCCCTGGTTGCGGATGCCGAAGCCGTCGCTGGCGCAGACCACGACATTGGCCTCATCGCACTGGCCGGCGAGGCAGCGGTCCCAGCCGCGCATGTTCAGCACCAGGCCGATGCGCGAGCGGGCGTCGTCGTGCGGCAGGGCGGCCATGATCTCCTCGGCCCCGGCCATTTGCGGCACGCGGGCCGGGTTGACGAAGCTGACCACTTCCTGGCGACGCACGCCTGCGGCCTCGAGCCGGGCGATCAGGTCGAGTTTCTGACCCACGTCGAGGACGGTCTTTTCGTTCTGCAGGCCATCGCGGGCGCCGACCTCGACGATGTCGATCTTCCGGCCGCTCATGGCGCCACCGGCTGAACGGAGGCCGGTGCGGGCTGCGGCTCGCCGCGATAAAGGGTCAGGGTCATGTCGTCGCCATTGGAATAATCGACGCCAGAGATGGTCCCGGCGGGGTGGGGAGACAAGCCGGCGGCCGTCAGTGCGGCGAGGAAGGCGGGCTGCTCCTTCTTCTCGACGATCGCCGGACGGCCGGCCGCGATGGCCGCGGCTGCCTCCCCGGCGCCGCCCAGGCCCGTATCCGTACCCAGCGCGAAGACCAGGCTCGGCTCGGCATAGCCGGCGACTTCGACGGGACCCGGAACGACGCCGGCGCGGGGCGCGAGGCCTGTGCTCTCCATGGCCGCCGCGACCCGTTGCGAGATCCAGAGCGGCTCCAGCCGCGGCGCCAGCTGGCCGAAGAACGCCGCGTGCGCGAGAATGCCGAGGGCTCCGGCCGCGACCAGCGCCGTTCCGGCGGCCTTGCGGAAGATCAGCACGCCGCCGGTGATGGCGGTCGCGACAAACAGCGCGACAGTGATGGCGCCCCAGGTCAGGTCACTTCCGTCGCCGTACTCGGCCAGGCCGGCGATACTGAGGGCGCTGAACACCAGGCAGGCCAAGGCCAGCACGGCCACGCCCGCGATCCGCGTCTTGCGACCCAGCGGTTCCCGCAGCGCGGCGGCCATCAACATGAACAGCGCGCCCTGCGCCGGCAGGCTGTAGTGGGCGAGCTTGGTCGGCAGCAGCTCGAACATCAGCCAGGTCGGGATCAGCCAGCACAGCGCGAACCGCACGCCGGGCTCGGTGCGCGCCTTCCAGCCCAGCACGAGGCCGGCCGGCAGCAGCAGGCTGCCGGGGAAGGTCAGCATCGGTGAAAGGACGGCGTGATAGCCGAACAGGCCGCCGTGCCGCTCGTGGCCGCCGACCAGCTTGGGCGTCAGATCGCCGCTGATCGCCGCGCCCCAGAACGCGCCGTCACTGGCCACGGTGATCGCCCAGGCCCACGGCCCGAAGATCGCCAGCACCAGCAGCGGCCCCCAGCCCCAGCCCAGCGACTTCGCCCAGTCGATCTTGCGCTCGGACGCCCACAGCGCCAGCCCGGCCATCAGGGCGACCAGCGGGCCGACCGGCCCCTTGACCAGCGTCGCCACCCCGATCGCCAGCCAGAACAACAGCCTTGTTCGCCATGTGACCGGCGGGCCGCCCCGGTGCGAAAACCAGATGCGGCCCATGGCCGCCAGCGCAAGGGTGACGGTCCCGGCCAGCACCGCGTCGGTCTTGGCGATCCCGGCCTCGGTCGAGAGCAGGAAGCTGGCCCCGAACATCGCCCCCGCGAGCAGGCCCGTGCGCGCGCCGAAGAACGCCGTCGCGCCCCATGCGCAGGCCGCCGCCGCCAGCATAGCGCCGAGCAGCGAGGGTATCCGGTAGGGCTGGATGTCCCGGTCGGCCGCGTCGGACAGGGCCGCGACACTGATCGCCTGAAGCCAGTGGATGCCGACCGGCTTCTTGTCGCGCGGCTGGTCCTGGTAGTTGATCGAGACATAGTCGTC
>CAZISF010000232.1:0-3743 GCA_964541915.1 uncultured Caulobacter sp.
TCGAAAGCGGCGCAGTCGGCGCCGGACGAGTTCGCGCGGGCGGCGTTCGGGTAGGCTGGATGCGTGGGGCTATCCGCCAGCCAAACGCCCCGGATCACCTGCCCGTAACGGGCTTCGCACGTCACCTTGAGGCGCGGGAAGCTCGCCCTTCCCTCCGCCGGCAGGATCGCAACTCCCCGGGCGGTGCGGGGCGGTCTGAAACAGCCTGGCGAGAAGGCCGTGCGCGGCGGAGACACGTCGCGCACGGCCAGGCCGCCGCGTCAGGCGACTTTGGTTCCCGCGCTCATGGCATGGACCGCCGCGGCGTTCAGCCTTTGGCCGCCGATCGCCCAGTCATTTTCAGCGATCTCGTTGATCTTCACCCAGGTCACCCCCCGCATCGCTTCGCCTTCCACGGCGAGCATGGCGTCGGTGACCTTTTCGATCATGGTCTTCTTCTGGTCCGGCGTGAAAACGTTCTTGATCACGTCGATTGTCACGAGAGGCATGGGGGTACTCCAGTTGCGCCGCGCCGAACGGATGCGGCGAGGCTGGCGCGCTTCTAGGACCCGCCACCGGCGCCCATCCACTTCAGCGTCTGTAGGATTCAACTACAACTTGTGAAGTGGCGGCGCGGACCGGCGATGGTTATGTCCGCCCCCTGGAGGCGCTATGCAATACGGACAATTCTGCCCGGTCGCCAAGGCGGTCGAAATCGTCGGAGAGCGCTGGACGCTCCTGATAATTCGCGAGCTGCTGATGGGCGCCCGCCGTTTCAGCGAGTTGCAGCGCGGGCTGGGCGCCATTTCGCCCGCGCTCCTCGCCGCGCGCCTGAAATCGTTCGAGGCTGACGGCCTGCTGGTCCGCCGGCATCTCAATGGCCAGCGCGGATATGGATATTTTCCGACGGCCGCCTGTGAAGAGCTCCTGCCGGTCATCCTCTCACTGGGCGAATGGGGTCTGTGCTGGACCCGCCACAGAATCACCGCGGATGATTTCGATGTCGAACTGCTGATACTTTATCTGCAACGAAGCATTGACCCCGCCGAAATGCCGGGGAGCGAGGCCGTCATCAAGTTCAAATTTCGCGACTTCACGGAGCAGCCCGACTGGTGGCTGCTTGTGCGACAGGAGACTGTCGACATCTGTGTCACCGACCCGGGACGCGATGTCGACGTCTTCTTCAACACGACGGTGCGCACCATGACGGAAGTTTGGACGGGCGATCGAAGCTATCGCGAGGCGACGCTTGCGGGCGATCTCACCATCGAGGGCGATCCGGCGCTGACCCGCCGCATCAGCACCTGGCTGCGTCCAAGTGTGTTCGCCAAATCCAGGGGCGAGGCCTTGCCAACACCCCCGGCCTCGGCCGGCGCCCCCGATCTGTTTCCCACCCAGGCGGACCCCGGTCGCTTTCGGACCGCCTGACCCGTCTCCATTCACGCCTCTCTCTCGGGAGAGACTTGCCCTCTACTGCAATGCGCGTGACTCTTCGCCCATGTCGCTCCTCGAATGGATCTCGCCGGAAAACGGCCCCAGCCTGCAGGGGGAGGGCGTTGTGCTGCGCCCACCCCGGCGGCGGGACTATCCGGAATGGCAGGCGCTGCGGCAGACCTCGCGGTCGTTCCTGCAGCCGTGGGAGCCGGTCTGGTCGCCGGACGAGCTGAGCCCGGCCGCCTACGCGCGACGCCTGTCGGCCTGGCGAACCGGGCGCGATCTGGACCAGATGTACGCCTTCTTCGTCTTTCGGGAGAGCGACGATGCCCTCGTCGGCGGGATCTCCCTCAACAACGTCCGGCGCGGCGTCGCTCAATCCGGAACGGTCGGCTACTGGTCGGGTCAGCCCCATGCGCGACAGGGCCATACGCTGGCCGCCCTGCGCGCGGTGATCCGGTTCGCGTTCGGCCCGCTGGGCCTGCACCGGCTGGAGGCCGCCTGCCTTCCGACCAACGATGCGTCCGCCGCCCTCCTGCTGAAAGCGGGCTTCGCGGAGGAGGGATACGCCAAGGCTTATCTGAAAATTAACGGCGATTGGCGAGATCATCGCCTGTTCGGGCTGGTGTCACGCGAGGGCGCGTACGGCCGTCCGTGAGGAGTAGCCGGCGTGAACCGGTCATGAGGCTGAACGCTCAGGATCGACGGGTGTGGGACGCAGCGGCCACGCTTGAGGCGCTCGGCGGCGCCCATGTGGCCCTGTGGGTCTGGGAACCCGAGGAAGACCGGTTCCGCCTCTATGGCGCGGCCCGCCAGCTGGGTCTCGGACCCCTGGCGCCCGAATGCTCCTCCGCCGCCTTCCGCGCCCTGGCCTTACCGCAGGATCGCGCGACCGCCGAGGATCTGCTGCGCGTCCAGGAACCCGGAACGGAGATCACCCTTCGTATTCGTATGCGCGGCGGCGAAACCTGCCTGTGGCGCGGCGTCTGGCTCGAAGAGGGTGTCCGGGCGTCCGGCGTCGTCGCGCCGGAGACCCGTTTCGCCGCTTCCGAGTTCGACACGCTGACCGGCCTGCTTGATCGTCGCAGTTTTGTGGCCCGGTGCCGTGAACGCCTGACCCAGCCGTGTCGACAGACGCTGGTGGTGGCCGATCTCGACCGCCTTCGCCGGCTCAACGAAGCGCTCGGCCACGACCGGGCCGACCTCGTGCTGGCCGCGCTGGGCTCACGACTGGCCGCCGCGTTCGGCGCGGAAGCCATCATGGCCCGTGTCGGCGAGGATGAATTCGCCATCATGACCTCCGGCGACCGCGATCCTGCCGAGCGCCTGCGCAAGGCGCTGGAGCAGCCTCTGCGCATCGCCGGGTTCGACATCCTGCCGACGCTGGCCATCGGCGCCGTTGAAGCCGAGGGCGGCGAGGATGCGCCCGAGGCCTCCGAACTGCTGCGTCGCGCCGAGCTGGCCGTGGAAGCGGCCAAGGGCGCCGGGCGTGGCGGTGGCGCCGCCTATGGCCGGTCCATGGAGAGCGATGGCCTGTCACAGCTGGCGCTCGAGTCGGACCTGCGCGGCGCCATCGGTCGCGGCGAGATCGTGCCCTACTACCAGCCGGTCGTCCGGCTGTCGGATGGCGCCCTGTCGGGCTTCGAGGCGCTGTGCCGCTGGCGTCACCCCCGGCGCGGCCTGATCCCGCCGGACGACTTCCTGCCGCTCGTCGAGGAACTGGGCATGATGGCCGAGCTGGGCGCGCATATGCTGCGCACCTCGGCCCGGCAGCTGGCCGACTGGCGCCAGACCCACCCGGCCGCCGGCAATCTGACGGTCAGCGTCAACCTATCGACCGGCGAGATCGATCGTCCGGGCCTGATCGATGACGTGACCGGCCTGATCACCAAGCACCGCCTGCCCGCCGGCTCGCTGAAGCTGGAGATCACCGAAAGCGACATCATGCGCGACCCGGACGGCGCGGCGAAGATCCTGCGCGCGCTGCGAGCCGGCGGCGCGGGCCTGGCGCTGGACGACTTCGGCACCGGCTTCTCGTCGCTGAGCTACCTGACGCGCCTGCCCTTCGACACCCTGAAGATCGACCGCTATTTCGTGCGCACGATGGGCGCCAACGAGGGTTCGGCCAAGATCGTTCGCTCGGTGATCAAGCTGGGCCAGGACCTGAACCTCGAGGTCGTCGCTGAGGGTGTCGAGAACTCGATCATGGCCCGCCAGCTGATGGAGCAGGGCTGCGACTACGGCCAGGGCTTCGGCTACGCGCCCGCCCTGTCGCCGCAGGAGGCCGAGGTCTATCTCAACGAAAGCTACGTCGACGGGGCCGCGCCGGT
>CAZISF010000233.1:0-3739 GCA_964541915.1 uncultured Caulobacter sp.
GCCATGCTGGTCGCCAGCCAGCTGGTCAGCTGCGCCCCGACCTATGACGCCAAGCTCTATGCGTCTTCCCAGACCTTCGATGAGGCCCGCCACGTCGAGGTGTTCCACCGGTACCTGACCGAGCGCTGCAAGATCGTCTACCCGATCAACCCGAACCTGAAGCTGCTGCTCGACAAGGTGCTCACCGACGAGCGCTGGGATCTCAAGTTCATCGGCATGCAGGTGCTGATCGAAGGGCTGGCGCTCGCCGCCTTCCAGTCGATGACCCAGAGCACCCGCGACCCGTTGCTCAGGCAGATCCTTGAACTCGTGCAACGCGACGAGGGTCGCCACGTGGCCTTCGGGGTCAACTACCTCGAGGACTGGATCCGCGCGCTGCCGCAGCACGAGATCGAGGAACGCGCCCAGTTCGCCTACGAGGCCTGCGTGATCATGCGCGAGCGGCTGTTCAGCGTGGAGGTGCCGCAGGAGTACGGCTTCACCCTGGAGGAAGCCCGCGAGATCAACCACAAGGCCATGGCCGGCGGCGCATTCCGCGACTTCCTGTTCGCCCGGATGATCCCGAACCTGAAGCGGATCGGCCTGCTGACCGAGACCGTGCGTCCGAAGTTCGAGGCGCTCGGCGTTCTGCGGTTCGAGGATGAAGTCCACGACGGCCTGATCGACTGGGCGACCCTCGAGAAGCCTCTTCCGGTCACGCCTCGCCAGATGGTGGCCGAATAGCCTTCTACCCTCTGACACACTCCCTTTCGTCCAACTTCAGGCCCCCGGCTCCTCCGGCGCGGGGGCCTCTTTCTGTCTGGAGCTCGGCGGCGCCTTCAATTGATCCATGTCAATCGACTTGATGGAGCCACAATTGATCCACGTCAGGGCCCCTGGGTCAGGATCGATTATTGATCAGTTGTCCGGAGCAACTGACGCCCCGGCCCAAGAGCAAGGGGATACCAGAATGAAAACCATGATCGCCACTGCGGTAGTCGCCGCTGCCCTGGCTGCCGCGGGCGCTGCTTCGGCCGAAGACTTTCAGCCCAAGACCGCCGGAACATGGCTGGTGGACGTGCGCGCCACGTCGGTGGCCCCTGACGAATCCGGCGCGATCTTCACGGCGGGCGGTGTCGACACCGGCCTGGACGTCAAGATCAACAACGACACGATCCCGTCGCTGGGGATTTCCTACTTCCTGACCGACAAGGTCGCCGTCGAACTGATCCTCGGCACCTCGAAGCACACCATTTCGGCCACGACCGCGCCGACCGACACGCCCGTCCATGACACCTGGGTCCTGCCGCCGGTTCTCTCGGTGCAGTATCACCCGCTGCCCGCGGCGCGCTTCAGCCCCTATGTCGGCGCCGGCATCAACTACATGATCTTCTACAAGGGCAAGGACCGGAACGGCTTCACGGTCGATTTGGACAACGGCTTCGGCTACTCGCTGCAGGCCGGCGCGGACATCGCGCTCCAGGGCCCCTGGTCGCTGAACGTGGACGTGAAGAAGGTCTTCTTCGACACCACCGCCAACATCAACAGCGGCGCCCTGCATTCGGACGTGACCATCGACCCGATGGTCGTGTCGGTCGGCCTGGGACGCAAGTTCTAGGCGTCGTCGCCGGAATCGAGACCGGCCAGCTCGGCGAGCTCGGCCGGTCGCTCGATACTCAGACTATGCAATGACAGGAGCCGGATCACCCCGCGGGTCTTCAGCCGCGATGTGACCCGGCTGACTGTTTCGGTGGTTAGACCCAGATAGTCGGCGATCTCGGCCCGGGTCATGGGCAGCTGAATGATCCGCCCGCCACCGCCCGCGCGCCGGTCGCGCGCGGCCAGATCGGCGAGAAACGACGCCAGGCGCTCGACCGCCGTCTTGCGCCCCAGCAACAGCATCTGATTGTGCGCGGCCTGAAGCTCGTGCGAGGCGCGGTCCAGCAGGGCCGCCTCAAGATCGGGTTGCTCGACCAACATCTTGCGATAGGTCTTCTTCTGGAACCGGCAGGCCGATCCGGCGGTCAGCGCCTCGGCCGAGAACGCGTAGCGATCCCCCGTGGCCAGGCCGAGGAAGTCCCCCGAAAACAGAAAGCCGACAATCTGCCGCCGGCCGTCCGGCAGCAACTTGTAGACCCGCACAGAGCCGGCCGTGATGTTGAACAGGTTGGTCGCGGGGTCGCCCTCGCGGACGAGGATCTCCCCGGGCGTGAAGGTATGGTGATCGGATATGCCGGACAGCTGGCGCAGGCCATCTTCGGCCAGCACGTTGCAGACGCTCAGATGGCGGGCGGCGCAGACGCTGCACGGATCGACCCGACCGGTTCCGGCGCAGGCCGCGGCTTCGATGGTTCCGGTCATGCTGTTGGATTCCCCCAGATTTTATCGGCTTGACGCAGATCAACGATCCGGACGGGCGAGGCTGCGAGCCTTGCACCCACGATGGACAAGCGTCTGAACACTGTTGTTGTCACCCGGCTCTCGACCGATGAGATCGACGAGGCGTTTGGCTTGGCGAGGCTGACCTTTCCGGGGCTGACGCCCGGACGCTGGCGCTCGACCGCGCGGCGTTGGACCGCCCATCCGGGCGGCGCGACCGGGGCCCTTGTGGCCAGGGACGGCGCGGGGCGGCTGAGCGGGCTGGCGCCCTTCGCCGTGCGCAGCAATCTGCAGGCGGGGCGCAGCCTCTGGGTCGAGCGCGTGGCGTCGTTTTCGCTGCTGGACGGACGTCCGATCATAGCGGCGCTGGCCGATGGCTTGCGCGAAATCGCGCGCTCACAGGGTTGCCGGGGTATGACCGTGCAGATCGAAACGGGCGACCGGGCGCTGCTCGCGGCGCTTGGCCGCAAGCCTGGAAGCGCCCGGTCCACCCTGGTCAGCGCCACGCTCTAGGCGCGTCCGGTGTCGCGGCCCAGCAGGGTCGCCGCGCCCGCGAAGGCCATGATCGTCAGCGCCGCCGCCGGGAAGCACAGCGGGCAGTGCCCGAACAGCGCGACGGTTTCCCCACAGATCCGACCGTAGGCGGTCAGCTGCGGCCACTCCCGAATCACGATGCCGATCCAGAGCACGGCAGCCCCCAGGGCGCTGTGCAGGGTGATGAGCTCGAGCCGGGCCGTGTTGCCCAGCGTGGTAAGCGCGCGAACTTGCATCTTCGACTCCCCATTTAGCACCGCATTCTTTTCCTTGGTGCGGGCTCGCGGGGCCTTGATGCAGATCAACGCGACGACTCCCGGGCGGCCCTAGCTGAACCGTAAGACAGCTTGGGGCTTCAACATGACACAGGTATCGAAACCGGGCGGCGGATCGCTCGACGGGCCGATCCTACTGATCGGCACAATTCTCGGCGGGCTTCTGTTCGCCGTGGCCGCGGCGATGACGGACGATCCGTTGTTCCGCCTGCAGGCCTATATCTTCGTCGCCGCCGCGGTTATCGGCGGGTTTGCGCTCAACGCCGCGATGAGCGGCGGGCTGCTGAACAACGACTCCTCGAAATACATGGACGGCGTCGTCAAGGCAGGGGTCATCGCGACCATGTTCTGGGGCGCCGTGGGCATGCTGGTCGGCGTGGTCATCGCGTCACAGCTGACCTGGCCGAACATCTTCTATTTCCCGGACTTCGGCTGGCTGAACTTCGGCCGCCTGCGTCCGCTGCACACCTCGGCCGTGGTGTTCGCCTTCGGCGGCAACGCGCTGATCTGCACCTCCTTCTACGTGGTCCAGCGGACCTGCCGGGCGCGCCTGTTCGGCGGCGTCCTGCCCT
>CAZISF010000234.1:0-3724 GCA_964541915.1 uncultured Caulobacter sp.
AGGCCAAGATGTGGCTCATGCCCGGTGTTTGTGGGCTTCGGACGCCCTCTCGGGCGCCCCGGCGGGTCACTGATACCCCGACAATTTACAGAAGTTGCGAGGTGACGACCTCAGCCCTTCGGGAACAGCTGGGGTTCCAGAGGCAACAGGGCAAAGGGGGATTTGCCCGCTTGGTCGCCGGTCATCCTCATGGGCATTCGGCCCCGGACAAAATGAGCGAGGCCCCCATCACGGCTAACGTAGGCGCCGTCCATCTTCCGGGACCGCGCTCAGGTCGACCTGGTAGCCCTTGTCCGCCAAAGCTTCCAAGACGAGGTATTTGACCGTCACACGCCGGTTCAAGGCCTCATGCCGGAGAGCTTGCCAAACCGCATCTGGAACATCGAACTTTAGAGCTGGGCTACGCCTTGCAGGCTCCGACGCCGGGGCTTGAGCCGGCGAAAGTGACCCGCGCGGCGCGGGCTGCGAGGCTGCTGCGGCCTTGGCTTTGGGAATGGCGGCCGGCGAGGGCTTTGTCGCGACCTCGGCCGGAGCGGGCTGGGACGCTGGCGGGCTCGTCGTGCGGCCAAACCCGAGGTCTGCGGTTGCCGCGTTCAGGTCCCGGGTCTGCTCCGGACTGGCCCGAGGTTGCGGCCGCGGCGCCGGCTGGAAAGCGAATGCGGCGGGCTTGCTTGTCATGACGTATCCCCTCCTCTGCTACGCTGCGGCCTGGGCATGAGCTGCCAAGGCCTCAAGAATCTCGCCGAGCACGGCGGTGATCTCCCGGGCGGCTTTGGCGTCTCCGCCTTCGTGTGCGGGCGTCGCACCGGTGAAATGGATCGACTGATAGGCTGCGCGCTGGATGATTTCGGTCCTGAGGACAGGAATGGCGTTGGCCTGAATTTCTGACCGCGCGTGCTGCGCCACGCGGCTCTGCAGTGGCGACATCTGGGTCAGAACCACGCGCGCCGGAATGGGGCGTTTCAGCATCTTCTCCGCGCGCTTGACCACCTCATAGGTGCGGAACACCTCCTGCAGGTCCATGCCGGAGATCTTGGTGGGGATCAGCACGAGGTCGCTTTCAGCGATGGCGTAGGTCACCGCCTGCGACGCGGCGCCTTCCAGATCGACGACGACCAGGGCGTACTTAGCCGCTGCTTGAGCGATGACGTCCTGGATCTTGGTTTCGTCGGCCTCCGAGATCACCGTGACCTTGCACCCCTCACCTGCCCGCTCGCGCCAGGTGGCGACGTGACCGTTGGGATCCCCATCGACGATGGCCGTCGACCCGCCCTGGCGCGCGAAGGCGTCGGCGAGGCACATGACCAAGGTGGTCTTCCCGACTCCACCCTTGGTCGAACAGACGCTGATCACCGACATGGCCGTCTCCCTCAAATGACCAACTGGGCAAATGCCCCTTTGCCCGCACGGGTTTAAGCCCGCTTGGTAAAGATCCCTTTAACCCGAGCGCCCCCTTACCCTGTTGCCCGATGGGGGTTTTGGGTAGATGGGCATTCACCCGCACGGGCAAGAGAGTAAAACCCCTTTGGCCTATTTGGGCAAGAGGGCGACACCCCATTAGGGCAAAGGGGTTTTTGGGTGTTTGCCGTCGATCTGTATCGACCATGGCTGGAGAGCACCCATCGGGCCAGAACACGGGCGCCAAAGGCTCCCACCTATCACGACTCGGCAGGTACGCCGCTGCATGGCAGAGCCCGAAGACGGCGCTTGCTGAAGCACACCGTCGCCACCGCGCCCCATGCTCATCAGATCTGCGCTGCGAGAGGGGAGGGGGCCTCTTGTCTGACGCCAAACCTCAGATGACGGCGCGGCGGCGACGTTTTGACGTCGTCGGCCAGCGTGCCGGGCGCTTACAGAGTTAGATTCTATAGATTTAGAGCAGTTAGAGGGGCCGCATTGCGCTTCCCATTCAACGTCTTAGGGCCATAACCTGTCCGCGATGTCACGAGCTTCCGTCCGCGATGTCCCAGGACCGAGGTCCGCGATGTCCCGACCCTTCGTCCGCGAAGTCACGCCTAAGCGCCTGTTTTTCAAAGACTGTCCGCGATATCCCGAAGTTCCGTCCGCCAAGTCCCGTGTGGGTGTCCGCGATATCCCGAGCCGGCCAGGCGCCATTTCAGATCAAATCCAGAACAAACGGCGAAAACCCACGGGATATCGCGGACATTGGCCCGAAAAGAGTCGTGAGATCGCGGACGGTGGACCTGCCAAAGCTCGTGAGATCGCGGACGCCGCGAATCGGCTCGGGATATCGAGGACAAAGCGCAAAGCTCGCGACATCGCGGACGTAAACTCCAACCGCGCCGACGCGCCCGTGGCGCGCTCCAGCACCGCAGGCCGCTGCAGAGTAGGGCGTTGCCCCACGAATGGCGCGGAAGGCCCTGTGGCCCCCGCCGGAGGCAGGTGTGGCTGCCCTCGACCGACCCAGGCGGCCGCGCCGACACGGCGCCAAGGCTGTGCCGGTGAGGCTCACCCAGGAAGACGTCGAAGCAAGGTTAGACGGCCAGCGGCGCGGCAACGATCCAGGGAAGGGCAGGGCTCAGCTCGGAGGCGTGATATCGCGGACTTTAACCGGCGAG
The DNA here is from genome assembly GCA_964541915.1 of uncultured Caulobacter sp. Classification (GTDB taxonomy): domain Bacteria; phylum Pseudomonadota; class Alphaproteobacteria; order Caulobacterales; family Caulobacteraceae; genus Caulobacter. Next base: position 2,580 of record CAZISF010000234.1, read on the forward strand.
AGCGCGGCGCGGCCTTACCACGAGGTATGCGCGCTTGGAAACACGCTGTGGCCCAACGAGCTTCAGGCCTCGCGGCTCCTTGGTGATTTCCAGGTCGAAGCCCGGAAGGCCGCGCTCGACGATCTTCTTCAGGTCGTAGGTGAAGCGCCGCACGTCGCGCTTCACGCCGCACAGATCCTTCAGGGTGTCGGTGCCGATCTGCCACATCGATTGCTGGCCGAGGTGCTTACGCAGGATCCCGTAGAGCTTGCGTTCCAATCCGCCTTGAAGGTCGAAGTAGGCGCTATCGATGGCCAGCGCGCGGCGGCTGTTGAGAAAGAGCCCAAATAGCCAGTCGGAGATCACCACCTCGCAGGACGCCATCACTTCGGCGCCCGCGGCCGTACGACGCCGCTTGATCTTGAAACTCTCCAGCCAACCAAAGCCCTCGTCGGCGATTTCGTCCGAGGTCGATATATTCGTCAGGACGGTCGTGGTCTTCAGGCGCGTCAGCGCCTCCTTGAAGAGCTCGTATTCCCGGCCGCCGGTCCGGCGTCCGGTCGCCACCAGACAGTCATGGATGTGGAATGAGATCCGCTTGCTGACATCGCGGTTGCGGTTCAGCGCCTCGATGATCTGCGTCCGCAGATAGAGAATGATGTCGTTGTCCCAGATCGTCGCCAGGCCGAACTCACCCGGCGACACCCGGATGTATTGACGACGGTCGCCGACGACACGCTCGAACTCGATGGGGTCGTGACGCGGTGTCTTCTCAATCGAGAAGAAGGGCAGGGACATGATGTCGATGTCGTCACGGAGCGACGGCGCTTCGAGCTGCTGAGCAACGAAGAGTTCGATTTGCCTGGGTTTCACCGTGCTCATGGGGTCTCGCCTACTCAGACTCAGGCATCCAGGCCACGAGTCCGCCGATGATTCCGCGCCAAGTGTTAAGGCGTCGTTAACCATGCCCCGCCAAGGCCGACGCCAGGGGTGTTTGAGCCCCGAGCCGCCAGTCGGCAAGAACGGCCCGCCCGGCGAACCGGGCGGGCGCTCGAGCTACTCCTCCCCGGAGGCCGGAGCGGCCTCAGGCCGATCCAGCGACCGCAGTTCATGCTGCGGCGTGGCCACCACGACCTTGGAGAAGAACCGTTCCACACCGTCCTTGT
>CAZISF010000235.1:0-3708 GCA_964541915.1 uncultured Caulobacter sp.
AACAGCCGCATCAGCGTCATGGGCGGCGAGCAGGCCGCCAGCGTGCTGGCCACCGTCCACCGCGACGCCGACAAGTGGACCAAGGAAGAGGAAGAAGCCTTCAAGGCCCCGGTCCGCCAGAAGTACGAGGACGAGGGCAACCCCTATCACGCCACGTCCCGGCTCTGGGATGACGGCGTGATTGATCCAATGCAGACACGGGACGTTCTGGGTCTGGCAATCTCCGCCAGCCTGAACGCCCCCATTCCCGATACGACGTTCGGCGTCTTCCGGATGTAGCCCCGGAACAGGAACCTCACATGACCAATCCCATTGCCGATCCCCTCGTCGAAGTGCCCGACACCGATACGCTCAGCCCGCTGGTCGAGCTGGACGCCAGCCCGTCGGGCGTGGCCGTCGTCACGATCAACCGACCGGACAGGAAGAACGCCTTCAACGCCGAGGTCATCGCGGCCCTTGCGCAGCATTTCGAGACCCTTCGCGACGCCGACGGCGTGCGCATTGTCTTCCTGCGTGGAGCCGGCGGGGCGTTCAGCGCCGGCGCCGACCTCGACTGGATGAAGTCCGCCGCGACGTTCACGAAGGACGAGAATCGCGAAGACGCCATGGCGCTGGCGGAGATGCTGCTGGCCCTGCGCGAGCTGCCGCAGTTCACGGTCGCCCTGGTCGAGGGCCCGGCCTTCGGCGGCGGCGCCGGTCTGGTCGCGGCCTGCGATTACGCCGTGGCGGTCAAGGACGCGAAGTTCGCCTTCTCCGAGGTCAAGCTGGGCCTGGTCGCCGCGACCATCAGCCCGCACGTTGTCGCGGCCATCGGCCCGCGCCGGGCCAAGAGCCTGTTCGCCACCGGCCGCATGTTCGACGCGGTCTTCGCCGAAAAGATCGGTCTGGTCGATGAACTGGTCGGCGCGGCGGCCGATCTGGACAACGTCATGGAACGGCTGTCGACCGAGATCATGGCCTGCGGGCCCGGCGCGGTCGCGAAGTCGAAGGCGCTGGTCGAGGACGTCGCCGGTGTGCCGTTCGACGACGAACTGCTCGAGCTGACCGCCAAACTCATCGCCGACCAGCGTCTGAGCGACGAGGGCCAGGAGGGCGTGGCCGCCTTCCTCGAGAAGCGCAAGCCCGGCTGGGCGCTCTAGGCATCACGGGGAGGGGGCGTGTCTCAGGAGCTTGAAGCGGCGGCGGCGGATTCGGTCGGCGGGTTCTTTTCCCGCACGCCGAAGCACGCCCTGCCGGTGGGGACGCCCTGTCCCAACTGCGAGACCCCGCTGGAGGGTCCCTGGTGCCACCAGTGCGGCCAGAAGGGCGAGGAGTTTCATCGCTCCATCGGCCATCTCGTCGCCGAAGCGTTCGAGGGGCTGACCCATTTCGATGGCCGGTTCTGGACCACGGTGCCAGACCTGATCCTCCGTCCGGGGAAACTGACGCGCGCCTTTCTGGACGGCCGCCGGGCGCCACAGATTCCGCCGTTCCGGCTGTTCCTGGTCGTCGTGCTGCTGGTGTTCCTCACCGGAGGCCTTGGCGATAGCAACAAGGCCCATGTGGTCGATGCCGGGGATGGCTCTCGCACGCTCACAGCCCCGGGCATGTCGCTCAACTTCGAGGCCAACCCGCCTCCGGCCGTAAAGATGGGGTCACAGGAGGGCAAGGGCGCGAGCAACGCGTTCGAGCGCTGGATCGAGCAACGCGGCAACGCGGCTGTCCGGAACCCCGAAGCCTTCGGTCACGCCCTCGAGTCCTGGGGCCACCGGCTGGCGGTCCTGGCCCTGCCCATCGCGGCGCTGCTGCTGGGTCTGTTGTTCGTGTTCCAGCGGCGGTTCTACCTGTTCGATCACCTGATCTTCTCGATGCACTCGCTATCGTTCCAGGGCCTGCTTCTTTCGACGGCGTTCCTGATCAATCTGCTGCCGGGCAGCCTGGGCAATCTGCTGTACTTCGTCGCGCCCGTGCATCTGTTCGTCCACATGCGCGGCGTTTACGGGACCGGCGTCTTCGGCACGCTGACGCGCATGTTCTTCCTGTTCTTCGGGTCCATTTTCGGCGGCGGTCTCATCATGCTCATTCTGTTTTTCCTGGGCCTGAACGCCGTTGGAGCCCACGGATGATCACCTCACTTCTCATCGCCAATCGGGGCGAGATCGCCCGCCGCATCATCCGCACGGCGCGTTCGCTCGGCGTGCGGACGGTGGCGGTCTATTCCGAGGCTGACGCCGACGCGCCGCACGTGCTGGAAGCCGACGAAGCGGTCCTGATCGGCCCGGCCCCGGCCCGCGACAGCTATCTGTTGGCGGAGAAGATCCTCGCTGCCGCGAGACAGACCGGCGCTGAAGCCATCCACCCCGGCTACGGCTTCCTGTCTGAGAACGCGGCCTTCGCCCAGGCGGTCAAGGACGCGGGTCTGATCTGGGTCGGCCCGCCGCCGGCCGCGATCAACGCCATGGGCCTGAAGGACGCGGCCAAGAGCCTGATGATCGCCGCCGGGGTGCCCTGCACGCCCGGCTACCTCGGGGACGACCAGTCAGAAGGCCGCCTTGAGACCGAAGCCGCGGCTATCGGCTATCCGGTCCTGATCAAGGCCGTGGCCGGCGGCGGCGGCAAGGGCATGCGCAAGGTCGACGCGGCCGCCGACTTCCAGGCCGCTCTCGCCAGCTGCCGCCGTGAGGCCGCCGCCAGCTTTGGCGATGACCGGGTGTTGATCGAGAAATACGTCACCCGGCCGCGGCACATCGAGGTGCAGGTGTTCGGCGACAGCCACGGCAACGTCGTCCACCTGTTCGAGCGCGACTGCTCGCTGCAGCGCCGCCACCAGAAGGTCATCGAGGAAGCGCCGGCCCCCGGGATGGACGCGGCCACCCGCGCCGCCGTCTGCGACGCCGCGGTGAAGGCGGCCAAGGCCGTGAACTATGAGGGGGCCGGCACCATCGAGTTCATCGCCGACGCCAGCGAAGGCCTGCGCGCCGACCGCATCTGGTTCATGGAGATGAACACCCGGCTGCAGGTCGAGCACCCCGTCACCGAGATGATCACCGGCCAGGATCTGGTTGAATGGCAACTGCGCGTCGCCAGCGGCGAGCCGCTGCCGCTGACCCAGGACCAGATCACCATGACGGGCTGGGCCATGGAGGCTCGCCTCTACGCCGAGAACCCGGCCACCGGCTTCCTGCCGAGCACGGGCCCGCTGACCCACTTCCGGTTGCCGGACGATATCCGCGTCGACAGCGCCGTGGAGGAGGGGGGCGAGGTGACCCCCTTCTACGACCCGATGATCGCCAAGCTGATCGCCTGGGGCGACACCCGGGACGGGGCCGCCGAGGCGCTGGCCGAAGCCTGCGCCGGCGTCGAGGTCTGGCCGGTGAAAACCAACGCGGCCTTCCTGGCGCGCTGCGCGAGCCACCCGGACTTTGTCGCCGGCGATGTCGATACGGGATTCATTGAGCGTCATCTGGACAGGCTCACGGAGCGGACCTTCAGCGACGCTTCGACCCTGGCCGCCGTGAGCGAGCGGCTCGAAGCCTTCATGTACGCCGACCAGGCCGGAGGCGTCTGGGACAGCGCGCCGTCCGGCCTGCTGGGCTTCCGCATGAACGCGCCAAGGGCCGCGATGGACTTGCCGATGAGCGTGGACGGCAGGCCGGTGCCGCTTCGAGTCGCGCTGACCGGGTCAGGCGAGGACTGGGGCTGGGATATCGAGATCGACGGCCATGTGCC
>CAZISF010000236.1:0-3625 GCA_964541915.1 uncultured Caulobacter sp.
TTCTCCGGCGCCGCGGCGAGCATCTTGTTCTCGGGCGCCCCGCCGAGCGACTTGGTCTCAGCGATATAGCCCTCGGCGATCAGGCCAGGGACCAGGGCCGCGGGGATGTCGGGACGGTCGCCAGCGAGCGCCGTTTCCACGGTCACGCCATCGCGGCTGAACGGGAAGGTCTTGAGGGCTTCATAGGGCATGGGGCCCTCCTTGTTCAGGGGATGGACGGACCCGAGAGCCCGCCCGCTTTGGCCTAGCTCAGGCGATAGACCACGAAGGTATCGGCAGCCGAGCGACGCGCCCGGAAGCGGCCGGAGCCGGTGATCGTGGTTGCGTCGGTGATAGCTCCGACCGTGGGGCTGCCGACGATGGTGACGCCGGTGTTGACGGTGATCGTGGCGTCGTCGCTGGCGCCGGTGCCGGTATTGATGATCGTGAAGTCGAAACTGTCGCCGGTCGCGATGCCCGTGAGGGCCGCTTCGAGAAGTTCGCCGGTCGGGAGCTGGTGAACCGAGGGGCCGGTGGCGCCGGTCGTGGTGATCAGGCCGGAGATCAGTTCGGCGGCGGTGATGGCCGCGGTGACGGTCTTGGCGGCGGGCGCGGCCTGGATCTTCAGGAGCGTGCCGCGCTCATAGACGAGCGAGCCCGCGTCGTGAGTGACGATGCCGCCGCTCTCGACCTTCTGCTCGCCACCGGAGGCGGTGACCTGGCGATTGCCGCCGGTGTCGCGGTAGACTTTCGGTTGATAGGTCATTGGGTGGGTTCCGTTGGTTGCGACGGAGCGAGCCGTCTAGCCACTAAAGGCGCAGATGAATGGGGTGGGTGGCTTACCCGGCCACCCAGCGGGTCGATGCCGGATTAGGTCCCGGCGGGGTCGTTCAGCGACGCCGAGATCAGGACGGTCACATCAGCGGTGACCGGCTTCTCCTGGGCGTTGTAGAGGATGGCGAAGATGCCATCGACCACGGCGTTGGCGTCGGCCCGGGTCAGGACCGCGAACACGTAGCGGGCGCGCGGCTTCTGGATGTCCAGGATCATCATCTTGTTGTCGGCGTCCGACGCGCCGGCCGTGAAGGTCGCGGTATCGGTCAGGGCGACCGGCGTCGGCGAGGACACGCTGTCGGCGGTGTTGGTCTTGCCGGTGAGGGTCAGGACCGAGGTGGCGGTGACGTCGCCGAGCACAGCCACGAAGGCGATGCTGTCGAAGCCCCGAGTGTCCACGACATCGGTCGTCAGGGCGGAAGTGCCCGCCACGGCCGAGTTCTCGACGCGGATGATCTTCGCGTCCTTCAGGAAGTTCATGTTCATTTCGGCATTCCTTGTGGGGTTGCGGGCCGCGACCTAAGCCGCGGCCCTGACCAGCGGCGTCGCTTAGGACGCGGCGATCTTGACGAGCTTGAAGGCCTCGAAGTCCACGACGGCCCCGCCCACGCGCTTGCGCGAGTAGAACTCGACAAACGGCTTGGCGCTGTAGGGGTCGCGGAGGGTGGTGATGCCGAGGCGATCGACCACGGTGTAACCGCGGCGGAAGTCACCGAAGGCGGCCGAGAGCGTGCCCGCGGCGATGGCCGGCATATCCTCAGCCTGGTAGACGGAATACCCCACCAGGGTCGAGGGAGCGCCGGCGACCAGGCCGGGACGCCACAGGTACTGGCCGTCGCCGTCCTTCAGCAGCATGATCGCCTGGACGGTGGACCGCTTCATCATCCAGGCCGCGTTGGCGAGGTAGGCGCCCTTGATCTCGAACGGCATCTTGACGATGACGTCGCCAGTGACCTGCGTGGCGTGCCCGGAAACCACCTGGTCGATGGTATTGCGGGCGCCCGCGGAGCCGGCCGCATAGGAGAGGATGCCGCGCGGCTGGTTGACGCCAGTGCCAGAGATGAAGCCGGACGCCTCGGTGCGGGCGAACTTGTCCCCCACCTTGCCGGCCAGCCAGGCCTCGACGTTGATCGACGCGTCTTCGAGGAACTTCTGCGTCGCCTTGGGCTTGGCGTACATCTCGAAGACCGGGATCTTCTGGACGCCGACCTCGGGGGTGTCGGTCGTGGCGCGGGTTTCGGTTTCGCCGACCCAGCCCGTGCCGACCTCGTCGAGGTCGTAGGGGATTTCGAGGCTATCGGTGCCGATGGTCTCGATGGTCGCGAGCTGGCGCAGGGGCGAGCTTTCCCAGATCTTCTGGGTGATGCGCGCCGACTGGGCCGTGGGGACCAGATAGCCGCCGTCCGGGTTGGAACCGACCGACAAGGCCTTGGCGTCGACCCGGCGCTCGTCGTTGGAGCGCAGATAGTTGCCGAACTCCTTGGCCCACAGACCATAGCCCTCGCGGTCGATGGTCTCGGTCGTCGGGCGGGACCCATAGTTCAGGTTGCCGGCGGCGGCGGCCTTGGCCTCGAAGAACGCCAGTGCCTCCTTGATCTCGCTCTCGGACGCCTTGTCGCCGCCGCCCAGGGGCGCGCGCTTGAAGGCGGTCTCGATGCGGTCGGCCTGCTCCTGAGCAGCCTTCACCGAAAGCTCGATGGCGGCGTGCTTTTCGGTCACGGACAGGGTCAGCGCGTCGATCTGCGCCTTCATCTCCGGGCCTTCGGCGCCCTTGGCCTCGGCAATCTGGCGGACGGCTTCGAGGTCACGCTTCAGAGAGGTTTCCAGGCTTTTGACGTTGTCGCCAAAGCCCTTCACTTCGCGCTGGATTTCCTCCAGCACGGCTTCGTTTTCACGAGCCATTGTCGGTATTCCTTGATCTGGATGAGGGGGGTTCGATCCGAAGGCCGGCGGCCAACTGGATCTGCGGTTCGCCGTCCTCATCCCGAGGGTCCGACTGGTCTCTCCGCCCTAGGGGCGGTCTTCGTTGCGCCTCATCCCGAGGCGCAGGAAATGGGTCTAGCTGCGCGTCTGGCCCTTGGCCTCGCGGATGGCGCGCAGCAGGTTATCGAGGCCATCATCGTTGTCCGCGGCCTTGAAGCCATTGGCGGCGATTCCGCGCGCAGCGGCGTGGGAGTAGCCAAGCTGCTCGCGCAGGGCCTCCTCGAACTCGCGGACGGTTTTGATCTCGCCGGCGGTCTTGACGTTGGTGACGACGGCCTCTTGGTTCATGCCCAGCGTGACCAGGCTGCACTCCCAGAGATCGACCTTGACCAGCTTGCGGACGTTCATGTCGCGGTCGTACTCAGGGTCGATGGCGTCATATCCGATCGACAAGCCGTCGATGGCCTGGTCCTTCAGCAGGAGGTGGACTTCCTCAGCGGCCTGGACGCCCTTGGTGAAGCGCCCGCGGACGAAGAGGCCGTAATCGTCCTCCTTCATCTCCGTCCAGACGCCGATGGGTTGGCGCATGTTGTGGTGCCAGAGCATCTTGGGGAGCTTGCCCTTGGCCCGCCACTTCGACAGCGTTTCCGTGAACGCGCCCTTCAGGATGATGTCGCGGCCGAGGTCCACGTTCCCGAAAACTGCGCCATATCCGGCGAAGGTCCCGGACTCGTCGGGCATTTCCTTCACGTCGAAGGCGAAAGACGTTCTGAGCATCATTGCGCTCCTTCGATTGGTGGGGTCGGCGGGGTGGTGGCGGCGTCGAGTTCGGCCTCCTGATCGCCCATCGCGGCGTCAGCGGCGGCGAGAAGGCCCTCGACGGTGGAGC
>CAZISF010000237.1:0-3613 GCA_964541915.1 uncultured Caulobacter sp.
TGGAAGAACCACCGCGTCTGGGTGTCCGGCGAAGGCGACGGCATGGTCACCGAGGCGCCGGCCCGGCCGGTCAGCTTCCGCGATGTGCTCAGCCACACCGCCGGCCTGACCTATGGCTCGATGCTGGCCCACCTCTCCGGGCTCCCGATCGAGCATCCGGTGGACAAGGCCTATGACGCCATCGGCGTGCGGCGCGGCGACGGCGAGACCGTCGACCAGTTCCTGGAGAAGCTCGGCCGCGTGCCCCTGCGCTACCAGCCCGGCCAGCGCTGGCAGTACAGCCTGGCCACCGACGTCTGCGGCGCTCTCGTCGAACGGGTCAGCGGCATGCCGCTGGAGGACTACCTCAAACAGGCGATCTTCGAACCGCTGGGCATGGTCGATACGGCCTTCCATGTGTCGGCGGACAAGGCCGACCGCTTCGCCGCCAACTACATGCGCATGCCCGACAAGAGCCTGCGCCTGTCGGATGACCCGACGAAGAGCCCCTATCTCAAGGATCCGGTGTTCAAGTCGGGCGGCGGCGGCCTCGTCGGCACAATGGCCGACTATGTCCGGTTCGCCGAGATGCTGCGGGCCGGCGGATCGCTCGACGGCGTCCGGGTAATCGGCACACGCACGCTCGATCTGATGGTTCACAACCACCTGAAGGACAATCAGGACCTGACCCAGATGGCCATAGGCGGCTTTTCGGAGACCTCCAACGCCGGCGTCGGCTTTGGCCTGGGCTTCGCCATGACCATCGACCAGACGGCCACCGGCGGCCTCTCCAGCGGCGATTTCTACTGGGGCGGCGCGGCCTCGACCATCTTCTGGGCCGACCAGGAAGAGGACCTCTCGGTGGTCTTCATGACCCAGCTGATGCCGTCGGCGACGTTCAACTTCCGCGGCCAGCTGAAGAGCCTGGTCTATTCGGCGATCGAGGACTGAGACCTAGGGATAGGTGTCGCGGATCCAGCGGGCGCCACCGACAGCGTCGTCGGTCCAGGCGCGGCTGGCGCCGGCGGCGGCGGTGACCGCCGCCGTAGAGTCCGCCGTACAATTGTCTTCGACCACGGTCATCCCGGGGAGCGGCTCAAGGGTCACGAACCTGGGCTTGTCGCCCGTCTTCGCCGGTGGCGGCGGCGGACCGCACAGGACCGGCCAGCTGCGGAAGGCGGTCACGCCGCCCTCGCTGCTCCCGGTCGGTTGCAGTCCGAAGTAGCTGTAAGTGGCCACGCCGTCGTCGTCGGTCAGCCCGAGCTGAAGCACCGGCGTTGCACCCCGGGCCAGAATGAAAGGGATAGTCTCCCATTTGCCCGGCCCGTCCTTGTCCCGGCTGTAGCCCAGCAACTGGCCGTCCCTGACCAGCATCCAGTCCGCGCAGTCCGGCCAGCGGGTCACTGGCTTGCGGGCGTCGAACCGGCAGGGCTTGTCGTCCTCGACGACCCCCAGGCTGTCATCCACCACCCACAGCCCGTTCCTGAGGTGAGGCGCGCCCTGTGTGTCTTCCGGTGAAAACAGCGGGTGGTCTGTCTGAACACGATTGCAGGCGCCCAGCAGCAGCACCAGACACAGACCCACCAGGACTCTCATGGCGCTCTCCGATCACGGACGCGTGAGCATGGCGCCGATCCCGTACGCCCGCACGTCAATTCGCCCAGCCCCCGTTCCGGGCCATCCAGCGGATGTTAAGCATTGTGGCGCATGAAGAGGGCTGCTTCCGGAGACCGCCCCCGTGCCGATGACCGCCGTCGACCTTGAATCCCGCCTGCGGACGGCTTTCCCGGACGCCGAGATCGTGATCACCGACCTGGCCGGTGACGGCGACCACTACAAGGCGCGCATCGTCTCGGCCGCCTTCAAGGGTCTGCCCCGGGTACGCCAGCACCAGCTGGTCAACAAGGCCCTGGCCGACGTGCTGGGCGGGGCCCTGCACGCGCTCGCTCTCGAAACAGCCCCCCCGGCGGACTGACCCATGCGCTACCGGCCCTACGGAAAGTCCGGCCATGTCGTGTCAGCGGTGTCCCTGCTGCTGGACGGGTCGGTGCGGCATTCCGTTCGCGACTGGCGCAACCTGATCGCCGCCGCCATGGATCTCGGCGTCAACGGCTTCGAGATCGCTGGCGACTCTCCGATCCTGATCGAGGCCGTCACGGGCGCGTTCGCCGAGATCGAGCGGGATCTGCTGTTCATTGCCTGGCGCCCGTGGGCGCTGCCGCTGGAGCCCGGACAGACCATCGAGGCGCTGCTGGCGCGGACCGGTCTGGAGTATCTCGACCTGATCAACTTCGACGTCGCCCCGCCTACCGCGGACGTGCTGGAGCGGATCAGGCTGATGCGCTGGGTGCGCTCCTACGGCCTGACCAGCGACGACGAGGAAACCGATCAGCTGATCTCGCGCGGCGCCTTCGACTGTCTGACCACCTGCTACAGCCCGGTTTCCGGCTGGCGCGAACGCAACCGCCTGAAGGCGGCCGCCGAACGCGGCCTGGCTGTCATCGCGCGCAATGTCTGGCCGGAGTCGATGCAGCCCAAGCCGGTATTGTTCAAGAAACCGGTGCTGGGCCGACGCAGGGAGCCATTGGCCGGCGTCGGCGGCTATCAGTTCCTCGAAAGCACGCCCGGCTGGACGGCCGAGGAAATCTGCCTGGCCTATGTGCTCACGGAGCCCGCGGTGACGACCGTGCGATTTGAAATTGACCGCATCGATCGCCTGGCGCGGCTGGCCGAGGTGCCGGACCGGGACCTGCCGACCGGAGTCGCCGCACAGATCGAGATGGCGCGGTTCTCCCAAGATGCCAGTCGCAGGACCGCCCGGGCTTGACCGCAACCGGCCGGGCGCCTAGCTGATAGGCTGACGTTTCAAGCCCAAAGGCCCCTGCCGTGACCGACGCCGCTGTCGCCAACCCCGCCCACGATTTCATCGCCCGCACCGTGGCCGAACATCCCGTCGTGGTGTTCATGAAGGGCGAGCCGGAACAGCCGCGCTGCGGCTTCTCGGCCCAGGTCGTACAGATCCTCGACCATCTGGGGGTCGAGTTCGTCGGCGTCGACGTACTGCAGAGCGACGTCCTGCGCGACGGCATCAAGCTCTACAGCGACTGGCCCACCATCCCGCAGGTCTATGTGAAGGGCGAGTTCGTCGGCGGCTGCGATATCGTCCGCGAGATGTTCCAGGACGGCGAGCTGAAGACGCTGCTGGAAGCCCAGGGCCTGCTGTCCTGATCCGCTGATCGCGCGATTCGATGAAACTGCTCGAACCGCCATCGGATCGGCAGGTCTTCACCCTGCCCTTCACGCCGAAGCCGTCGGACATCGACGAGAACGGCCACGTGAACAACGTAGTTTACCTCGGCTGGGTACAGGACATCGCCATCGCCCACTGGCGCTCGCGCGCGCCGGCCGAGGAGGCCGCCCGCTGGGCCTGGATCGTGCTGCGTCACGAGATCGACTACCGCCGCCCGCTGATGCCCGGCGAGCACGCCACAGGCCGCACCTGGGTCGGCGAGCGGCGGGGTCCGCGCTTCGACCGCTTCGTGCGCATCGACGGTCCCGACGGCGAGATGTGCGCCCAGACCCATTCCGAATGGGTGCTGGTCGACGCCGTGACCAAACGGCCGGCGCGGGTGCC
>CAZISF010000238.1:0-3611 GCA_964541915.1 uncultured Caulobacter sp.
TGGCCCATGAGGCGCTGTTGCTGGAGGACAAGGTCGGCCTGATGCTCCCCTGCAACGTCATCCTCCAGGAAGCCGACGACGGTCTTGTCGAGGTCGCCGCCATCGATCCCGCCGCCTCGATGCAGTCAATCGACAATCCAGCGCTGAAAACGCAGGCCGCCGTTGTCGGTGGAAAGCTGCAGGCGGCGCTGAATCGGTTGTAGGCGCCGCGCAGGCCCGGAGCTGATTTCTTCGTTGCCCACTCCAAAGGCGTCGGGATGACCCAGGTCAGGACCGCGCTCTGACATGCCGTTTGAACGCAAAGAGGAGTTCGCGCCCACAGCCACCGCCACCGCCCTGATTTTCCCGATGGAAGCAAAGCTGGCCTTAAGGGGCGGTGGCTGCCCCGGCCGTTGTTGGCGTGCGGGAGCGGAACTCCAGACCGTGCCCTGCCGACAGCCCCAACCACCTCAACCCAAGTTGCGCCGACTGTCGCGCGCCCTAGGGGGTGACGCCGAATTTCGCGAAGGTTTCGGCAACCTCGGGCTCAATAGCGATGGCCGTGGCGATATCGTCGTCGCCCTCCTCGGTTCGGCCCAGTCGCCGCTTGGTCACGCCCCGCATGAACAGCGACGCCGACAGCTCCGGCGACCGCTCGAGGGCGGCGTCATAGTCGCTGATCGCGCGGTCGAACTGGCCCATCCGGAAATAGATCAAGGCGCGGCTGTCGAGATAGCTGGGCGTGTCAGGCCTGAGCGACAGGGCTTTTTCACAATCCGCCAACCCCTTGGGAAGATCGCGATTGGCGCGCCCCAGAAGCCAGCATCTCACGTTGTAGGCGCCCGCCAGGTCCTTGTCCCGGGCGACGCCGGCATCGAGCGTAGCGATGGCCTTGTCGACCCGGCCGAGCTCGAACAGCGCGTCGGCGCGGTTGGCGTATTCGAAGAAGGTCGTGCCCGTGCGGGCCGCCTCGATCTCCAGCTCCGCGGGCGTGCGTTTGTAGCCGCGCGGGGCCTCCATGTAGACGCTCCCGCTCAGAGCGGTGAGCCCGGTCTCCGCCGCCGCCTTGTCCGCGAAGGGAATCTCCGAAACCAGGGCCCGTTGGCTCGACATGCCGGTGAAGACGCCGTCCTTCAGGGTCATGGTCCGTTTCAGCTCGAAGCCGGCCACGGTCTGGTTGACGTCGCCACCGGTGAACCGAAAGCCGACCCCGCCCCGCGGCAGCGTCACGACCATGCGATCCAGGTCGAACTTCGGCGACTCGGTGGCATAGGGAGCCTCAGCGTCAGGTCCGGGCTCGCGTTTCATGTCAGGCCGCCAGCCGACGGTCAGTTCCGACATCTGCCAGCGTCTCGGCCTCGCGCCGCGCTCCGGGGACCAGTCGAGATCGGCGGCGCCCTCCATCGTGAGGCGGACATCGCCCGTCGCCTCGTCGACGCTCCAGCCCACCGTCACCGGCGTTACATTCCAGGGTAGATCCGACCAGAGCCCCTTCAGCGCCTCGTCCAGTTTGTCAGCCGAGAGCGACTTCAGGCCGAAGGCCATCACCAGGCTGAGATCGCCACGCATGATGATCTCGCCCTTGATCGGCGCCGGCGCGTCCAGCCCGGCGGTCGCATCGATCTGGACCAGCGACTCCACGAGCGGCCGCTCCAGCGGCGGGACCAGGATCGGCTCCAGCATCGCGCCGGCCCGGATCGGCAGGGCCCAGCGGTAGGCCGGCGGCACGAGACTGTCGATATTGCGATCACCCTGGCGCGTCCCGTCCAGCCAGTAGGTCTTGCCATCGATCCGGGCCCGCACGATGGCGTGGTCGAATGCCTCGATCAACGGCAGCTGGGCGTCCAGCCCGTCACCGATGACCGTGCTGACGAACACCACATCGGCCTCGATACCCAGCTCGCGCAGCAAGGCCGCCAGCAGGACGCTCTTGCCCTTGCAGTCGCCGAAGCGACGCGTCCAGGTGGCGTCCGCGGCGGCGGGGGTATAGCCGCCGAGATTCATCCCGAGATACAGGTAGCGTACCTGTTCTTCGACCAGTCGCAGTGCGGCGGTCGCCCGCTTGCGTGGATCGCTCGACGCGGCGGCGATCTTCGCGACCTCGGCCCGAAGCGGCGAATCCGGCGCCAGCTGACCTGCCCGGTCATACATCGGCGCCATGACGGTGGCGATGTCGCCCCAGTCCTTGAACTCGGTCGCACTCAGCCGGCCTGCACTGTTGAAACGCGGCGGCGCGGAGGCCGGCGGCGCGTCGGGGGTTTTGACATCCTTCAGGTCGACGAGCAGCTCGGTCTCCTGGCCTGTGCGCGTCACCTTCGGTGTCGCCAGTTGACCTGTCCCGACCCACCGCACCGGACGATCGTCCGACCAGGTCTGGCGCAGATAGAGATGGCCGACCCGGCCGCGATTCAGGCCGACCATCGCCTCGGACCGACCCTGCAGGACAGGATCCTTGTGACGCGTTGTGTAGGCGACCTCCAGATAGTCGCCGACCTGCACGCCCTCGACCTGCAGGGTCGCGGTCAGACGGCCATCGAGCATCGCCGCTTCCAGACGCGATTCCCGCCGTAGAATGGTGAAGACATCGCCGCGCCCGAGCACGTCGATCACCGTTTCGCCCCGGTGCAGCAGCACCTGATGGATGGTCAGCTCATCGGTCGCCGGGTCCCAGCCCAGCGCCAGATTGGCGAGCGCCAGCGCCTGCGTCGTGCGCAGTTCGACAACCGTATGCAGGAAGGTCTCCGTGCCCGCCGCGCCGATGCGGACTTGATAGTCCTGCAGGGCAAGGCGGGCGGCGTCGCTCGCCTCGCCCCCCGAACTCGGCGCGTAGGGCTGCGGTTTGACCCAAGCCGCCGGCCTGCCATAGACCAGCGTATCGCTCGCCACCGCCGGCGCCGCCCACATCAGGGCCAGCCCGACCAACACCCATTTAAACATCACGCACACCCCCGCCCGACAACGATATCGTTGCCGGGGACGCTTGCAACCGCTGATCTCCTGAAGGGCGAAACACAATGTGAGGCGGCGGCCGAATCTCTCCCTTGCAGCTCAGGGATTGAGTCTGTCGCGGAGTCGCCCCCGGTCGGGCGACGACTCGCGAACCGGCGCCACCGCCTGAAAGCCGCTCTCACGGCCGTTCCCAGAAGAGCGGCAAAGCCCTTCGCGGAGGCGGGAGCACTATGGACTGACAGCTCCGCCTTCGCGGTCCGACGACGTTAGACGATCCAGTCAAACGGTCCGTGCAGGGTGTCCGTAAGCGGCTCCCGAACAGCAAAGTTTAAGAGATGTGACCGATCATCCTGCCAGCCGGAGGGCGGCTGGCTTTCCGCTGCCGGCTGTCCCGGGGCCGGGGCGTTGGCCGGACCCGCGGATGGCCCGGCGACAGCCCCAAGACCATCGGTTTTGCCCGCGACCTCTGTCGAACCCGGGAAGCCGGCGGGAATAGATGACGGCGGGAGCGGCCCGACCAATCCAAGAAAGTTCGCGGTCGAGAGTGAACTGGCCGAAACCCCGCTCAGCAGCATCGTCTCGCCGCCCGCAAAGGTCAGCAACGCGCCTGAGAACTGGTCGGAAATGGACGCCACCGCGCCATAGACAGAGGCGTCGATGAGGTCCACGCCGACCGTGAAGTC
>CAZISF010000239.1:0-3572 GCA_964541915.1 uncultured Caulobacter sp.
ACGGCCTCGGCCACGGCGCCGCCGACGCCCTGGTCGACCTCGTCGAAGATCATCAGCGGCTGGGCGCCCTCGACACGACCGGCCAGCGCGGCCTTCAGCGCCAGGGCGAAGCGGGCCAGTTCGCCGCCCGAAGCGATGGCTTCCAGCGGGCCGAACGGCGCGCCGGGGTTGGTGCAGATCTCGAAAGCCACCCGGTCCATGCCCGACGGCCCGGCGCGGTCTTCGACCAGCGGCTCCACGGCGGCGCGGAAGCGGGCCTTTTCCAGCTTGAGCGGGGCCAGCTCGCCTTCAACGGCACGGGCCAGCCGCTCGCCGGCGGCGCGGCGCTCGGCCGACAGGGTCGCTGCGGCGGCGGTGTAGGCGGCGCGGGCGGCGGCTTCGGCGGCCTCGGCCAGTTTCAGGGCTTCGCCGGAGGTCTCCACGGCGCGAAGTCTGGCTGCGAAGTCGGCGCGCACGGCCGGCAGGGACTCGACCGGAATCGACAGCTTGCGGGCCATGGCGCGCAGGGCGAACAGCCGCTCCTCGGCCTCCTCGAGCCGCTTGGGATCGAGGTCGAAGGCCTGGGCGGCGTGATCGATGGCGGCCTCGGCCTCGCGGACCTCGCTGACCGCGCGGTCGACGGCCTCTGCGGCGGCGGTCAGGCGCTGAACGGCCGGCCCGTCGGCGGACGCCCCGGCCTGGATGGCGCGCTCACGGGCCCGTTCCAGCGCCCGGAAGGCCTGCGACAGGCGGTTGGCGGTGCCTTCCCCGCCCAAGGCGTCACGGGCGGCGTCGACGTCACCCAGGGCCTTCTCCGCGGCGCCCAGCAGGGCGCGCTCCTCGGCCAGAGCCGTTTCCTCGCCCTCACGCGGATCGAGCCGGTCCAGCTCGCCCAGGCGCAGGGTCAGTTCCTCGATCTCGGCTTCGGCGTTGGCGGCCTGCTCCCGGAGCGCGCCCGCCCGCTCGCGCGCCGCGCGCCAGCCGCTCCAGGCCGAGGCGACCGCGCCGAGAGACACGCCGCCGAAGGCGTCCAGCAGCGCACGATGGGTGCGGGGATCGAGCAGGCCGACGGTCTCGTGCTGACCGTGCACCTCGAGCAACAGGGCGCCCAGCTCCTTCAGCGCGGCGACGCCGGTGGCCTGGTCGTTGACGAACGCGCGGCTGCGGCCATCGGCCGACAGCTGGCGGCGCAGGACCAGGTCCTCATCGCGCTCATAGTTCAGGCCCTTCTCGTCGAGGAGGGCCCAGACGGCGTGATCGGCCGGCGGGGAGAAGATGGCGGTGGCGGTGGCCTGCTGCGCGCCGCGGCGCACGAGGCCGGCGTCGGCGCGGGCGCCGGTCGCCAAGCCCAGGGCGTCGAGAATGATCGACTTGCCGGCGCCGGTCTCGCCCGTGAGCGCGGTCAGGCCGGGACCGATGGCGAGATCAAGCGCCTCGATCAGCACGACGTCGCGAATGGCCAGCCCGATCAGCATGACCGCAGTCTAGCCTGATTTTGCGAAAGTCAGTGCCCCAAGAGGCGACCGAAAATGCCCTTTTTCTTCGGGGCGTGCGTCGGGACCGGGGCTCCCGGCTGGGCCGACGCCGGCAGAGGCTGGAACGTCGGGGTCGGCGCCCGCTCGCCGGGAGGCGGCAGGGCCGTCCCGCGGTTCAGCAGACGATCAAGATAGCTGCGCTTGGCGCCGGGCGTCTTGGGTTCCACGGCCGGCTGAAGACCACGGTCGGTCAGCAGCTTGTAGGCATCGGAATACCAGCCATCGCCCGGATAGTTGGCGCCAAGGACGGCGCCGTTGTTGGTCGCTTCCTGGATCAGGCCGACCGTCAGATAGCACTCGACCAGGCGGTAGAGGGCTTCCGGGGTGTGGGTCGTGGTCTGGTAACGGTCGATGACGGCGCGGAACCGGCCGATCGCAGCGATGGTCTGACCCTGGCGCAGATAGTAGCGGCCGATGGCCATTTCCTTGCCGGCCAGCTGGTCCTTGACCATGTCGATCTTCAGGCGGGCGTCGGAGGCGTATTCGCTGTTGGGATAGCGCTGGATGACCTCCTGCAGCGCGGCGAGCGCCTGCTCGGTCGCGGCCTGGTCCCGGCCCACGTCGACGATCTGTTCGAAATAGCAGATGGCCTTGAGATAGTAGGCGTAAACCACCGACGGATTGCCCGGGTAGAGCTGGACGAACCGTTCGGTGTCACTGATCGCGTCCGCATACTGGTTGCCCTGGTAGTGGGCGAAGGCGGTCATCAGAATCGCGCGGCGCGACCATTCCGAATAGGGGTGCTGGCGCTCCACTTCCTGGAAGTAGGACACCGCCTCGCCCCAGCGGTGCTGGTCGAGCTTGTATGCGCCTGTCGAGTAGAGCAGCTCCACCGGCCGCTCCTCGTAAGCCAGACGCGGCTTCGGCTTCTCGCGGGCGCAGCCGGATGCGACCAGTGAAACGGTGATGGCGAGGATAAGAAGGGCCGCCCGGCCAGTCGATCTAGGAAGCACTTACCCTCACCTCGAACCAGTTCGCGCGCCCCCGGGCGCAGCTCACGGCTTCTACACCACACAAAGGCGGGCGCAAATGCGGCGGACGTCGGTTAACCGACCTGGGCGAGCGCGGGCGCGAGCGTCCGCATGCGCCAGGCCTGCGGATTGGCCATCAACGCGCGCACCAGCTGGTTGTTCAGACCATGGCCGGCGTACAGGCCTTCGAAGCGGGCCATCAGCGGCGCGCCGAGAACATAGAGGTCGCCAACCGCGTCCAGGGCCTTGTGGCGAACGAATTCGTCCGGGCGGCGGAGGCCTTCCGGATTGAGCACACGGTCGCCGTCCAGGACCACCGCGTTCTCCATCGAGGCGCCGCGGGCCAGACCGGCCGCGCGCAGGGCTTCGACGTCCTTCAGGAACCCGAAGGTGCGGCAATCGGCCAGTTCCTCGCGGAACGACTGCTCGGTGATTTCCAGATCGACGCGCTGGCGGCCGATCGGCGCCGAGTCGAACTGGATTTCGAAGGCCATCTCAAAGGTGTCGCAGGGCAGCAGGGCCGCGGTCTTGTCGCCATCGACAACCTCGATCGGCTCCAGCACCTCGATGAAGTGGCGCGCGGCTTCCTGGCGGCGCCGACCGGCCCGGTCCAGCACCTGCACGAACACTTCGGCCGACCCGTCAAGGATAGGCACTTCCGGACCGTCCAGCTCGACCACGGCGTTGTCGATCGCCAGGGCGGACATGGCGGCCATCAGATGTTCAATGGTCGAAACGCTGGCGCCGGCCGCGTTGTTGATCACGGTGCCCAGACGGGTCTGGCCGACAGCTTCGGCGGAAACCCGGATCGCGTTGTCGCGATCCTTGATGTCGGTGCGGACAAAGGTGATGCCCGCGTTGGCGGCGGCCGGACGAACCACGACGCGCACGTGGGCGCCGGTGTGAACACCCACGCCCGCGAAGATCACGGGGCCGGCCACGGTGTGCTGATAATACGCCGACACGGACACAGGAGACCCTTTGACTAAATGCCGAGGGCCGAATTCGACCGCTCAACGCCCCACGTGCCATTTAAGGACTATGCTGCACCGCGACAAAGCAAACCCTGTTTCGAATTGTTACCCTC
>CAZISF010000240.1:0-3546 GCA_964541915.1 uncultured Caulobacter sp.
AACATGGTTGCTCAGTCGTCGCTGCGCGCCGACAGCTCCCCCGATGGGGAGCATCTACATCACAGTATCAGGCTCGGGCGGATCATAGGCGGGCGCCGGGTCCGGCTCGCCGGGCAGACCGGGGTCGTTGTCCGGCTGCGGCGGCGAATAGGGCGGCGCGGGATCGGGGTCGGTCGGTGTTCCAGGATCGGGCATGCGAGTCCAACCCGCGAGCCGCTCCGGAGTTCCTAGACCTTTTCGCTGATCCGGATCGCGGCCTTGCAGCCAAAGCGGATCAGCGCCGCCAGCACCGGATAGCCGGGCGCCTCGCGCGCGCCCTCGTCGCGGGCGATGTCCCGATGCGACAGTTCCTCGTCGCGGAATTTCGACAGTTCGGCCGCCAGGTCCGGATCGCGTCCGGCAAGCTCGGCGATCTGGCCGGCGTAGTGACCTTCGATGACCGTCTCGACCGCCTCGGTGCAGGCATGGGCGGCCTTGTCGCCCATCAAGGCGGTGCCGGCGCCGAGCGCGAAGCCCGCCGCGCGCCACAGTGGCGCCATCAGGGTCGGACGCACCTTGTGCTGGTTCAGCAGGGCGTCGAAGCGGGCCAGGTGCACGGCCTCGTGCCCCTCCATCTCGGCCAGTTGGCCGGCGACCCGCTCATGGCCACGCGCCTTGCCCAGTACGGCCTGCTGGCCGCGGTAGATGTGCACGGCGCCCAGTTCGCCGGCGTGGTCGACGCGCAGGATCTCGGCCAGACGCTGGCGGCTGGCGCCACGGCCGGGACGGGCAGGGACGGGGCGATCAGACACGACGCAGCCTCACGGCGAGCAGGCTGTAGACAAGCAGCTTGAGGGAAACGAGCGCGTTCCAGCCGGCCATCGACAGCCCCAGGAACACCCAGGCCGCCTTATCACAGGCGGGAGCCTTGATCGAGCCGCCCTTCATGACGGAGTCGAGGCTGGTCAGGTGCGGAATGGCGCCCGAGGCGCAGGTCTTGGGTCCCGGCCAGAACTTCCACTCGGCGCCGGCGTGATAGACGGCGACTCCCACACCGACGAGGAAGACAGCCGCTAGCAGCAGACTGCCCAGCCTGCGGATCCGGTCGTCTTTCAGCTGCATCTGCCCCGCGACGGTGATCAGGCCGACAGTCAGGGCGACCCAGTAGACCTCACGCGCCTTCAGACACAGCGTGCAGGGCGCCAGATGACCAAACGTCTCGAAGGCGTGGGCGATGGCCAGCATCAGCGCTGACGACAGCGCGGCGACCAGCGGCCAGTTTTCGAGAATGCGATTGATCAGGGCTTTGAGGGCGGGAGGCATCTCAGCAGGCGCTCGTTCCGTTTCCGAGGAAGTGGCTGGCGACAAGACCTATCACGATCAGGGCGATCGCAAGGCCGGCGATCAGCGCAAGCCGGCGTTCGATGATCGGCAGCATGGCCGGCCCGAATTTCTTGACCACGCCGGCGACGAGGAAGAACCGCGCGCCCCGCGTCACGACGGAGGCGGCCAGGAATACGGGGAAGGCGAACTGGGCGAGGCCCGAGGCGATGGTCACCAGTTTGTAAGGGATCGGCGTCAGGCCCTTGATCAGGATCACCCAGACTCCGTACTTGCCGTACCAGCACTGGAACTGCGCCAGGCCGCCTTCGTGCCCGGACAGTTTCATCAGCCAGAGCGCCGCGTCCTGCAGGAAGTAGCCGATAGCGTAGCCCAGGCAGCCGCCCAGCACCGACGCCAGGGTGCACAGCGCCGCATAGCGCCAGGCCTTTTCCGGCCTCGCCAGCACCATCGGCGCCAGCATCACGTCCGGGGGAATGGGGAAGAACGAGCTCTCGGCGAAGGAAACCGCGAACAGCGTGGCGGGGGCGTGACGCGAGGCGGCGAGCCCCATCACCCAGTCGTAAAGTCGGCGCAGCATCCGCCTGTGCTATCAGGGACGGACCACCTTGTCTCGCGCCTGAATGTAAAAGGATGTCTCGATGGCGACACGGACGGCGAGCTGCCAGTGCGGCGGCCTCACGGCGACCTGCACGGGGGAGCCAAACGTGGTCTCCATGTGCAGCTGTCTGACCTGCCAGAAACGGACCGGGTCCGCCTTCGGGCTCGTCGCCGTCTACCCGCGCGAAGCGGTCGAGGTGGGAGGCGCATCGAGCGCGTACCATCGCGTCGCGGAGAGCGGAAACACGAGCGCGATGCACTTCTGCGCGACGTGCGGCGGGATGGTGTACTGGCTGCCTGACGCCTGGCCGGAAATCATCTGCGTCTCCGTCGGGGCCTTCGCCGACCCGACTTTCCCGATGCCGGTCCGGACGGTCTACGACGAGACCCGTCATCCCTGGATCGGCTTCGAGGCGGCTACCCGACTTTAGTTTCATCTGTTACTAACGCGCCCGAACGCGAAGGAGATCTGACGATGAACGCCCAACCCAAGGCCGACCTGTTCGACAACCCGCTCGGCACCGACGGCTTCGAGTTCGTCGAGTTCACCTCGCCCGAGCCGGAGAAGCTCAAGGCGCTGTTCGAGTCGATGGGCTTTACGGCCGTGTCGAAGCACCGCTCCAAGAACGTGCTGCGCTTCCGCCAGGGCGACATCAACTTCATCCTCAACATGGAGCCCGAGGGCCAGCCGGCCGAGTTCCGCGAGGTTCACGGCCCGTCGGCGAACGCCATGGCTTTCCGTGTGCGTGACGCCGCCCAGGCCCTGAAGATGGCCGTCGAGCGCGGCGCCAGGCCGGTCCAGGGTCTGGTCGGTCCGATGGAGCTGAACATCCCGGCCATCGAAGGCATCGGCGGCACCAACCTCTATCTGGTCGACCGCTACGGCGCGCAGGAGATCTACGATGTCGACTTCTTGCCGATCGAAGGCGCGGCGGCCGTCGAGGAAGCCAACAGCGTCGGCCTGACCTATCTCGACCACCTGACCCACAACGTCTTCCGCGGCGGCATGGCCAAGTGGGCGGCCTTCTACGAGCAGGTCTTCAATTTCCGCGAGATCCGCTACTTCGACATCGAGGGCAAGGTCACCGGCCTGTTCTCCAAGGCCATGACCAGCCCCGACGGCAAGATCCGCATCCCGCTCAACGAGAGCCAGGACGAGCAGAGCCAGATCGAGGAGTTCCTGCGCGACTACAAGGGCGAGGGCATCCAGCACCTGGCCTTCGGCACGGACGACATCTTCGCCACGGTCGAAACGTTACGCGCGCGCGGCGTGAAGTTCCAGGTGACCCCGGACAGCTACTACGAGCTGCTCGACGGCCGGGTGCTGAACCACGGTGAGGACACGGCCCGCCTGAAGGCGAGCCACATCCTGCTCGACGGCGCCCCGACCGAAGGCCAGGGCCTGCTGCTGCAGATCTTCACCGAGAACCAGGTCGGCCCGATCTTCTTCGAGATCATCCAGCGCAAGGGCAACGAGGGCTTCGGCGAGGGCAACTTCAAGGCCCTGTTCGAGTCGATCGAGCTCGACCAGATCCGCCGGGGCGTGGTGAAGGCGTAGCGGTTCTATCCTCCCCGCGGGGCGCGCCGGGGGGGGGGGGCCCCGCGGGGGGGGGGGGGGGGGGGCGG
>CAZISF010000241.1:0-3486 GCA_964541915.1 uncultured Caulobacter sp.
CCTTGGCCGGGTTCAGATCGACGCCGACGATCATGTCGGCCCCGACCATCTTCAGGCCCTGGATGACGTTCAGCCCGATGCCGCCGAGGCCGAAGACGATGCAGTTGGCGCCCGGCTCGACCTTGGCGGTGTTGGTCACCGCCCCGACGCCTGTGGTCACGCCGCAGCCGATGTAGCAGGCCTTGTCGAACGGGGCGTCCTTGCGGATCTTCGCCAGCGCGATCTCGGGCAGCACCGTGTGGTTGGCGAAGGTCGAGCAGCCCATGTAGTGGGCGATCTGCTGGCCCTTGTAGGAGAAGCGGCTGGTGCCGTCCGGCATCTGGCCCTTGCCCTGGGTGGCGCGGATGGCCGTGCAGAGGTTGGTCTTGCGGCTGAGGCAGCTTTTGCACTGCCGGCATTCGGGCGTGTAGAGCGGGATCACGTGATCGCCGGGGACCACGCTGGTCACGCCCGCGCCCACTTCCAGCACCACGCCCGCGCCTTCGTGGCCCAGGATCGAGGGGAAGATGCCCTCGCTGTCGAGACCGTCGAGCGTGTAGGCATCGGTGTGGCAGATGCCGGTCGCCTTGATCTCGACCAGCACCTCGCCGGCGCGGGGACCTTCCAGGTCGACCTCGACGATCTCCAGCGGCTTTTTGGCTTCGAACGCGACGGCGGCGCGGGTCTTCATCGGGCGACTCCTGTTGAACGCCCGCAACCTAGCGCCTCAGTCGCGTTCGTGAAGCCTCGGCGTCAGGCTTCTACGACCGGCGGAAGGCGATAGCGTCCGTCGAGCAGTTCGGGTTTCGGAAGGTAGCCGCGCATGAACAGGGCGAATGGGCCGGCGGGCGCCGGCAGCCAGTTGCACTCCCGCTCCGGTCCGGGGGACGCGTGGCCGATCCAGAGGTCGAGCGAGCCGTCCGCGTTCCAGGTCAGGCCCGGCGTCCGATCACCGATGGCGTAGCGATTCAGAGGGTTGTCGGTGAAGAAGAACTGACGCTCCGGCGTTGCTTCATAGAGGCTGAGCGACCAGAAGCTGTTCACCGGGATCTGGCGATCGGCAGGCAGGTGCAGGCGCCAGGTCCGGGTTCCGTCGAAGATCCCGCCGCCTTCCGGCGCGCCGGCGCGCAGATAGGTCGCCTCCACCAGAGGCAGGGCGGCCAGCCCGCCCAGCGCCACGACGGCGCGGAAGCCGTAGTCCTGGCGGAAGTCGCCGAGACTGGCCGCCGGATAGGCCCAGCCGTCGATGAAGTTGGTTCCCGACAGTCCGCCGCCGCCGCGGACGGCCTGGCGAGCCTCCTCGACCCCGGCCTCGATCAGGGCGGCCTCCGCGGCGGAGAAACGTCCGGCGTCGAACCGTCCCTCGCCCAGGCCCAGCGGCGCGATCGTGCGCAGCAGCCCCAGATCGGTGACCGGCGGGGGATTGGCCGCCATCAGGGCGTCGGCGCTGGCGAAATAGTCCGCCCAGCTGTCCGTCCGGCGGGCATAGGTCGCCGCCGGCGGGACGTCCGGTCCCTGGGCCGAGAAGCTGCCCTGAACAACGCGGGCGGCGTCCAGATCATGCGGCCCATCGACCAAAACCCTCGCCAGCGCCCAGACGTGGCGGGTCGGCGACCGAATGACCTGACGACCCGAAGCCGCTTCCTCCGGTCCGACGAGCGTGTAGACGCCGCCGCCATTGCCAGTGGTACGGGTGCCCAGCAGGCAGAAGCTGTTGCTCCAGGCGTCCATCAACTGCAGCGAGACATAGCGGTCGCCAGATGCCGGCACGGTCAGGGTCACCGGACCGTTCGACAGATCCAGCTGCGCCGTAGCGTAGAGGGTGTCGTTGTTGGGCGTGGTCACGGTGCGCTGGCGATGGTCGGCCAGATTGCGCATCGAAGAGAAGGTGTTCATCGCCGACCCCACGGCCTGGCCGCGTGTGCGCACCGCCGCGATTTCGAGCAGGGGCAGCGTGTACAGCCAGGCGTCCCGGGCCACGGCGCGAAGGTCGGTCATGGCGTCCTCAGACTTTCTCGATCGCCGGCAAGCGCCAGCGGCCGTCCAGCAGCTCCGCCTTCGGCAGATAGGCGCGCAGGAACAGCGCGTAGGGGCCCGCCTTGGGCGCCGGCAGCCAGTTGGCGGTCCGCGCCCCACCCGGGTCCGTGCGGCTGATCCAGATGTCGAGTGAGCCATCCGCGTTGCGTGTTAGGCCGCGGGTGCGATCGCCGATGGCGTAGCGGTTCAGCGGATTGTCGGTGAAGAAGAACTGCCCGTCCGCCGTCGCCTCGTACATCGACAGAGACCAGAAGGCGTCCAGCGGCAGCTGCGCAGGCAGGCTCAGGCGGAAGAGTCCGTCGCCCGCGAAGAGCCCCTGCCCGTCGCCCTGGGCGCGCATGTACATCGCCTCGGCCACCGGAAGCGCGCCCAGCCCGCCCAGCGCCACGGCGGCGCGGTAGAGATAGTCCTGGCCGAAATCACCGAGATCGGCGCGCGGATAACTCCAGCCCTGGACGTAGCTCTGGCGGCCGAAGGCGACCTTGGCGATCGTCTGGGCTTCCGCAACGCCGGCCTTGGCTGAATCCGACAGCGGGCCGGCCTTCGGACCGAGAACCGCCGCCGTCCGGCGCAACAGCCCCAGGTCCGTCATCGGCGCCGGATCGCTGGCCAGAAGGGCCCTGGCGCCGGCGAAATAGTCGTCCGCCAACGCGGCGCGCCCGGCATAGGCCGGAACCGCCGGTGTGTTCGTCGGACCCGCCAGGGTCAGCGCCTTCAACAGCGCCTGCACGGCTGGAACATCATCAGGCCCGTCGACCAGGACGCGCGCCAGCACCCAGGCGTGCGGTGTGGCGACCTGGATGGCGTTGGCCGGCCAGGCATCCTCGCCCGGCCCGACCAGGGTGAAAGTTCCGCCGTCGCCGCCGACTGTCCGCGAGCCGAGCACGACGTTGTTGTTGGTGAACATGTCCATCACCGCGACGGACCAATAGCGGGAGCCCATCGGCGGCACGGTCAGGGTCACCGGCCCCTTCGTCAGGTCGATCCAGCCGGAGGAATAGAGGGTGTCGTTGTTCGGCGTGGTCACGAACCGGCTGGTGTGATCCGCGAGACCCCGCACCGGGGCGAAGCTGTTGATCCTTCCCCCGGCCGCCAGGGCGCGCGCCCGGGTCGTCGCCATCTCGATCAAGGGCAGGGCGTAGAACCAGGCGTCGCGGGCGATCGCCTTGTCGTCATCAGCTGCGAAAGCGGGAAAAGCGGCTCCCAGTCCGATCGCGCCCGCGCTGAAGAGCAGGGTCCTGCGGTCCATGAGAGCCTCCCGGAATCATTTTGTTACTCGTTGGTCTCATTCTTAGCGGCGGCCCGCTGGCGCGCAAGTTTTTCAAGAACCCGGCCCCGGCCTTTCGACAGGGCGGTGACCACGCCGCGCCAGGTGCGGACTTCCTGGTCGGTCAGGCGCGAGCGGCCCAGCGAGATGCGCAGGTTGCGGACCATCGACGGGCGCTTCTCCGGCGGATGGAAGAAGCCGGC
>CAZISF010000242.1:0-3483 GCA_964541915.1 uncultured Caulobacter sp.
TGATGAACTGGTCGATGACCACCTGGGCGCCGTTCACGAAGTCGCCGAACTGGGCTTCCCACAGCGTCAGGGTGTTGGGGTCGGCCAGGCTGAAGCCGTACTCGAAGCCCAGCACCGCCTCTTCCGACAGGGCCGAGTCGATGACCTCGAAGTTGGCCTGCCCCGGACGCAGGTTGTTGAGGAAGGTGTAGTGCTCCTCGGTCGTCTGGTCGATCAGGTCGCAATGGCGCTGGGTGAAGGTGCCGCGCACGCTGTCCTGGCCGGACAGACGCACGGGAATGCCTTCGTCGAGCAGGGTGGCGAAGGCCAGATGCTCGGCCGTGCCCCAGTCGAGGCCTTCGCCGGCGTCGATGGCCGCGCGGCGGCCCTCGATGACGCGGCGGACCGTCTTGTGGGCGTCGATGCGCTCCGGAATCGTGGTGATGGCCCGGCCGAGATCGACCAGCTTCTGCATCGCCACGCCGGTCTGGCCACGACGATCCTCGTCGCCGTGCTGGGCAAGGCCCGCCCACTTGCCGTCGAGCCAGTCGGCCTTGTCGGCCTTGTAGGTCTTGCCGGCGTCGAACTCGGCATCGAGGAAGGCGTCGAACTCGGCGATCCAGCCGGCCACGTCCGCCTCGGTCGCCACGCCCTCGGCGATCAGCCGGCGGGAATAGAGTTCGCGGGTCGAGGGGTGGTCCTTGATCTTCGCGTACATCAGCGGCTGGGTCATCGTGGGGTCATCCCCCTCGTTGTGACCGAAGCGCCGGTAGCAGAACATGTCGACGACCACGTCCTTGCCGAACTTCTGGCGGTACTCGGTGGCCACCTTGGCGGCGTAGACCACCGCTTCGGGGTCATCGCCGTTGGCGTGGAAGATCGGCGCCTCGACCATCAGCGCCACATCCGAGGGATACGGGCTGGTGCGCGAGTAGCGCGGGTCGGTGGTGAAGCCGATCTGGTTGTTGACGATGAAGTGGATCGTGCCGCCGGTGCGGAAGCCGCGCAGGCCTGACAGGGTGAAGCACTCGGCGACCACACCCTGGCCGGCGAAGGCCGCGTCGCCGTGCATCAGCAGCGGCAGGACGTGGGTGCGACCGGCGTCCGGCGTCTCGCGCAGGGTGAAGGCCTGTTTCGCCCGGGCCTTGCCCAGCACCACCGGATTGACGATCTCGAGGTGGGACGGGTTGGCGGTCAGCGACAGGTGGACGTTGTTGTCATCGAACGAACGGTCGGACGAGGCGCCCATGTGGTACTTCACGTCGCCCGAGCCCTCGATGTCAGAAGGCAGGGTCGAACCGCCCTGAAACTCGTGGAAGATGACGTGGTAGGGCTTGCCCATCACGGCGGCCAGGACGTTCAGGCGGCCGCGGTGCGGCATGCCCAGCACGATGTCCTTCACGCCCAGGGCGCCGCCGCGCTTGATGATCTGTTCGAGGGCGGGAATGGCGGCCTCACCGCCGTCCAGACCGAAGCGCTTGGTGCCCGGGAACCGGCGATGGAGGAATTTCTCGAAGCCCTCGGCCTCGATCAGCTTCTTGAGGATCGCCACCTTGCCCTGGGGCGTGAAGACGATCTCCTTGTCGCGCCCCTCGATGCGCTCCTGCAGCCAGCCCTTCTCCTGCGGATTGGAGATGTGCATGTACTGCACGCCGACCGCGCCGCAGTAGGTGCGGCGGACGATGGCGAGGATCTCGCGCAGGGTCGAGGTTTCAAGACCCAGCACGTAGTCGAGGAAGATCGGGCGGTCGTAGTCGGCCTCGGTGAAGCCGTAGGTCGTCGGGTCCAGCTCGGTGGCGTCGCCCGGCGGCATGGCGATGCCCAGCGGGTCGAGATTCGCCCGAAGGTGGCCGCGCATCCGGTAGTTCCGGATCATCATGATGGCGCGCAGGGAATCCAGCGTGGCGGCGCGGACGTCGGCGGCGGGCGCCGCCGGCTGGCGGGCCTCGATGGCCTTGCCGAGCTTGGCCTCGACCGACGGCCACAGACCGTCGAGCGCCGACAGCCAGTCCGGCCGCGCGGCGGGGGTCGGGGTGCTGGTCCAGCTGGGCTTGGCGGCGGACGCCTGGATCGACTCGGTCCGGTCGGACAGCGAGGCGAAGAAGGCCTGCCAGGAAGAATCGACCGAGCCCGGATTCTCGGCCCAGCGGGCCTGGAGGTCTTCCACGAAGGCGGCGTTGCCGCCGTACAGGAAGGAGGTTTCGGTCAGAACCTGATTGATGATGCCTGCGTCGTCCGCCATCGGTCTCGCGCCTTCAGCCCTCGGGGGTCAGGGCTGTGTATCTGCGGGGTATATAGTCTCTGTTAACCCCGGGTGGACCCCGGGAAATTCCCGTGAGGGATGTTTTTTGGGTGCAGAGCACAAATAATCCTCCCCATCGGGGGAGGTGGCTCGCCAAGGGCGAGACGGAGGGGGTCCGCTCCGGTCTCGGGTGACCCCCTCAGTCCCCCCCGGCCCAGAGCCGGGCGCCACCACCCCCCCACGGGGGCAAAAACACAAGGAAAACCCCTGAGAAAATACACCACGGGTCGCGCGGAGCGCGCCCGAGGATAAACTCCGACGGTGGAGGGGATTCCGTGCACCGACTCCCCTCAGTCAGGCTCCGCCTGACAGCTCCCCACAAGAGTGGGGAGCATCACCTCAGGATCAGCCCTTGAGAACTTCCAGCAGGGTCTCGCCGAGACGCGCGGGCGAGGACGACACGCGGATGCCGGCGGCTTCCATGGCCGCGATCTTGTCTTCGGCGCCGCCCTTGCCGCCCGACACGATGGCGCCGGCGTGGCCCATGTGACGGCCGGGAGGGGCCGTGCGGCCGGCGATGAAGCCGACCATCGGCTTCTTGCGGCCGCGCCTGGCTTCGTCGATCAGGAACTGAGCCGCGTCTTCCTCGGCCGCGCCGCCGATTTCACCGATCATGACGATCGACTTGGTGGCTTCGTCAGCGAGGAACAGCTCCAGCACGTCGATGAACTCGGTGCCCTTGACCGGGTCGCCGCCGATACCGACGGCCGTGGTCTGGCCGAGGCCCGCGTTGGTCGTCTGGAACACCGCTTCGTAGGTCAGGGTGCCGGAGCGCGAGACGACGCCCACGGTGCCCTTGGAGAAGATCGAGCCCGGCATGATGCCGATCTTGCACTCGCCCGGCGTCAGCACGCCCGGGCAGTTCGGACCGATCAGGCGGGACTTCGACCCCTGCAGCGCCTTCTTGACCTTGACCATGTCCAGCACCGGGATGCCCTCGGTGATGCAGACGATCAGGCCGATCTCCGCGTCGATGGCTTCCAGGATGGCGTCGGCCGCGAAGGGCGGCGGGACGTAGATTACCGAGGCGTCGGCGCCCGTGGCGTCCTTGGCTTCGCCGACCGTGTCGAACATCGGCAGGCCCACGTGGACCGTACCGCCCTTGCCGGGCGTCACGCCGCCGACCATCCTGGTGCCGTAGGCGATCGCCTGTTCGGTGTGGAAGGTGCCCTGGGCGCCGGTGACGCCCTGGCAGATGACCT
>CAZISF010000243.1:0-2112 GCA_964541915.1 uncultured Caulobacter sp.
GTCGTCATGGTGATGCTGGCGCTGAAGATCCCCGCCATCGCCGGCGCGCTGATCAGTGGCGGCCCGCAGCTCAACGCCGGCAGCGCCCTGATGGGCGCGGCGGGTGTCGCTGCCGGCGTCGCCGGCGTCGGCCTCGCGGCGCGCATGGCGGGTGGCGCCATCGCTCAGGGCGCGGCCGCTGGCGGCGCCAAGGTGGCCGCAGCCCGTGCCGCGTCTGGCGGCCTGTCGTCAGGCGGAGGAGCCCCTGGTGGTGGCGGCGGCCCAAGCCCCTCTCCCAGCCAAGGGCCGGCTCCCACTCCTAGTCCGGCCTCTGCCAGCCGCAGCGCGCCCCCGCCGGATTCGGGCGGCCCGTCGGCATCCAGGCCGGAAGCCCCCGCCGGCGACGGCGATTCTACGTCGCCGATCGTCGCGCGAGCCCGGACCCGCCGGGGCGGTTTGGGCTCGGCGGCGCGCACCAGCGCCGCGACCGCGACCGCCAGCGGTGACTCGAACAGCCCCGGGATGTCGGCCTCGCCGATCCGTCCCGACGATGATCCCAAGTCCTAGAGCCCCTGGAGAACCGCCATGTTGAACGCCTTCAGGAGACCGCAAGACCGTTACGGCAGCTCCGCGCCGGTCGAGAGCCCCTATCAGCGCGCCGCGCAGGAGTGGGACAATCGCATCGGCTCGGCCGTCGCGCAGGCGAAGAACTGGCGGCTCGCCGCCTTCTGCTCGCTGGGCCTGGCGGCCCTGTCGCTTGGCGGGTTCATCTACCAGGCCAGCAACACCAACATCGCCACCTTCGTGGTTCCGATCGACAAGTACGGCAGGCCGGGTCGCATCGAGATCGCCGGGCAAAGCTACAAACCATCGACGGCGGAGACCGGCTACTTCCTGGCCGACTGGGTGACCCGAACCCGCTCCAAAAGCATCGATGCGATCGTCATCCGCGACAACTGGACCGCCGCCTACCGGTTCGTTGCGGGCTCCGCCATCGGTCAGCTCAACGACTACGCCAAGACCCACGACCCCTTCGCCAACGCCGGGGCCCAGGCGGTCAGTGTCGAGATC
Source organism: uncultured Caulobacter sp. (assembly GCA_964541915.1). Lineage (GTDB taxonomy): Bacteria > Pseudomonadota > Alphaproteobacteria > Caulobacterales > Caulobacteraceae > Caulobacter. The sequence continues at coordinate 1,051 of CAZISF010000243.1, forward strand.
GTCTCCGTCCTCGCCCGCAGTCCCAGCACCTACCAGGTGCAATGGCGGGAGACGACCTTCGACCAGGGCGCCACGCGCGCCACCGAGAACTGGACGGGCCTGTTCACCGCCAAGATCAACGCGCCGAAGAACGAGGCCGAACTGCGGGCCAACCCCCTCGGCATCTACATCACCTCGTTTCAGTGGAGCCAGGAGCTTTAGTCATGACACACTCATTCCTCCGGGCCTGCGGCGCCACCAGCCTCGTCATCGGGCTCGCCCTCGCGGGCAGTTCCAACGTCTCGGCTCAGATTCAGCCGGCGCCTGCGCGGGCGGTTCCGCCCTCCGCGCCAACCCGCGCCTCGGCCGTGATGGTTGCGGCGCCACGGGCAGCCGCCACGGCCGTACCGGTTCCGCCGCCTCGCCGTAGGCCCGTGCGCCGCGCTGTCCCTGCTTCGCCGGTGTTACGGACAGTCCAGGCGGGCAATAACGATGCGCGGTCGATCCCTTCGGCCGGCGCCTACCTCAACGCCGCGCTCTACTACGACTTCGAGCCGGGACGGCTCTATGTGGTTCACACCAGCCCGCGGTTTCTGACCGCGATCACCCTTCGGCCTGGCGAGAAGCTGATCTCCAAGGCGGCCGGCGACACGGTTCGATGGGTGCTTGGCGAAACGGTCCAGGGCGCCGGAGCCGGCCAGCAGGTCATCGTCTTCGTCAAGCCAATCCGCGGCGGCCTGCGGACCAACATCATCCTGACCACGGACCAGCGGTCTTATCTGCTCGAAGCGGTCAGCCACGAGGGCGAGACCTATACGAGCGTGATCAGCTGGAATTATCCGCAGGAAGAGATGCGCGACGCGCAGGCGGCTCGCGCAGCGGCCGACCAAGCGGTCGTGGCCAGCAGCATCGCCATCGACCGCCTGAACTTCGCCTATCGGATCCAACCGATCGGGGCCCGGCGTGGTCCCCGCTGGCAGCCGCTGCGGGTCTTCGATGATGGCCTGAAGACCTACATCCAGTTCCCCGCCGACCTCGCGGCCACAGAGGCCCCGCCGCTCTTCCTGATCGGCCCGAACAAGC
>CAZISF010000243.1:2212-3446 GCA_964541915.1 uncultured Caulobacter sp.
GGCCAGGGCGCCAAGCGCCAGTTTCTGGCCGGCTCCCGGTCCGAAGACTACCTGGCCAATCCGCTGCTGCCGCCGCTCAGTCCATGGGAGGTGAAGGCGGGAACCCTGATCTCGGCCGCCCTCATCACCGCGATCAACTCCGATCTCCCGGGCGAGGTGATCGCCCAGGTGACCCGCCCGGTTTACGATCACCTCACCGGGCGCACCGTGCTGATCCCGCAGGGCGCCCGGCTGATCGGTCAATACGACAGCCAGGTCGCCTACGGTCAGCAGCGGGCGTTGATCGCCTGGAACCGGATCGTCATGCCCGACGGCCGGTCGATCAATATCGGCTCGATGACCGGGACCGACCTGGCCGGCGCCAGCGGCCTTCGCGACCGCACGGACGGGCATTTTGGCGAGCTGGCGCGCGGCATCCTGCTTTCAACGATTTTCAGCATCGGCGCGGCGTCCGCCCAGGACGCCGGCGACCGAAGCTCCGGCGGCTTGGTGGTCAGCAGCGCCGCCAGCGGCGTCTCCAACCAGGCCCAGCAGGTCGGTCAAAGGATTACTGAGCGTGATCTGAACCGCCAGGCCACGATCACCGTGCGCGCTGGCTGGCCCCTCCAGGTCATCGTCAACAAGGACATGATCCTCGCCCCCTACCAGTAAGAGAGAGTTCCAGTGACCCAGACCGCAGAGAAGCTCGGGCTGTTCCTGTCCGAAGGCCTGCACCAGGACATGGTGTCGGCCGCCGAACGACTGAATACGCGTAAGAATCCTCGTGGCTGTGTGCGGCTCATTTATGAGCGCGCGTTTCGAGAGTTGGTGGAGGCGCTGGAGAGCGGCGTCGAGATCACTTTCCCCGCCGTTCGCGGGGCCAAGGACCGGGTTTCGGTGCGCCTGTCCCGGCCGCTCTGCCTGCGCATTCGCCGGCACACCGACGGTCTCAATCTCAAGCTGACGGACTTCGCCTTCGCGGCGATCGACCGCTTCCTTCAATCCATCAATGGAGACGCCCATGACGCGACCCGTCAAGCCTACCCTGTCCTTGGCTAAGATCGACCTCGAGGAGAAGGTGACAGACCTGCGCCTGCGGCTGCGCGGGAAGCTCGCTGTCGACCTGGTCGACTATCAGCGCGCCTACGCCCAGAGCAACGCCCAGGACATCGCGCTCGAACAGCTCGTGCCTCACATCCTGTCGACGTTCATGGAGGCGGATCGAGGCTTTCAGGCGTGGCGCAAGGCGAACCCG
>CAZISF010000244.1:0-3430 GCA_964541915.1 uncultured Caulobacter sp.
CTCCGATGAGTTCCTTCTCCCTCCGGGAGAAGGAATCGCAGAGCGGCTAGCGCCACGCACCGCCTTCCGCGATATGCTGCCCGAATGCGTTTCGACGACCGCTTCCTTGAAGAGATCAAGTCGCGCCTCCGCCTGTCGGACGTGATTGGCAAGACCGTGAAGCTGAAGCGTCAGGGCCGCGAGTACGTAGGGCTGTCGCCGTTCACCAAGGAGCGTTCGCCCAGCTTCTTCGTCAACGACGACAAGGGCTTCTTCCACGACTTCTCCTCCGGCAAGCATGGCGACCTGATCAGCTTTCTGCAGGAGACCGAGCGGCTCAGCTTCGTCGAGGCTGTCGAGCGGCTGGCCGGGGAGGCCGGGCTGCAGATGCCCGCGCCGGACCCTAGGGCGGCCGAGCAGGAAAAGCAGCGCCAGGGTCTGACCGAATGGCTTGAGATGGCCGCCGTCTGGTTCGAGGGCGAACTGCGCCGGCCGTCGGGCAAGGCGGCGCGCGAGACGCTGATCCGCCGCGGCCTTCCGGAACAGGAGTGGGCCCGCTTCCGGCTCGGCTTCGCGCCGTCCGGGCGGACGGCGCTGAAGGACTATCTGATCGCCAAGGGCGCGCGGCCGGCCGAGCTCGTCGAGGCGGGTCTGCTCATCGCGCCGGAGGACGGCGGCGCCCCTTACGACCGCTTCCGCGACCGGATCATCTTCCCGATCGCCGACCAGCGCGGCCGGATCGTCTCGTTCGGCGGCCGGGCGATGGATCCGGAGGCGCGCGCCAAATACCTGAACGGCCCCGAGACCAGCGTCTTTTCCAAGGGGCGGCTGCTGTACGGTCTGCCCGAGGCGCGCAAGATCCTGCACGCGGGCCCGCCGTCGGCCGATGGCGCGGACGCGGCCCTGGTGGTGGTCGAGGGCTACATGGATGTGATCGCCTGCCAGCGCGCAGGGATCGCCGCCATGGCGCCGATGGGCACGGCCCTGACGGAGGAGCAGATGGAGGTGCTGTGGCGCCTGCATCCCGAGCCGACGTTGTGCTTCGACGGCGACGGGGCCGGACGGCGCGCCGCCAGCCGGGCGATCGACCGGGCCCTGCCGCTGCTCAAGCCGGGCAAGAGCTTCCGCTTCGCCATCGTCACCGGCGGCAAGGACCCCGACGACGTGCTGCGCGAACAGGGACCGGCCGCCCTGCGCGCCCAGCTGGCCCAGACCACGCCCTTCGCCGACGCCCTGTTCACCCGCGAGCGCGACCAGGAGCCGCTCGACAGTCCCGAACGCAAGGCCGGGCTCAAGGCGCGGCTGCGCGAGAAGGCCAATACCATCGCCGACAAGGACCTGGCCCAGGCCTATCGCGATGACCTGCTCGGCCGGTTCGACCTGCTGTTCCAGAAGCCTCAACAGGGCGCGCGGGCGCCGTTCACGCCGAACCGCCCGTGGAAGCCGGGCGGCAAGCCGGGCATGGTTTTCGAGTCCGCGTTCCCTACACCGGAGGGCAAGGCGGCGGCCAAACGGCTGTCCACGGCGCTGGATCCGCTGGCCGCGGCCCTGGCCAAGGCGGTGCTGGAGGACCCCCACCGGCTGGACGATCATCTGGAGACATTCGAGAAGGCCGGGTTCGGCGATCCGGCGCTGTCAGCGCTGGCCGCTGAAATCATTCGTCTTCGTCTGGAGGCTGACCACCTTGACTCCGGGGCGCTCAACCGCCATCTGCGGGATCGTGGATTTGCCGGGCTGCTGACTGACATCGACCGGGCCGCTGCTCAAGCAGGCGCGCCCTTCCTGAAACAGGATGTCACCCTCGCCACCGCCAGGTCCCAGTGGACGTACGCTTTTGAGGTTCTGAACCGATTGGCTGCGCTCGAGGCTGCTATTACGTCCGCCAAGGGTAACCTTGGGGGCCGTTCAGACATGGCGGCGCTGGAGCGACTGAAAGCCGAGCGGGACACTCTCAAGCGATCCGTGCGCTCGGGAACCCTGTGGACGGACGGTGAACCTATCCCCTGAGACGCTTTGCCGCGTCCCACGCCTGTTTCACTTGGCGTCCCGCCCAGACCGGGGGCGGCCCGCCGGAGATCGCCATGAGCACGACCGCCACCGACCAGTCCGACGCCCCCGAGGCCCCCGAAAAGGACGGCCCGCTCCTCGACCTCACCGATGCCGGGGTCAAGAAATTCATCAAACAGGCCAAGGCCCGCGGCTACGTCACGATGGACGAGCTGAACAAGGTGCTGCCGAGCGAGGAAGTCACCTCCGAGGCCATTGAAGACACCCTGGCCATGCTGTCCGAGATGGGCGTCAACGTTGTCGAGGCGGAAGAAGACGCGGCCGACGGCGAAGGCGGCGAGGTCGCCAACCGCGAAGAAACGGCCATCGTCACCGAGGCCGAGACCAAGTCGACCTACGACCGCACCGACGACCCCGTGCGCATGTATCTGCGCGAGATGGGCAGCGTCGAACTGCTGTCGCGCGAGGGCGAAATCGCCATCGCCAAGCGTATCGAGGCCGGCCGCGACACGATGATCCGCGGCCTGTGCGAAAGCGCACTGACGTTCGAAGCCATCATGGTCTGGCGCGAGGAGCTCGGCACCGGCCGGATCCTGCTGCGTGAAGTGATCGACCTGGAAGGCACCTACGGCGTGATGTTCCCGGCCGCGCCGGTGATCGTGCCGACCGAGGATGCCGAGCCGGCCGAGCCCAAGGAAACCGTCGACGGCGAGGAAAAGCCTGAAGGCGAGGACGACGACGACGACTTCGATGACGGCGCCGGCCCGACTGTCAGCGCCATGGAAGGCGAGCTGCGCGAAAGCGTCATGGAAACGCTCGACGCCATCGCCGCCGAATTCGACGCCTTCCGTCGCCTGCAGGAAAAGCTGGTCGAGCGCCGGCTCAAGGGCGGCGACCTGAAGGATGAGGACCGCAAGGCCTACGAGGCCGCCTCCGGCGCCATCGTCACCCGCCTGAAGACCCTCAAGCTGAACAACAACCGCATCGAGGCCCTGGTCGATCAGCTCTACGCGATCAACCGTCGCCTGATCGCGCTGGAAGGCCGCCTGCTGCGTCTGGCCGACAGCTACGGCATCAGCCGCGCCGAGTTCCTCAAGGCCTACTTCGGCGCCGAGCTCGACCCGAACTGGTCCGAGAAGGTCAAGGCGCTGGGCGTGCGCTGGACCAAGTTCAGCGAGAACGACGACAGCTCGATCCGCGACATCCGCCAGGAAGTCGCCGCCCTGGCCACCGAGACCGGCGTGCCGATCGACGACTACCGCCGCATCGTCCAGACCGTGCAGAAGGGCGAGCGCGAGGCCCGTCAGGCCAAGAAGGAAATGGTCGAGGCCAACCTGCGCCTGGTCATCTCCATCGCCAAGAAATACACCAACCGCGGCCTGCAGTTCCTCGACCTGATCCAGGAAGGCAACATCGGCCTGATGAAGGCGGTCGACAAGTTCGA
>CAZISF010000245.1:0-3408 GCA_964541915.1 uncultured Caulobacter sp.
TCCATGACGTTCGACTTCTCGAGCGAGTGGACCTTGTTACGCCGGCCACGGGCCAGCTCGAAGGCCACCCGGCTGACCCGCTCGATCTCGCTGGTGGTGTAGACCTGGGTGTCGAAGCCGCGGCGCTGGCCGTCCGGCAGGGTCTCGATGCCGCGAGGCTGGCCGAAGTAGACGCCGCCCGTCAGCTCGCGGACGAACATGATGTCGAGCCCGGCGACCAGCTCGCGCTTGAGGCTCGAGGCGTCGGCAAGGGCGTCGAAGCAGAGGGCCGGCCGGAGGTTGGCGTAGACGTCCATGGCCTTGCGCAGGCCGAGCAGGCCCATCTCCGGCCGCTTGTCGCGCGGATTGCCGGCCCACTGCGGTCCGCCCACGGCGCCCATCAGCACCGCGTCGCTGGCCAGGGCCGTGGCGATGGCCTCTTCCGTGATCGGGACGCCGTGGCGGTCGTAGCTGATGCCGCCGAAGTCGCGCTCGTCGAGCGCCAGGTCGGGCGTCAGGGCCGCCGCCACGCGGCGCACCTGGGCGATCACTTCGGGGCCGATGCCGTCGCCGGGCAGCAGGAGCAGGGTCTGGGACATGGAAACTCTAGATCGGCTCGGGCTCACCCGCCTCGTAGAGGGACAGGTCGCGGTCGGTGATGTTGAGGTCGGGGAACACGGCGCGCCAGGCGGCCATGTGGGTGGTCTGGAAGTGGGCCTTCAGGACCTCGCGGTCCCGCCAGACCTCGGTCACGCGGACGAGGCCCGGAACCAGCAGGTCCTCGGAATAGGCGTATTCGAGACAGCCGTCCTCGGCCCGGCTGGCCGTGACCATGGCCTCCATGGCCGGGCGGGCTTTGGCGATGTTCTCCGGCGGCAGCCGGACCGTTCCGACGATCAGGATCATGCGCGTTCCAGCCAGGGGCGGCTCAGGGCCGCCTTCGATTCAAAGACGTCGATATCCACGCCGTGCTGCAGGGTTTCGCCGATGGCGTCCAGGCCCTTGAGCAGCTTGTGCTTGCGGTCCTTGTCGATGGCGAAGCTGAACGTCGCGCCGGACGGGGCCGTGACCGTCTGCGTCTCCAGATCGACCGAGAACAGGTGGTTGCCGCCCTTGGCCTCGTCCATCAGCGCCTGGATTTCCTCGGGCTTTAGTTCGACGGTCAGCAGGCCGTTGTTCAGGCAGTTGCCCCGGAAGATGTCGGCGAAGCTGGTCGAGATCACGCACTGGATGCCGAAGTCCTGCAGCGCCCAGGGCGCATGCTCGCGCGAGCTGCCGCAGCCGAAATTGTCGCCCGCGATGAGGATCTGCGCGCCCTTGTAGGCCGGGTCGTTGAGCACGAAGCCGCTCTTCTCGCGGCCCTGCTCATCGAAGCGGAAGTCGTAGAACAGCCCCTTGGCCAGCCCCTCGCGGTCGACCGTCTTGAGGAACTGCTTGGGGATGATCTGATCGGTGTCGACGTTGGCGAGGCCCAGCGGCGCGGCGCGGGCGTCGAGGCGGGTGAAGGGCTTCATGCCTGCGGTCCGATGACGAGGGTGGGCACGCCGCCCGGGGCGTCCCTGACGGTGAACACTGAGGTGCCGGGTTTGCGACCGACGCGCACCTCCGAGACCTGACTGCCGGCGGCGACAAGCCGCGCGTGGCTGGCGGCCACGTCGGCGACCCGCCACGTCAGACCCCAGGGCGAATCCGGACCGTCGGAGACTCCGGCCTTCAGGCTGTGCGCCACCTCGACGACCAGGTCGCCGAGGCGGAAGAACATCAATCGGGTGCCCCAGTCGGGGTTGGAGCGGTCGAGCTTCATGTCCAGACCCAGCCGCGCGCCATAGAGAGCCGCGGCCCGTTCGGGATCCGGCGTGTTGACGACCACATGGTCTAGGCCGGTCACGGCCGCTTCGCCGGCTTCCGCCTCGGGCCAGGGTGTCGCGTCGGGCCTGTTCTCGACCAGGATCAGGTTGGCGCCGTGGGTCGACTTGGTGCGCATTGCCGCCGTGACCCATTCGCGGGTCGCGCCGGTCTCCGGGTTGGTCGAGACCTCGGCCCGCTCATAGGTCGGAATGCCCAGCCGCTCGAGCCGCTTGCACTCCGCCGCCAGGTCCGGCGTGCTCAGCGACAGGGCCCAGAGCCCCTCGCCATGGCTGGCGATGCGGGCGCGGATGCCGTCGCCGACCGGGCCGTCGCCGGTCGGCGCGATGACGTCGAGCGCCGTGTTGCCCAGCTGGAACCAGACATGGCTGGCGCCGTGCATGGTCCCCCGCCAGTTCGGCGTGCGGCCGAACAGACGGCTGTAGCCGGCCGCGGCCGCGTCGAGGTCGTTCACGACCATGGCGATGTGATCGAGGGCGTTGATGGTCACAGGAAATCCCTCACGTCGACGATATGGCCCGCGATCGCCGCCGCCGCGGCCATGGCCGGGCTCATCAGATGGGTGCGGCCGCCCCGGCCCTGACGGCCTTCGAAGTTGCGGTTGCTGGTCGAGGCGCAGCGTTCGCCCGGCGCCAGGCGGTCGGGGTTCATGCCCAGGCACATCGAGCAGCCCGGCTCGCGCCAGTCGAAGCCGACGGCCTTGAAGATGGCGTCCAGCCCCTCTTCCTCGGCCTGCTCCTTCACCAGCCCCGAGCCCGGAACGACCATCGCCCTGACGTGGTCGGCGACCAGACGGCCCTCGAGGAAGGCCTGCTGGGCCACGGCGGCGGCGGCGCGCAGGTCCTCGATGCGGCTGTTGGTGCAACTGCCGATGAAAACCCGGTCGATGCGGGCGTCGGTGATCAGCTGGCCGGCGGTCAGGCCCATGTACTCCAGCGCCCGCTCGACGGCGGCTTTCTTGTCCGGCGTGTCATAGGTCGAGGGGTCCGGCACGTTGCCGGTGATCGGCACGACGTCTTCGGGGCTGGTGCCCCAGGTCACGGTCGGCGCGATCGACGGTCCGTCCAGCACCACCTCGCGGTCGAAGACGGCGTCGGCGTCGGTGAACAGTGTCTTCCAGTAGCCTACGGCCATGTCCCAGGCGGCGCCCTTCGGCGCGGCGGGTTTGCCCATCAGATAGGCGAAGGTCTTCTCGTCCGGGGCCACCAGACCCGCGCGGGCGCCGCCCTCGATGGTCAGGTTGCAGAGGGTCATGCGGCCCTCCATGGAGAGGTCGCGCACGGCCTCGCCGGCGAACTCGATCACATGGCCGGTGCCGCCGGCCGTGCCGATCACGCCGATGATGGCCAGGGCCATGTCCTTGGCCGTGACGCCGGGCGACAGCTTGCCGTTGACCGTCACCCTCATGTTCTTCGACTTCTGCTGGCGCAGGGTCTGGCTGGCCAGCACATGCTCGACTTCGCTCGTGCCGATGCCCTGGGCCAGGGCCCCGAAGGCACCGTGGGTCGAGGTGTGGCTGTCGCCGCAGACGATGGTCATGCCCGGCTGGGTGCGGCCCTGCTC
>CAZISF010000246.1:0-3402 GCA_964541915.1 uncultured Caulobacter sp.
TGCTGGGTCAGCCAGGGCCGCCAGGTCTCGACCAGATCGATCGAGCGCTGCTTGAACGCCTCGTCGCCGAGCGCCGCCACCGCGGCCAGCTGGGCCGGAATGTTGACGTTGAACGGCAGGCGGATGCGGTCGATGGCGGCGGTCATCTCGGCCGGCAGATAGCCCCACCCCACGCGCAGCGCGGCCAGACCGTAGATCTTCGAGAAGGTCCGGGTGACGGCGATATTGCGCTCGTGGCGCGCCAGTTCGAAGTCCTCGCGCTCGCCTTCGCCGGTCTGGAACTCGGCATAGGCGCCGTCGAGCACCAGCACCACCGAAGGCGGCAGGGCCTCGTGCAGGCGGCGGATCTCGCTGAAGGGGATCCAGGTGCCGGTCGGGTTGGCCGGGTTGGCCACGAACACCAGCCGGGTGCGCTCGTCGACCTGCGCCAGCAGGGCGTCGACGTCGACGTGCAGGTCCTTCTCCGCCGCGTTGCGGATTTCGGCGCCGCAGGCGCGCGCGCCGATGGCCCAGGCGGCGAAGCCGTGTTCGGGCTGGACCATGTTGTCGCCAGGCTCGAGATAGGTCTGGCAGAGCAGCTGAAACACCTCGTCCGAGCCACAGCCGAACAGCAGCCGTTCGGGTTCCAGCGCATACGCCGCCGCGATGCCTTCGCGCAGGATGGTCGTGCGGGGGTCGGGATACAGGTTCAGCTTGCCGGCGGCCTCGGCGTAGGCCGCCTGGGCCTTGGGCGAAGAGCCGAGAATGTTCTCGTTGGCCGAAAGCTTGATCGGGTGCGCGATGCCCTCGGCCGTCGCCTTGCCGGGCTTGTAGGCCACGATGTCGAGGATGCCCGGCTTGGGCGTGGGGCGGTCGGCTTTGAATCGATCAGTGATCTGGGCGGTCATGTCAGAGGTCCGGTTTAAGCGGGCCTCTTACACGAAGAGGCCTAAAGGTCGAAGGGTTCGGGAGCCGCGCCGATGACGCCATGCAGCCGCCCCGGCGCCCGGGTCAGCCTGGCGTCATCGTGCTGGTAATAGCCCGCGAGCGCATAGAGGGTCAGGCCGCCGTGCTGGGCCAGCGGGCCGCCGGCGACGCCGTCGCGGCTCAGCGCCTCGATGGTCTTGCCGATGTCGGGGGCGTCGGTGACCCACAGGGTCTGGTCGGCGCCGGACGGGCCGACCTCGACCTGGGCCACGGCCAGGGCGGCGGTCGGGCCCCAGGCGGTCAGGCAGGGCAGGGTGGCGAACACCTTCAACGTCGGCTCGGCCAGCAACCGGCCCCACCAGCTGGAGTCCGGCGTCAGGGCCAGCACGCCGACGCCGCCCAGCGTCTTGGCGGCGGCCAGCGCCTGTTCGGGCTTGTCGGCCAGCGACAGCTTCGGCGCGACCCCGAAACGCAGCCGGGCCAGCTCGACGGCGCGGCTCTCCAGCTTGCCGCCCCAGACAGTCAGGTGGAACGGGCCCTGCTGGCTCAGGCTGTCGCCGATGATCTCGCGCCAGATGCGCACGACCAGCGCCGGACTGGCCGCCGGGTCACGCGCGGCCAGCAGCCGCCGCATGATCTGGGCCTCGCGCACCGGCCGCAGACCGAACTTTCCGCCGTCGCCCGCCGCCTTCTTGGCCTCGGCCACGGCCTTGGCCAGCGCCGCCCGTTCGCCCACAAGCGCCAGCAACTCGCCGTCGAGGACGTCGATGCGGGCGCGGATGGCGTCCAGTGTCAGAGGCGGTGTGGGGGCGTCGGCGCCCATAAATCTTCCCCGAAGCGAGCCTGCGGACCTATGGCATTGCGGCGAAAGGGGCAATACCCCTCAAGCGGCGCAAGAATATTCCATCATTGTCATCCCGGCCGCCGCGCAGCGGTGAGCCGGGATCACGGTAGATCAGAAAACCCGCGGCGACGGCCCCAAACCCAACGGCCCGAACTTGGCCTCGCCGTCGCGCAACTCGACCGGGCCGCCGAAGCTCTGGCCCCCGCCGTCCGCGTCTTTCAGTCGGGCGTCGAGCCGGCCTTCCAGCCGTCCGTCGGGCCCGACCCGCAGCGGCCCGCCGTTGCCGGTCAGCAGGGCGTCGCCGCCCCGCAGTTCCGCGCCGCGCACGGTCAACACGCCGCCGCCGTCGCGCCAGCGCCGCACGGCCGACGGCCAGCTGTTTCCATGGAAGCCGCTGACCTTTGACAGCACCAGGTCCCAGGTCATCGACACCGGCCGATCCTGCGCGATCCGCGCGGGCAGGCCCTTCAGCCGCAACCGCGCGCCCTCGACCCTGAACATCACGCCGCCCTGGTCGTCGGGACCCGGCCGGGTGTGCAGCTCCAGTCGGTCGGCCGACTGGATCATGTAGGGCCTGGCGCCGGGGGGGCGTGTCGAAACTCAGGTCCACCCCCTCGATCGACAGCTTCGGCGGCGTCGCCCCGAACCCGCCGAGGCTCGCGCGCAGGGCCTTGGCCCCCACGGTCACGGGGCCGCCGTCCGGTCGCGTCAGCGTCACGCCTTCCGGCGCCACCATCATCCACTGGTCCAGCCGGTAGATATAGGCCTCGCTCTTCAGCAGCGGCATCGCCAGGGCCCAGCCTGACGGCTCGCCGATGCGCGGCTCGGCCAGGGTCACGTCGAGCCGGAAGGGAAAGCCGGTCACAGTCCGGGTCTTCCACGCCACCGGATAGCCCCGCGCCCGCAGCTGCGCGACGGCGGCGTCCATTCGGGCCACCGCTTCGCCGCGCAGCTTGACCCAGGCGATGCCCCAGCCGCCGATCAGCAGCAGCGCCATCAGCCAGGGCAGAAGAAGTCCGAGCCGCGAGGACTTCCGGGCGGGCGGGCGATCGGGCAGGGTCATCGGCGGGCACGCTTTGCAGGGACAGCGAATGGGCGACGCGGCAGGGGACCGCTGGGTGTTCGGATACGGATCGCTTATGTGGCGGCCCGGGTTCCCGTTCATAGACCGCCGACGTGCAACCCTCCACGGGCGGCGGCGCGCCTTCTGCATATATTCGGTGCACCATCGCGGCACCTATGAGCGTCCGGGGCTGGTGCTCGGCCTGGCCCCCGGCGGCGCGACCCGGGGCGTCGCCTATCGCGTCGCGGCCAGGGACTGGCCGGAAACCTACGCCTATCTGCGCGAACGCGAGCAGCCGACCGAGACCTATGTCGAGGCCTGGCGACAGGCCAGAATCGATGGCGTCGGCCGGGTCGAGACGCTCGTCTTCCTCTCAGACCCGAAGCATCCGCAATGGGCCGGGGCCCTGACGCTGGAGCGGCAGGCAGATCTCATCGACGGCGCGACCGGGCTCTCCGGCCGCAACATCGACTACCTGCGCGATCTCGTCGTCCACCTGCGCGAGGAAGCCGTCCGCGACGCTGGCATGGATCGCCTGCTGGCCATGGTCGAGGCCCGCGAGGCGTCAGGGGCGGCGCCGGTCTAGCTG
>CAZISF010000247.1:0-3393 GCA_964541915.1 uncultured Caulobacter sp.
ACACCGTGGCCGCCGCCATGGGCGGGCGCGAAGCCGGGCAGTTGTTCGAAGGTGATCGTCGCTTCAGCGTGGTCGTGAGGGTGCCGCAGGGCAGCCGTAACGATCTCGACGCACTGGGCGCCTTGCCCATCATGATGCCGGAGGAGCCCGGGCAGACCCGGCATTCAGTGCCGCTACGCCAGGTCGCACAGTTCCGGTTCACCGAAGGTCTGAACCAGATCAGTCGCGAGAATGGAAAGCGGCGGGTTGTCATTCAGGCCAACGTGCGCGGTCGCGACGTGGGCTCGTTCGTCAGGGAGGCCATGCCAAAGGTGGAAGCGGTGGCCCTGCCGACCGGCTCGTGGCTCGAATGGGGCGGGCAGTTCCAGAACCTCAAGGCAGCCTCGGACCGGCTCGCCATCGTGGTGCCGATCTGCTTCCTGGCCATCTTCGCGGTTCTCTTCCTGGCCGTGGGGACGTTCGGTCGAGCCGTTTCTGTGTTCGCGGCGGTGCCGCTCGGGCTGGCCGGCGGCGTGTTTGCCCTGGCATTGACCGGCATCGCCTTTTCGGTTTCGGCGGCGGTGGGCTTTATCTGCCTCTCTGGCGTGGCGGTGCTGAACGGCCTGGTGGTCATGTCCAGCATCCGCCAGCGGCTTGAGGACGGGATCGAACTGTCGACGGCGATCATCGACGGCTGCATGGAGCGGGTTCGTCCCGTGATCATGACCGGCCTGGTGCCGGCCATTGGCTTCCTACCCATGGCGCTGGCGCACGGAACGGGGGCGGAAGTCCAGAAGCCGTTGGCCATGGTGGTCATCGGCGGCCTGATCACGGCCACGGCCCTGACCCTCCTGGTGCTGCCGGCGATCAGCCGGGTGGTGCTGGGTTGGACCGAACGGCCCAATCCGGCCTGGGGTGAAGACCCCGCGCCGGCCCTGGCTCCTGCGGAATAGGCGATAGGCCCGCGCCGTCGATCCTGGCGGCGCGGGCATTTCTCATTCGGAGACACGCGATGAACAGCTCTTTCAAGCTCTTGAGGATCTACACCGACGAGGCCGCCTATTTCGGCGACCGCAAGGTTTTCGAGGTGGTGGCCGGCCGTGCACGCGCGGCAAAGGTGGCTGGCGCGACGGTGCTTCAGGCCCTGCTCGGCTTTGGCCACACCCCCAACATGCACCGCCGCAATGTGCTGGATGACGACCAGTCCGTGGTCATCGAGATCATCGACGAAGACGCCAAGCTCCGCGCTTTTGTCGAGACCCTCGCCGACCTGGAACACCTGGGACCGATCACGCTGGAGGCGGTCGAAGTGCTGCGCTGGCCGCCCGCGAAGGGAGCTTAAGTCCGGGCTGACCATGGGGCCGGCCGGGCGAGCAGCCGCCACATGCAGATATGGCTTGCTCCTCTAGTCGCTAGAGCTTGCATGGATGCGCCCTGACCCAGTCGGGCTTGTCATTCCAGCCAGGCCCAAACGACTTCTTCGACCGCCGAGACCCAAAAATGTCTGATGACAACCAAAAAGCCGCGCTCCTCTCCGAGGCGCGGGATCAACATGAGGGCCATGACCACGCGAATGGTGGTGACCACGGCCATGATCACGGCGGCATCTTCGGAGAACGCACCGAACTGATCTTCGCGGGCCTGTCCGGCGCGATGCTGCTTGGCGGCTGGCTGGTCGGCCAGCGCGTGGAGGGTGTCGTCCCCCTGGCCCTCTACATCGCGGCCTACGGGTTCGGCGGCTACTTCACGCTCCGGGAGGCGGTCGGCAACATCATCAAGCGTCGGTTCGAGATCGACACCTTGATGCTGGTCGCCGCCGCTGGCGCCGCCGCCCTGGGCCAGTGGGCGGAAGGCGCCCTGCTGCTGTTCTTGTTCAGCACCGGCCATGCGCTGGAACACTACGCCATGGGTCGGGCGCGGCGGGCCATCGAGGCTCTGGCCAAGCTCGCCCCTGAAACGGCGACGGTCCGGCGGGGCGAGACGACAGCGGAAATTCCGGTCCAGGAGCTTGTGGTCGGCGACATCGTGGTGGTCCGGCCCAACGAGCGCATGCCGTCAGATGGCGTCGTCGTGCTTGGCGAGAGCAGCGTCGATCAGGCGCCGATCACCGGCGAAAGCGTGCCCGTCGATAAGCGGGCGGCGCCCGACCCCGCTCTGGATTTCGACAAGGCGAGCCCCGAGCATCGCGTCTTCGCCGGGACGATCAACGGCCCCGGCGCCCTGGACGTGCGCGTCGCCAGGAAGGCGTCGGAGACCACGCTCGCCCGCGTCGTGAAGATGGTCGCCGAGGCCGAGGCCCAGCAGTCGCCGACCCAGCAGTTCACCAACCGCTTCGAGCGCATCTTCGTGCCGTCCGTGCTGGTGGGCGTCGGCCTCTTGATGCTGGCCTGGGTGGTCATCGACGAACCCTTCAGCGTCAGCTTCTATCGCGCCATGGCGGTCCTGGTGGCCGCGAGCCCGTGCGCCCTGGCGATCTCGGTGCCCAGCGCGGTCCTCAGCGCCGTGGCGCGGGCGGCCAGGGGCGGCGTCCTGGTGAAGGGCGGCGGGCCGCTGGAAAATCTGGGCACGCTGACCGCCATCGCCTTCGACAAGACCGGGACCCTCACTGAGGGCAAGCCGAGGATCACCGACGTGGCGACCGCCGAAGGTGTCGATGAGCGCGAACTCCTGTCCGTCGCTGTCGCGGTGGAACGTCTGAGCGATCATCCGCTGGCGGCGGCTGTCGTCCGGGACGGCGGCGTGCGACTGAAGGACCACCCCGTTCCGGTAGCCGACGACGTTCAGAGCCTGACCGGCCAGGGCGTGCAGGCCAAGGTGGCGGGCCAGACGGTGGTGATCGGAAAGCCAAAACTGTTCGAAGACGGTCCCGGCGCCAAACCCTCCGACGCGCTGTGGAGCGAAATCCAGCGGCTCGAAACAAACGGTCGGACGGTGATGGTCGTCAAATCCGGCGACCGATACCTCGGCGCCATCGGCGTGATGGACACCGCAAGGCCCGCCGCCGAGAGCATCATCGCTCGCCTCCGCGCCATGGGGATCACCCGGATCGTCATGCTGTCGGGCGACAACCAGTCCGTGGCCGACGCTATCGCCACCAAGCTCAGCCTGGACGAGGCGATGGGCGGGCTGATGCCCGAGGACAAGGTGCGGATCATCAAGGAGATGAAGGCCAGCGAGGGAAGGGTCGCCATGATCGGCGACGGGGTGAACGACGCACCCGCGCTGGCCAACGCCACGGTCGGGATAGCAATGGGCGCGGCAGGCTCGGACGTGGCCCTGGAAACCGCCGACGTGGCCCTGATGGCCGATGACCTCAATCACCTGCCGTTCGCGGTCGGCCTGAGCCGGAAGACCAGCGGCATCATCAAGCAGAACCTGTGGGTCAGCCTCGGGATGGTCGCGGTCCTGATCCCG
>CAZISF010000248.1:0-3386 GCA_964541915.1 uncultured Caulobacter sp.
GTACCGAAGGTACGTGTCCCCTAAACCAGGAAGCTCGATTGGGGGACACGTACCTTCGGTACATGTCCCCTAGGCCCCGCCGTAGGCGTCCTCGTCATCCTCCAGCTCCATGCCGGGGCCGGGTTCGAAGACGACGATGTCGCCGGGCTGGCATTGTAGCTCGCGGCACAGCGCGTCGAGCGTCGAGAAGCGCAGGGCGCGGGCCTTGCCGGTCTTGAGGATCGACAGGTTGGCGATCGTCACGCCGACGCGGTCGGCCAGCTCGGTCAGCGACATCCGTCGCTCCTGCAGCATGCGATCGAGGGTGCAGCGAATGGCCATGATACGCGCCCGCCCTAGATCGTCAGTTCGGCTTCGTTGCGCAGGCGCGCGCCCTCGCGGAACACCTCCGCCAGCACGAAGATGACCAGCACCGCGAACCAGGTGGTCAGGTTGAGCGATGCCTCGATCGTGCGGATCTCGCCCGGCGCGACCAGCTTCATGATCGCCGCGACGAGGAAGCGGCCGACCTCGAGACCGCCAAAGATGACGCCGACGAGGCGCAGGCGGCGTACGTTTTCGGGGTGGAAGGGGTCGCCCGCCGTCAGGGTGACGAAGATGCGCCGCAGGATGTCGACGATGGCCAGCACGCCGCCCATGTAGGCGGCGCCGGCGACCAGCACCGTCGCGAAGGACGGGCCGCGCTCGACCACGCGCGCCAGGCGCTCGCTGAAGGGAATCCAGCCGGCCAGCAGGCCGGGATTGAAGCTGAACAGGAGAGTCACCAAGGCGAACGTCAGCGCGCCGCCGATAAGCACCCACAAGGCATAGTAGACCACATCGAGAATGGTCTTCAGGAAGCTCGATACCGAGCCCGGCCCCAAAGCGCGCATGGCGCGATCCCCCTGTTACTCTTTCCGGTCCAGTCGTCCGGATCCCGCCGGCCGCTTCAGCCCGGGCTCGCCTCGCCGAACGGATGCGCAAGGCATCGGTTGGGAGAGGCGAGCCGCGGAGCGGCCGGCGAGGATGCCCTGATCGGGGCCCTCATAAAAGGGCGCCGATCAGAGCGAGTGGGAAACGAACAGCACCGCCGCCATGGGCAGAGCGGCGAGCAGGGCGGCGTTGACAAAGGTCATCGCGATCTTGTCGACGATGTTCGTGAGTTTTTGTGCGGACATGAGTCCCTCCTGTTTGTTGCGGTGCAATATGAATATGGACCCCTCCACATCCAGCGGACCGACGTTGTGTCCCGTCCGCACCCCCAAACTAGGTATTTGCCGTTCTTCGATCAAGAGAATTATCGATAAACGATATTAAACTTGCGTAACATCATTACGCAGCCGTAATGCACTGCAGCATAAACGGACCGTGGCTTGCGCGGCGCGGGCATCGGCGCGAGGAAGGCGGCAGCAAAAGGACACTCCCATGCCGCTGATCCTCCAGCCTGGAACCACCCTGGTCGCCGCGACCCACAACCCAGGCAAGGCAAAGGAGCTGGTCGCCCTGCTCGACGGCCGGTTCGAGATTCTCGCCGCGGGAAGTCTCGGCCTGCCCGAGCCCGACGAGACCGAATCGACGTTCACCGGCAACGCGCTGCTCAAGGCGCGGCATGCGGCGCAGCTCAGCGGCAGGATCGCCCTGGCCGACGACTCGGGCCTGTCCGTGGCGGCGCTGGACGGCTCACCCGGAATCTTCTCCGCCCGCTGGGCCGGTCCGGGCAAGGACTTCGGCGTGGCCATGGCCAAGGTTGAGGAGCGACTGATCGAAACGGGCTCGGCCGACCGGTCGGCCTGGTTCACCAGCGCCCTGGCCGTGGCCTGGCCGGACGGCCCCGCCGTGGTCGTCGAGGGCCGCGTCGACGGTCAGCTGGTGTTCCCGGGACGTGGCGATCGGGGCTTCGGCTACGATCCGATCTTCGTGCCCGACGGCCACAGCGAGACGTTCGGCGAAATGGACCCGGCGCAGAAGGACGCCATGAGCCACCGCGCCCGCGCCTTCGAATTGCTGAAGGCCGCCCTGTTTTGACCGTGCCTGAGCCGCTGGGCGTCTACGTCCACTGGCCCTACTGCGCGAAGATCTGCCCCTACTGCGACTTCAACGTCGTGCGCGACCGCAAGCAGGCCGAGCAGGCCGATCTGGCGGCCGCCATCCTGAGGGATCTCGAGGCGCAGCGTGCCCTGACCGGGCCACGACGGCTGGCCTCGGTGTTTCTCGGCGGCGGCACACCCTCGTTGATGGATCCCGCCTGGGCGGCCGACATCGTCGCCACCGCACGCCGGCTTTGGGACGCGGAGCCGGACCTCGAAGTCAGCCTTGAGGCCAACCCCACAGACGCCGAGTCCGGACGGTTCGCCGGCTTCGCCGACGCCGGCGTGACACGTCTGTCGCTGGGCCTGCAGTCGTTCGACGACGACGCGCTCCGGTTCCTGGGCCGCAACCACGACGCCGCAGAAGCCCGTCGCGCCGCCGCGCTGGCGGCGATGACGTTTCCGCGCCTGTCGGTCGACATGATCTACGCCCTGCCCGGCCAGACCGTCGACGCCTGGCGCGAGCAGCTGACCCGGGCCATCGCGCTCGGAGCCGAGCACATCTCGCCCTACCAGCTGACCATCGAGGCGGGCACGGCCTTTGACCGGGCCGTCGGTCGCGGGCTGTTCAGGCCGGCCGACGACGAAACGGGCGCGGCGCTTTACGACACGACCCAGACAGTGCTCGAAGCGGCCGGATTTGATGCCTACGAAGTGTCCAACCATGCCAGGGGCGAGGCGGCGCGGTCGCGGCACAACCTGATCTATTGGCGCGGCCAGGACTACGTCGGCGTCGGCCCCGGCGCCCATGGCCGGCTGGTCCTGCACGGCGCGCGAACGGCGACGGAGGCGGCGTCGAAAGTCGGCGACTACATCCGCGATGTCGCCGAGACGGGTCTCGGCTTCCGCGAACCAGAAGCGCTGTCGCCGGTCGAACGCGCCGAGGAGCGACTGTTGATGGGCCTGCGGACGGATGAAGGCGTCAGGTTTGAAGAGCTGACCGCGCTCGGGCTGACGGCTGGGCATCCCGTGGTGACGGGTCAGGTCGCCGAAGGCCTGCTGGCGCCAGACCCGGACCGGTTGAGGGCGACCCGGGCCGGCCGTGTCATGCTCGACGGCGTGACGCGGGAGTTGATCCTGAAGTCGGGGGACAGATAACCCATCCACCGCTGTCATCCCGGCCGTAGCGTAGCGGAGGGCCGGGACCCAGATTCGGCTTCAGACGGGGCGAATGGGATTTCATCTGGGTCCCGGATCGACCCTTCGGGCCGTCCGGGATGACAGCGAAGAGGGGGCGCTCGCTCTATTTCATCGTCGGAATAACGAAGCTCGAATCCCCGACCTCGCCTTCGGGCCAGCGCGCCGTGATGGTCTTGACCT
>CAZISF010000249.1:0-3340 GCA_964541915.1 uncultured Caulobacter sp.
GCCATGCCGATGATGATGACCGCCGCCGGCACCGTCGCCGCGGCCAAGGTGTTCGTCATGGGCGTCGGCGTCGCCGGCCTGCAGGCCATCGCCACGGCCCGCCGCCTCGGCGCCGTCGTGACCGCCACGGACGTGCGTCCCGCCACGAAGGAACAGGTCGAGTCGCTCGGCGCCAAGTTCCTCGCCGTCGAGGACGAGGAGTTCAGGAACGCCCAGACCGCCGGCGGCTACGCCAAGGAGATGTCGAAGGAGTACCAGGCCAAACAGGCTGAGCTGGTCTCTTCGCACATCGCCAAACAGGACATCGTCATCACCACGGCCCTGATCCCCGGCCGGCCGGCGCCGCGCCTCGTCACCGCCGCCCAGGTGGCCTCGATGAAGCCCGGCTCGATCCTCGTCGACCTCGCCGTCGAACAGGGCGGCAACGTCGAGGGCGTCAAGCTCGGCCAGGTGTTCGAGACCGCCAACGGCGTGAAGATCCTCGGCATCCCCAACCTGCCCGGCCGCATCGCCGCCGACGCCTCGGCCCTCTATTCCCGCAACCTGATGGCATTCGCCGTCCTGCTGCTGGACAAGGAAGGCAAGCTGGCCCCGGACCTGGAGGACGAGATCCTCAAGGCCGCGCTGGTCACGAAGGACGGCGCAATCGTCCACGAACAACTGAAGACGGCGCCTGCCACTGCCGCAAAGACTCAGGCGGCCAAGCCCGCCAAGGCAGCCGCACCGGCGAAAGCCGCGCCCGCGAAGGCGGCTGCAAAGCCTGCCGCCAAGGCCGCTCCCAAAGCCGCCGCGAAGCCTGCCGTGAAAGCTGCGGCCAAGCCGGCTGCCAAACCCGTAGCGGCGAAAGCCGCGCCGAAAGCCGCTGCCAAGGCGCCCGCCAAACCCAAAGCCACCGCCAAGCCTGCTGCGAAGCCGGCCGCCAAGTCCGCCCCGAAGAAGAAGTAGAGAGCGCGAGATGGAAACCGTCGTCGACCCCACCGTCTTCCGCCTGGCCATCTTCGTGCTGGCCATCTTCGTCGGCTATTACGTGGTCTGGAGCGTCACGCCCGCCCTGCACACCCCGCTGATGGCCGTGACCAACGCCATCTCGTCGGTGATCATCGTCGGCGCCCTGCTGGCCGCCGCCGCACACGGCGGAAGCGCTGACCTCGCCGGCGGCGCCGGAACCCCGACCAACGTCTGGGTCTCCAAGGGCGCCGGCGCCCTGGCCGCCGCCTTCGCCGCGGTGAACATCTTCGGCGGCTTCCTCGTCACCCAGCGGATGCTGGCGATGTACAAGAAGAAAGAGCCCGCCAAGGGCAAGAGCGGCCATTGAGCGCGCGTTCGGGGGATCTGACATCATGAACGCCAACTTCGCCGCCGTCGCCTACATCGTCTCGGGCGTGCTGTTCATTCTGGCGCTGCGGGGGCTGTCGAGCCCCGAGACCAGCCAGGCGGGCAACCGCAACGGCATGATCGGCATGGCCATCGCCGTCGGCGTGACCCTGTTGACGCTGCTCAGCCAGGGTGTGCTCGACGCCATCACCCTGGGCCTCATCGGCGCCGGTGTGGCGGTCGGCGGCGTGGTCGGGGCGATCATCGCCCGCCGCGTGGCCATGACCTCGATGCCGCAGCTGGTCGCCGCCTTCCACAGCCTGGTCGGCATGGCCGCCTGCCTGGTGGCCGTGGCCGCCATCTACACCCCCGCCGCCTACGGCATCGCCGAGCCGGACGGGACCATCCATATGCAGTCGCTGATCGAGCTGTCGCTCGGCCTGGCGATCGGCGCGATCACCTTTACCGGCTCGGTCATCGCCTTCGCCAAGCTGAACGGCAACATGAGCGGCGCGCCGATCCTGCTGCCCGCCCGCCACCTGCTGAACCTCGCCATCGCCGTGGCCATCGTCGGCCTGATCGTCGTTCTGGCGATGAGCGGCGGCGCGGCCATCTGGGCCTTCTGGGCGATCTTCGGCCTGGCCCTGCTGGTCGGCGTGACCCTGATCATCCCCATCGGCGGCGCCGACATGCCGGTCGTGGTCTCGATGCTCAACAGCTACTCCGGCTGGGCCGCCGCGGCCCTGGGCTTCACCTTGCAGAACGTGACGCTGATCATCACCGGCGCCCTGGTGGGCAGCTCGGGCGCGATCCTCAGCTACATCATGTGCAAGGCGATGAACCGCAGCTTCATCTCCGTGATCCTCGGCGGCTTCGGCGCCGATGACAGCGCGGCTGCCGCCGGCGGCAAGATCGAGACCCGCCCCGTGAAACAGGGCAGCGCCGAGGACGCGGCCTTCATCATGAAGAACGCGTCGAAGGTGATCATCGTCCCCGGCTACGGCATGGCCGTCAGCCAGGCGCAGCACGCCCTGCGCGAGATGGCCGACAAGCTGAAGGAAGAGGGCGTGGAGGTGAAGTATGCCATCCACCCCGTCGCCGGCCGCATGCCGGGCCACATGAACGTGCTGCTGGCCGAAGCCAACGTCCCCTATGACGAGGTGTTCGAACTGGAAGATATCAACGCCGAGTTCCCGACCGCCGACGTGGCCTTCGTCATCGGGGCCAACGACGTGACCAACCCGGCCGCCAAGACCGACCCGACCAGCGCCATCTACGGCATGCCGATCCTCGACGTCGAAAAGGCGCGGACCGTGCTGTTCGTGAAGCGGGGCATGTCCAGCGGCTACGCCGGCGTCGAGAACGAACTGTTCTTCCGCGACAACACCATGATGCTGTTCGCCGACGCCAAGAAGATGGTCGAAGGGATCGTGAAGAACCTTTAGCGATGGGGCCGAGGCCGCAACGACTGAAGGTCGAAGGTCCCAGGCGTCCGCGCGATGAGCGGCCGGTGTTTGTACGGTTCGTCTGCTTCAATACCGTGCGGGGCCAGCGCACCCGACTTGGCCTGTTTCAGGCGATCGAATTCGCTGAGGCCAGCGACAAAGCTCCCGGCTGGGCCTTGGCGGCGATCCATGAACTCAGCGACTGGTTCAACGCCAACCTTGCGACCCCGACCCAATTCGAACGCGGTGGGTGGAAGCGACCCGGCCAGCCGGCGTTGTCCTGGTTCAAACCGGA
Organism: uncultured Caulobacter sp.; assembly: GCA_964541915.1. Classification (GTDB taxonomy): domain Bacteria; phylum Pseudomonadota; class Alphaproteobacteria; order Caulobacterales; family Caulobacteraceae; genus Caulobacter. The sequence goes on from CAZISF010000249.1 coordinate 3,055, forward strand.
AGCCATCGAGCACTTCCGACTGATGCACGAGCTCAAGACGGCGTTGGAAGAATGCGGCGTTCACGTCGAGATTCTGACGACCCGAGAGCCTGGCGTGATCATTTGGGAGGACCGTAATCAGCTGGTCGCCGAGCCCAAAGGACGGTCGTTCTGATCCAGGATCGTCGGGATTCCTGATCACACCATCCCATCGAGCGCTTGATGGAATGCTCTTTCGGGGGCCGGTTGAAGTGAAGGACAGCCCTGCGGGCTGCCGCGTCGCGGCGGGCGAAGCCCGTCCCTGAGT
>CAZISF010000250.1:0-3315 GCA_964541915.1 uncultured Caulobacter sp.
GTCAGTTCCTGTCCGGTCAGCACGCCCCACCGCGCCAACGCCTCGGCCGGCGTCGGGTCGGGCCGCGGGTCGGCAGTGGCGCCGGGCATCGCCGCCTCCAGCGCCGCTTCATACTCGTCATAGCGCACCCAGCCCGCCGCCGTGTGCTCCCCGCCCGGTCCCCGGAAGATCAGGGTCGGCAGAGCATAGCGGTCGTGGCCCTCGGAGTGTTTCAGCTCCCCGTTCATCGGGCTGTCGTGCTTGAGATTGCGCACGAAGTCGTTGGGATCGCGGGTCTCGGCCCAATCGGCCTTGTAGGCGGCCGCCACTGTCGGCAGGGCCTGATCCGCGCGCCAGCGGGCCTGATCGAGGCCGGGCACGCCCACCGCGGCGGCGGCGAATTCGTCTGGCGTCTGCGGCCCGACACCGAAGATGAAGATCTGCTCGCGGAATCGGCGCAGCACCCGGTCGGCCACGTCCCGGCCCTGGAGCTCGGCCGCCTTGACCGCCGCGCCCATCGGGTCAGTCGACTGCAACATCAGATGCATGGGGTTGGGATAGGGCATGCCGGTCAGTTTCCAGACCCGCTTCCAGTACTCCCGCATCGGCTCGGCGGCGCTGACCCGGTCCCAGCTCTCCTTGCCCGTGGCTGCGTCGCCCACCAGCCCGCCCATGACCTTGCGCCAGGACAGGTGGTGGCCATGCCGCCAGTCCAGTCGCCGCAGCAGCGGTTCTGCGCCCCAGGCGGTGGAGCAGACGGCGTCCGTGTACTCAACGACCTCGACCTTCGGCATAGCGCTCGCCTTCCCTATCGTTTCAGACCCAGTTTATCGCGGGCGATGACCCAGCGGTGCACTTCCGACGGGCCGTCGTAGATCCGCATGGTGCGCATCTGGCCAGCCATCATCTGCAGCGGCAGCTCCTTGGTCATGCCCATGGCGCCGAAGGCCTGCATGGCCTGGTCGATGACCTCCCAGCCCAGCTCGGTGCCGAACACCTTGAGCATGGAGATCTCGACGCGGACGTCGCGGCCCTGGTCGAGCTTCCAGGCGATGTCGTAGGCCATCAGCCGCGCGGCGTGGATTTTGGTCGAGGCGTCGGCGACCCACCACTGGATGGCCTGGCGGTCGGCCAGCTTGGCGCCGAAGGTTTCGCGCTGGCCGGCGTGCTCGATCATCATGTCCAGCGCCCGCTGGGCGAGGGTGTAGCCCCAGATGCCCATCTGCAGCCGACGCGTCGACAGCCGCGTCTGCATCGGCGCGAAGCCCTGCCCCTCCTTGCCGAGCAGCTTGGAGGCCGGCACCCGGCAATCTTCGTAGACCACCTCGTAGGTCACTTGCCCCCCGATCATCGGGATGGCCCGCAGGACGTTGAAGCCGGGCGTTCCCTTGTCGACAAGGAAGGCCGAGATGCCGCCGCGCGCGCCCTTGGCCGGGTCGGTGACCGCCATGGTCACGGTGAAGTCGGCTTCCTTGGCCTTGCTGATCCAGATCTTGCGGCCGTTGATCACCCAGTCGTCGCCGTCACGGACGGCCTTGGTGATCATGCCGGCCGGGTCAGCGCCGGCGCCGGGCTCGGAAATGGCGATCGCCGAGATCGCCTCGCCAGCCACGTAGGGCGCGAGATACTGGATCCGCTGCTCTTCGTTCACCGTGGCCATCAGCATACGGAGGTTCGGCGAGTCCGGCGGGAGGACGTAGGGGGTGATGGTCTTGCCCATCTCCTCGTAGACCCCGACCATCGCGACCATCGGCAGGTCGGCCCCGCCGACATCCTCCGGCGCGTCGAGGCCCCAGAGGCCCAGCTCCTTGCTGACCTTGTCGATGGGTTCGCGCTCGGCCGCGGTCAGCGCAATCGACTCCCCGGCGGCGTCACGCGCCAGTACGGCGGGCTCCAGGGGGATCAGTTGATCGCGAACGAACTTCGCGACCAGGTCCTTGAGCATCTGGTGCTCTTCGGCGAGTTGGAAATCCAAGTCAGGTCCTCAGGCAAAGACGGGAATGGGCTGTTCGCCCGCGACGGTGGTTCTGTGCATCACCCGCCGATGGCCGTCATCGCCGCCGGTGGCGTTGTGCAGACAGCAGCGGTTGTCCCACAGGATGAGCATGTCAGGTCGCCATTTGTGGCGGTAGACGAACTGGTCCTGCAGCATGTGGCGGTAGAGGAAGGTCAGCAGGTTTTCGCTCTCCGCTTCGGTCATGCCGGCGACGCCGAGGGTATAGATCGGGTTGACGAAAAGCGCCTTGCGACCACTGACCGGATGGATGCGGACCAGCGGATGTTCCTGCTGGCTGTCGGCCTCCACGCAGTTGATGATCTGCATGGAGCGGCCGGGCTTCTCGTTGGCGTAGACACCGTTCGCGCCATAGGGACGGGTCGCCGAATGGATGGTCGTCAGGCCGTCGAGGAAGCCCCGCATCACCGGGCTGAGCGCCTCGTAGGCGCGGCAGCCGTCCGCGAACTCGGTGTCGCCGCCGACCGGCGGGATGACCTTGGAGTGCAGAATGGTCCCGGCGGGCGGGGCGGTCTGGAAGCTCCAGTCGCTGTGCCAGGCCCCGCCGAACACGCTGTTGGTCTCGTCCGGCTCGCGGCGCACCTCAAGGATGTGCGGCCGGTCGGCGAGCGGCTTCACATAGGGGTCGAGGCCGAAATCGCCGAACTGCAGGGTAAAGGCTTCCAGCTGGTCATGGTCGAGCGGCTGGTCCGGAAACCAGACCACGCCGTGCTTCGCCCAGGCCGCCTTTACCGCCGCCAGCTGGTCGGCGGGCAGCGGCTTGCCAATGTCGAGCCCGGTGATCTCGGCCCCGAAGCCGGAGGCGTTGGGTGTGACGGTGACCATGTGTGCCTCCCTTTTTCTTTCCACAGTCGATCCGAATGCTGACGGCCGCAATGGGTATGCGTGGTTCGAGACGCTCGCTTGAGGCTCGCTCCTCACCATGACGAAGATAGGGGAAGTCCAACCCTGCGGGTCATGAGGAGCGATCCCTCAGGATCGCGTCTCGAAGGACGCACTCAGGTCGGCTGCTTGCTGTAATCCGGCTCGCGCTTCTCCAGGAACGCCCGCACCCCCTCGGCGAAGTCGCCGTCGCTGCTGGCCAGGATCTGGTTCCGGTCTTCCATGGCGATCGTGGCCTCTAGACCGTTGGCGTCGATGGCGTGGTTCAGCGCCTCCTTGGTCAGGCGCAGGCCGAGCGGCGTCGCGTGCAGCATGTCCTTCACGAATCCACGGGCCTCTGCCTCGACCTGCTCCGACGCGACGACACAGCTCGCGAGACCGAGCTGATAGGCGCGGTCGGCGCTGATGAAGCGGCCCGTCAACATGAACTCGGCCGCCAC
>CAZISF010000251.1:0-3309 GCA_964541915.1 uncultured Caulobacter sp.
CTCGATCTCGTCGCGCGTCCAGTCGTGACGCGGCTGGGCGGGGTCGGCGAAACGGACGGGCGCGTTCATGGCGTTCCTCAGGCTGTGCCAGCGGGCTCTACCAGCGGCGGCGCAGCCTGGCTACAACGGCGTTCGGCGAGACAGGGAGCCGGCCGGCCCGCGCGCCGGCTTGCGGATAATTAAGGACCCTTCCGCCCGCCGCGCTGCTAGCCTGCGATCTCTGAAAAGGCGGCGCCAGGCGCCCGACTGCAAAGGGGGCGCCCATGCGTCTGTCACCTGTTCTGGCGGCCTTCGCCGCCGTTCTGATCGCCGGCGCGGCGCCTGAGCCCACCGTCGACTTTATCCTGTCGCCGGTCATGGGGGCTGGCGGCCTTGAGGCCCTCGATGTGGAGATGCGCACCCTCGGCGAGGCCGATGGTGAAACGGAGATCCTGCTACCGGACCACTGGGCCTCGGAAACCGACCTGGTTCGGCAGGTCACGGACCTGCACATCACGGGCGGCGCGGTCACCGCGCCCACGCCGTCATCCCGGGTGGTCAGGCACAGGCCCGGCGCCCGTCTGGTGGTCCGCTATCGCCTGGTGTCCGGCTATCCCGCCGACCCGCCGCACGGCAATCCCTATCGGCCGATCGTCCGCCCGGGCTGGTTCCACGTGGTCGGCGAGGCCGCCTTCCCGAGGCCGGCCTGGGATGACCGCGCCCCGGCTCGCTTTCACTGGAGGGGCTGGCCGAAGGGCTGGACCCTGGCCTCCGATCTGGACCACGGCGCCATGGGTCGCCGTCTGACCCTGGCCGATCTGGGCGAGAGCGTCAGTGTCGGGGCGCCGGACCTGAGGATCATCACCCGCCCCATCGAGGGCGGAACCGCGCGCATCGCCCTGCGCGGGGCCTGGAGCTTCGGCGATGAGGCGTTCGGCGACGGCCTGGCCCGCATCGTCGACGCCCAGCGACGGTTCTGGGGCGGGGTCGACGGTCCCTATTTTGTCAGCCTGATCCCGACGGTCGGCGGAGACGGAATCCTGTCGCTCGGCGGCACGGGCCGTGGGGACGGCTTCGCCCTGTTCGCGACGCCGAACACCGAGCTCGAGCGCTTTCGATTCCTCATCGCCCATGAGCACACCCACACCTGGGTCCCCGACCGACTCGGCCGGATGCCCGACGGTGAAAGCGAGGCGCTCGACTACTGGTTCAGCGAAGGTTTCACCGACTTCTACACCTACCGGACCCTGGCACTGTCGGGCGTCTGGAGCCTTGAGGACTACGCGCGCAATCTCAACGCGGTGTTCGAGGCCTACGATCGCTCGCCGGTGCGTGGCGCGCCCAACAGCCGCATCCTCGCCGACTTCTGGAAGGACCCGGCGGTGAAGAAGCTGCCCTACCAACGCGGCATGATGCTGGGCTTCCTGTGGGATGCGCGCGTCCGTCAGGCGACAGGCGGGGCCAGGGACCTCGATGACGTGGTGCGGTTGATGCAGCAACGTCGCCGCGACGCAGAGGGCGCCGAACAGAAGGTCGACTTCATTCGCCCGGCGCTGGTCAGGGCGATGAAGGACGTCGCCGGGCTCGACGCCGGTCCTGACATTGCACGCTACGTCGAGGCGGGGGAGCCGGTCGCATTGCCCGAGGACGCGTTTGCCTGCCTGATCCTGACGGTCGGACAGCGCCCGGTGTTCGATCGCGGCTGGGACCCGGAGGCGACCACCGCTGCAGGCAACGTGATCACCGGCCTGAAGCCGGACAGCCCCGCCTGGGCCGCCGGCCTGCGCGACGGCATGAAGATCGTCCGCCGGGAAGCCGGTCTGCCCGGAGACTCACGGGTGGAGTACGCCCTCAGGGTCATCGACAATGGGGTCGAGCGGGTGATCCGCTTCAAGCCAGAAGGCCGGACCGCCTACGTTGCTCATGAGGTCACCGTCCCGGCCGGCCTCACGGACGCGGCCCGCAAGGCCTGTGCGGCGAGGCTGGGGGGCGCATGACATCGCCGACCCGCGAGATCGAGCTGAAGTTCCTCCTGACGCGGACCGACGTCGACGCCCTGATCGCGGCGCTCCCGCCGGGCGTGACGACCGTGAAGGACATGGTCGCCATCTACTACGACACCCCCGACGGCCTGCTGCGAAACAACGGCTTCGGCCTGCGCGTGCGGCGGACCGGTGACAGGCGCATCCAGACGCTCAAATCGGCCCTCGGCGCGGACGGCGGTCGCGACGAATGGGAGTGGCCCGTCGACAGCGATATTCCCGACCCCGCGCTGTTGAGCGGCACGCCAGCCGCCCTTCCGGCTGGTACGGTGCTGAAGGCCCGGTTTACGGTCACCGTCAGCCGTACGACCCGCCTGGTGACCGAAGGCGAGGCCCGCATCGAGATCGCGCTGGACGACGGCGAGGTGGTCGCGGGCAGCCGCCGGGAGGCGTTTCTGGAACTGGAACTCGAACTGGTGTCCGGTCCGGTCGAGGCGTTGCGTCGTCTGGCGGATCGCCTGCGGGGGCAGGTCGCGCTCATCCCCAGCACGATCACCAAGGCCGAGCGCGGCTTCCGGCTCCTGGATATGACATAAAGATATCTTTATGTCCTTGTTGCGAAGAGGGGCCGCGACGGGTATAGACCCCGCCTGATCTCACTGGACAGGAGTCCCCCGCGTGACCGAAAGCATCGTGCGCGACATCGCGCTGGCCGACTATGGCCGCAAGGAAATCGCCATCGCCGAGACCGAAATGCCCGGCCTGATGGCGCTGCGGCAGGAGTTCGGCAAGGACCAGCCGCTGAAGGGCGCGCGGATCGCCGGCTCGCTGCACATGACCATCCAGACGGCCGTGCTGATCGAGACGCTGAAGGATCTGGGCGCCGACGTGCGCTGGGCCAGCTGCAACATCTTCTCGACCCAGGACCACGCCGCGGCCGGCATCGCCGCCACCGGCACGCCGGTCTTCGCCATCAAGGGCGAGACCCTCTACGAGTACTGGCAGTACACCCACAAGATCTTCGAATGGTCCGACGGCGGCTATCCGAACCTGATCCTCGACGACGGCGGCGACGCGACGCTGCTCTGCGTGCTCGGCCCCAAGGCCGAGAAGGATCCGACCCTGCTGGATCACCCGACCAATGAGGAAGAAGAAGCCCTCTACGCGGTGATGAAGACCTATCTGGCCGAGAAGCCCGGCTTCTATTCGGCCATTGCCGCGGCGATCACCGGCGTTTCGGAAGAGACCACCACGGGCGTCCACCGCCTTTACCAGCTGGCCGAAAAGGGCGAGCTGCCGTTCCCGGCGATCAACGTCAACGACAGCGTCACCAAGTCCAAGTTCGACA
>CAZISF010000252.1:0-3197 GCA_964541915.1 uncultured Caulobacter sp.
TTCCGCAAGGTCGAGGTTCGGATCGCCTGATCCGGGGACATGTACCGAAGGTACGTGTCCCCTAAACCCGCGCCGCTCGATTGGGGGACACGTACCTGCGGTACATGTCCCCGGGTCCTACGCCGCTTCCAGCGCGCAGCCGGCCAGGGTGATGCGGTGCATCAGCCGGTAGTGGCCGTGGTAGTCGTTCTTGGCGAAGTGCCATGTCGCGCGGTTGTCCCAGATCGCCACCGTGCCGGGCTCCCAGACCAGGGTATGGACGCGATCCATGTTCATGGCGTGGGCATAGAGCTTCATCAGCAGCGGCATGCTTTCTTCGCGGCTCATGCCTTCGAAGCGCAGGGTGAAGCTGGGATTCACGTAGAGCACCGGCTTGCCGCTGCCAGGGTGTCTGATCACCACGGGATGGGTGGTTTCAGGCGTTTCGACGCCGCCCTTGGCCAGTTCCGGCTGGTCGGTCGTCGCGTAGACGCCCTTCTCGCCGAACACATGGTCGGACCCGTGCACGGCGCGCAGGCCGGCGATTTGCGCCTTCGTCTCCGCGTCGAGCGTATCGAAGGCCGCGTACATATCCGCGAACAGGGTGTCGCCCCCGCCGGGGGGCAGCTCGCGGGCGACCAGCACCGAGCCCATGGCCGGTTCGATGTCGTAGCTGTGGTCAGTGTGCCAGCCGCCGCCGATGTTGGTGGTCTGCTCGGCGGTCTTCTCGACCTTGGCGATCATCGGGTAGCCCGGTGCGGCCGGGAAGAAGCGGTTCACATCGATCGGCGCGAGGCTCTCGGCCAGGGCGATATGCCGCTCCGGCGTCAGATTCTGGCCGCGAAAGATCAGCACGCCGTGGTCGAACAGCGCCTGACGAAGCGTGTCGACATCGGCCGGCGTCAGGTGGGCGAGGTCGACATCCCTGACCTGGGCGCCGCAGCCGGGCAGGCGCTCGATGCGAAGGGCGGTAGTGATCATGGCGGGGCTCCCTGTTCGTTGGCGAGAATGGGCCACAGGTCTGGCATATTGAATGTCACTGAAGTTACAGTGCGGCATGAGCAACGATCCCCTCGATCGCGTGGCGGCCATTCCCTGGTTCGCTCGCCAGCCGCTTGACCGTCGCGAGGCCCTGTTGCGCGAGGGCCGCCTGTCGCGTCGCCAGACCGGCGAATGGATGCATGGCGAGGGCGATGAAGAAACGGGCGTTCTGGCCGTCGTCGAGGGTGGCCTCAGGCTCTACGGCCAGGCGCCAGGCGGGCGCGAGGCGCTCATCGGGCTGCTTCCGGCCGGCACGGTCATAGGCCAGAGCGCGGCCTTTGGCGGCGGTCCCCGCATCGTCACCGCGATCACCGCCTCGCCGTCGCTGGTCTTCACCCTGTCCGACGGCGCCCTGCGGCGCGTTGCGGCGGGTCATCCAGGCCTCTGGGAGGCGCTTGGCGCGTTGGTCTACGGCCAGCTGCGCGCGAATGTGCAGGCCGTCGCCGAACTGATCGCCCTCAAGCCGCGCGAACGGCTGGTCGCCCGACTTGTGCAGCTTGCCGCAGCGTCCGGGGGCGAGATCGCCATCGCCCAGGCCGACCTCGCCGAGATGATCGGCGTAACCCGCAAGGCGGTGAACGGCTGGCTGGGTGAGCTTGAGGGCGCGGGGCTGGTTGGGCGCGGGTATGGCGTGATCCGGGTGCTGGATGTGGGAAAACTGGAGCGGATGCTGGTGGGCTGACGGCATTCGCAGTGTGCGTCCTTCGAGACGCCGCTTCGCTGCTCCTCAGGATGACGAACGGGGGTGGCTTGCACTAAAGCTCGTCAGGGTGAGGAGCGAGCCATCAGGCGAGCGTCTCGAACCCCGCAGAGACCCATGACCAACCTCTTCGACACCCTGACCGCCAGCGGCGCACCCGACGCCCCCTTCCTCGAACGTCTCTCGGGCACGGTCGACAGCTACGCCGACCTGCAGGCCCATACCGCCCGTTACGCCCACGCCTTGCGCGCACTCGGCGTCAAACCCGGCGACCGGGTGGCAGTGCAGATCGAGAAGAGCCCGGAGAACCTCTATCTCTATCTGGCCGTCGTGCGCGCGGGCGCCGTCTTCCTGCCGCTGAACACGGCCTACACGCTGAACGAGCTGGACTACTTCATCAGCGACGCCGGGCCCTCGCTGGTGGTCTGCGACCCTTTGGTTGAGGAGGACGTCGGCGGCCTCATCGATACGCTCGACGCCCGGGTCGTGACGCTCGACGCAAACGGGGAGGGCAGTCTCGCCGACATCGCCGCCACCCGCTCGACGACGTTTCCGACAGAGCCGCGTGAGGCGAGCGACCTGGCGGCCATCTGCTACACGTCGGGCACCACGGGAAGGTCCAAGGGCGCCATGCTGACCCATGGCAACCTGGCCAGCAACGCCGCGACGCTGGTGAAGCTGTGGCGGTTCACGGCCGACGACCGGCTCATCCACGCCCTGCCGATCTATCATGTGCACGGGCTGTTCGTGGCGACCAATGTGACCCTGATGGCCGGGGCCTCGATGATCTTCCGGCCGAGGTTCGACGCCGCCGAGGTCCTGTCGCTGCTGCCACGCGCTACCAGTCTGATGGGCGTGCCGACCTTTTACACCCGGCTGCTGGCACAGCCCGGCCTGACCCGCGACGCCGTCACCGGCATGCGACTGTTCATCAGCGGCTCGGCGCCGCTTCTGGCCGAGGTCCACGATCAGTGGCGCCAGCGGACCGGCACGGCGATCCTCGAGCGCTACGGCATGACCGAGACGGGGATGAACACTTCCAACCCCTACGACGGCGACCGGGTAGCCGGGACAGTCGGCCCGCCGCTGCCAGACGTCGCTCTGCGCATCGCCGATCCCGAGACCGGCGCGATCCTGCCACCCGGCGAGATCGGCATGATCGAGGTGAAGGGCCCCAACGTCTTCGCCGGCTACTGGAACATGCCCGAAAAGACCGCGGCCGAATTCCGCCCGGACGGCTTTTTCATCACCGGAGACCTGGGAAAGATCGACGCCGCCGGCTACGTCCACATCGTCGGGCGCGGCAAGGACCTGATCATTTCCGGGGGATTCAACGTCTATCCCAAGGAGGTCGAGGAGGAGCTCGACGCCCTGCCGGGAGTGGTCGAAAGCGCCGTCATCGGCCTGCCGCATCCGGATCTGGGCGAGGGCGTCACCGCCGTGGTCGCCACCGGCGGGAAGGGCGCGTTCAGCGAGG
>CAZISF010000253.1:0-3195 GCA_964541915.1 uncultured Caulobacter sp.
GTATCGAATGCCATCGGCCCTGAGGATTCGAGGAAAGTGCCCTAGGGGCATCTAACGGCAGTTGGCGAGTCGGGGGGAGGGGGATTGCAGCCCCCCGTTTTGGGGGGAGTCGCGCTCGATTCAGCGGCCTATCAGCTGTAATCGTCGGTATCGGGCGATTGGCGCCTCAACGCCGCGTGCCGTGAGCCCTCCATGTCCATCTTTCGAATTGCTGGCGCGACCCTGGCGGCCGTCGTCCTGGCGTCAAGCGTTTCCGCCGCCAGCCCTGAACGTGAGGCGGCCGGATGGGCCAAATGGGTCGACTTCGGCCAGGGCATCCTGGACGCTCGTGAAGAATCGACGATCGGTCCGTTGAATCAGGCCTGCAAGGGCGTGCGCGGCATGCTCATTTCGCAAGGCTTCCAGTTTCCCTACTGGGCCCAGCAGCAGATGATGCTCTGCGACGGGCTTAGCGCGATCGCCAGGGGCGACCGCAAGGACGCCTGCAAAACGCTCAAGAGCGCCTCCAAGGAACTCGGCAAAGCCAAACCGGTTGTGCTCGAACCCCGCGCTGAACCCATGGCCAGCAGCCTCAAGCGGATCGCGGACGACGCGGTGGCGATCAACCACTGCTGAAGCGCGCGCGAGCGGGGCGGGCGTCGCGGGCGCAATTTCCGGCTGAATAGAGCGCACGGCCATGCATCAGGCTTCCGCAACGTCTGGCAGCCTTATGGCGACCGGCTTGTCGGGCCTCGAGGCCGAAGCGCTGTCCCTGGACCAGCCCGGGTGCTTCCTGCCGCCTCCGCCCGGCGACGTCGTCGACCCTCGCGAGCCGCTGTTCGTATCGCTTCGGAATCACTGCGAGATCTACGTTGTGGACCGCAAGGTAGCCTCGGTCACCCTTACGATGGAGGCCCGGCCGCCGTCTGGCTGATCAACCGTCGTCATCGGTCTGGGTTCGGGGCGCCGTCGGCGTTCCGTATGGCCGGGTGCTCGGGGCATTCGAGAGACTCAAGCGTGGCGGCCTTGGCGACCGCATCGCCCTGATCAACGAAGACCTTGAGTAGGCTTCATTTCCGCCACCAACGTTGACTCGCTGCTCCCCCTTCTTCATAAGCGCGCCTTCCTAACGCCGCCGGCTTGCCAGACGGCGTCTGGATTCCATGACGGGTGACACGAAGCCGCCGTTGAGATCGCGCCTCCACTTGCGGAGGAGCCGGCCCGGGTCGAACTGAAAAGAGCTACATATGTCCAAGCGCCATAGCGCCAAGTACAAGATCGACCGCCGGATGGGCGAAAACATCTGGGGTCGTCCGAAGTCCCCGGTGAACAGCCGCTCCTACGGCCCCGGTCAGCACGGCCAGCGCCGCAAGTCCAAGGTCTCCGATTTCGGCCTCCAGCTGCGCGCCAAGCAGAAGCTGAAGGGCTACTACGGCAACCTGACCGAAAAGCAGTTCAGCCGCACCTACACCGAAGCCGCGCGCCGCAAGGGCAACACGGCCGAGAACCTGGTCGGCCTGCTGGAAGCCCGTCTCGACGCGGTCGTCTACCGCGCCAAGTTCGTGCCGACCGTCTTCGCCGCCCGTCAGTTCGTCAACCACGGCCACGTGCTGGTGAACGGCAAGCGCGTCAACATCGCCTCCTACCGCGTGAAGGCCGGCGACGTCGTCAGCGTCCGCGAAAAGTCGCGCAACATGGCCCTCGTGCTGGAAGCCCTGAGCTCGGGCGAGCGCGACACCCCCGACTACATCACCGTGGACGCCCGCCACATGGCGGCGACCTTCGTCCGCGCCCCGGAACTGGCCGAAGTGCCCTATCCGGTGAAGATGGAGCCGAACCTGGTCGTCGAATTCTACGCCTCCTAAGGCCTGAACCGACCCAAGTTATTGCGAAGGGCCCCGGAGCGATCCGGGGCCCTTTTGCTATGGCGCGGCCGGCGTCCCGTATTCCCAGTCATACGGAACGCCCGTCTCCCCCAGAATGAACCGGACCAGCCCTGGAAAGGCCGCTTCGGCGCGAACGTCGTTGGACAGCAGCACCACGCAGCGCTTGCCGCGCTCGACGCAGACCCAGGTATTGGCCGTCGTGTCGTTGTGGCCGCCCTTGAAGAAGCCCGGCCCCTGCGGTCCCTTGAACACCACCACGCCCAGACCCGCGCCCAGATCCGGCCGGCGCTCGGCGACCGGCCGCTCGGGCAGCAGAGTCGGGAACTGCTGGCGCGTGGTGATCGCCAGCTGGAAGCGTGTCATCTCCGCCCGCGACGCCTTCGACAGGCCGTCGCCCCGCACCACGGCGGCGGCGAAGCGGGCGAAGTCGCTGATGGTGGTGTCCATCGAGCCGGCGGCCCGGACCCTGCTGCGTTCGTCATGCGGTTCGACCTTGCCGTCCATGTCCCAGCCATCGGCCAGATTGCCGGCGAAGTCCGGCCGCCACTGCAGACTGGTGCGGGCCATGCCGAAGCGGTCGAAGACGCGCGTCTGGACCGCCGGCCCGACGGGGATGCCCAGACCCTGCTCCAGCACGAACTGCAGCAGGATGATCCCGTCGCCGGAATAGGCGTAACGCGAACTAGGATCGAAGTGGATGTGCAGCTTCTGGTCCGGCTCCAGCCAGCTGAAGTTGGCGAAGCCGGCGCTGTGGGTCAGCAGGATGCGCGGCGTGATCTTCCGCCAGCGGTCGTCGCCGGCCAGCGTGTCCCAAGGAGCGTAGCGTTCGTCGGGATCGCCGTAGTCGGGCAGCGGCTTCGGCAGATCGGCGCCGATCGACCGGTCCAGGTCGACCCGGCCTTCATCCACCAGCGACAGCACGGTCCAGGCGAACACGGCCTTGGTCAGGGAAGCGCCGTACATGACCGTGTCGGTCGTCAGGGGATCGCCGGCGGCATTGCGTTTGCCATAGGCCCGGACGTAGCGAACCTGTCCGTCATCGATCACCGCCACCGCGAGGCCCTGGGCGCCGGTCAGGCTCATGGCCCAGGCGACCTCGGCGTCAATGGCGGCAGGATCCGGCGCCTTGGCCATCGCGGAGGCCGGGGTCGCCAGCATGGCCAACCAGAGCAGTGTTGTGATCAGGCTTTTCATCAGGCGCTCCCTGCGAAGCCGGAGCCTAGACCGGATTGCCGCGCGCGTGCAGCGCCCGGTCCAGGATGAAGGGCCGCCGGGTTACGGCCAATTCACTTGCCCCGACGGGCCACCGTCCCATTTCATGCCGAGGGCG
>CAZISF010000254.1:0-3168 GCA_964541915.1 uncultured Caulobacter sp.
TCCACCATGCTCCGCATGGTCCCCCTCTCCCTCCGGGAGAGGAAAGATGCGTCAGCTACCCCAACCTTCCCCGCCAGTACGCCTCCGCCATCTCCTCGGGCCGCAGGTGTGTCCGCTCCAGCGGCGTGAACCCCGCCGGCGGAACCCAGTCGGCGCTCACCGGGTCCACCCGCAGCACGTCAGCGTAGAGTCTGGGCGGGTCCCCCGGCCCGTTGGCCCACCAGATCGCCGGCCCGGTCTGGCCGCGCGCCCGGCGCAGGTTGCGGCTGGCCAGCGCCGTGGCGTGCGCCATCACCCCGACAAGCACCCCGTCCCGCGTCCGCTGCGGCAGGCCCAGCGGCTCGGGATGGCCGCCCCAGGCCAGCATCGCCTGGGCCAGCTTCAGCTCCATGATCGTCAGGGCGCCGCGCCCGCCGACGATCCGCTGCAGCTCGGCGGCGGCGACCAGCAGCTCGCTGATCACCGGGCTGAGCAGGTCCTTCAGCGCCGCGTGCGACCGCGCGAACAGCCGGCTCATCTCGAGAAAGTCCTCGCCGATCGGCGGGGCGTCGGCGAACAGCTCGGGCAGGATTTCGCCGGCCAGGGTCGATGCCGCCCCGCCGTTGAACCGCGCCCCGCCCAGCACCCGGTCGCCGTCCACGGCCAGCAGATAGGCGGCGTCCGCCCGGTCCCAGGGATCAGTCTCCCGCCCGTCAGGCCGACGCAGCTCCTCCCAGCCCTTGAGGTCGACGAACACCTCGTGGCGGATGCGGAACATGTCGTCCATCAGCGCCGGGAAGGCGTCCCGGTTGGCGGCGTTGAGCAGCAGGATCAAGGGCCAGTCTCCCAGCCCACCCTTCCGTGTCGATCCCGCGAAAACAACTATAAGGTGTTAATCAAGAACGCGCAACCGGGAAGCTGCGCGGTCGGCCTCCAGCGCCGTGACCAGTCCCGACTCGCCCGCCCGCCGCGCCGCCTCGACCAGCGTCAGGTCGATGACATCGCGCTGGGCGTGGCTGCCGCCGAAGCGATGGGCCACGTCGCGCACCGGCTGTAGCGCCGCCAGCGCGCCTCGCCAGTCGCCCTCGCCGAATGCCGCCAGCCCGCGCACCACGGGCTCGCCGATCTCGACGAAGGCCGCGTTGTCGCCGCCGGCGGCGATCGCCCGCGCCTGGGCCTCGCGCAGGGCGCCGATCGCATCGGTCCGGCCGGCGCCGACAAAGGCCATGGCCGCATGGGCGTCGTTGAAAGCGTAGAGGCTCTCGGCGACGGCCGGTTCCCATCGCCCGGCAAGCTCGCTCCAGCGATCGCCGACGTCCACGCCCATCAGATGCAGCCGCCACAGCAGGGCCGAGGCGTCGACCATGTCGTAGGCCAGCTCCGACCGGGCGCCCCGGATGGGGTCATCGTAGAGCGCCAGCACCGCGTCGGTGTCGCCGAGCCCCAGATGGAACAGCGCCAGATGCCACCAGTTGTGCACCTGGAAATAGCTGTCGCCGGTCCAGCGCGAGAGGTCCTCGCGCATCCAGGCGACGCCCTCTTCGCGGCGGTTCTGCATCTCCATCACATGGGCAACGGCGTGCTGGGCCCAGCCATTGCGCGGCTCCAGCTCAATCGCCCGCCGTCCGGTCGCCTCGGCGGCGGCGTAGTGGCCGGTCTCCTCCAGCCCGAAGGCGTGAAGGCCGAGCACCGCGTGATAGCCCGGCATGTCCGGGGTCCAGTGGGGGAGGGCGACGCCGATCCGGTCCCTCAGCATGCGCGAGTCGCCGCGCAGGAAATCGAGCAGCTGGCCGATCTGCAGCGCCAGGGCGTCGCGCGGCCAGGCCGCCGAAACGTCCGCCAGCACCCGCGCCGCCGCCGCGATCTCGCCGCGCGCCATATGGCCCAGCGCCGTGACATGGCCGGTCTCCCGGTCGTTGGCCGCAAGGCCGAGGGCCGCCGCGTGATGCTCCAGCGCGATCGGCAGCGTCGCGGCGTCCGTGCCCGCCGCGTGCAGGTAGCCGAGGAACACCCGCGCCATGACGAAGTCCGGACTGTCGGCCAGCGCCGCCCGCAGACCCCGCACCGGCTCGCCGATGAAGCATTGGTGCCCGGCCAGGACCGTCTCGTAGTGCTCAAGCGCCGCGGTGCTGGCGCCCGAGGGGCGCTGTCCGGTCGCGATATCGAAGGCCATGATCTGCTCGCTGCGTCGTGAAATCGCAGCTTGGCCTGACCGCCCGCCCTGGTCTACGCCTTGGACATGAGCGAGTTCGACTTTGACGTCCTGGTGGTCGGCGCCGGCGCCGTGGGCCTGGCCACCGGCTATGCCCTCGGCAAGCGCGGCCTGTCCGTGGTGGTGCTGGAGAAGGAAAAGATCATCGGCCAGGGCGTGTCCTCGCGCAATTCCGAGGTCATCCACGCGGGCCTCTACTATCCGACCGGCTCGCTCAAGGCCCGCCTCTGCGTGCAGGGCCGGCGGCTGCTCTACGCCTTCCTCGACAAGCACCACGTCGACTACCGCAAGTGCGGCAAGCTGGTCGTCGCCAACGGCGCGGCCGAGGTCGAGCGGCTGGACGCCATCCTCGAACAGGCCCGCATCAACGACGTCGAGGGCATGGCGCGCCTCTCGGGCGAAGAAGCGATGGCCATGGAGCCGGGCCTTCGCTGCGATATGGCGCTGCTGTCGCCGGAGAGCGGCGTGTTCGACAGCCACGGCTACATGGCCGCCCTGGTCGGCGAGATCGAGGCGCATGGCGGCGCGGTAGTGGTCGCCACGCCGTTCGAGGGCGCGACGCCCCTGCCGGGCGGCGGCTTCTCCGTGCGGGCCGGCGGAGAGTCGCCGACGACCCTCACCGTCCGCAAGCTGGTCACGGCCGCGGGACTTGGCGCCCAGGCCGTCGCGGCGCTGATCGAGGGCTTTCCGGCCGACCGGATCCCCCCTCGCCATTTCGGCAAGGGGGTCTACTTCCGTCTCGCCGGCAAGGCGCCGTTCGAGCATCTGATCTACCCGCCGCCGATCCACGGCGCGCTCGGCACCCACTACCGCAAGGACCTCGGCGGCCAGGCGGTGTTCGGACCCGATCTCGAGTTCGTCGAAACCGAGGACTATTCGGTCGATCCGTCCAAGGCGGCCGTCTTCGCCGCCTATATCCGCAAGTTCTGGCCGGCCGTGCCCGAGGACCACCTGTCCCCCGACTACGCCGGCCTGCG
>CAZISF010000255.1:0-3139 GCA_964541915.1 uncultured Caulobacter sp.
GCGGATCGACGCCGATGATGCTCGCGACCCGCCAGACCGGCCGGGGCGGGAGCGGTTCGCCGGAGGCGAAGGATCAACAGGCGGAGATCGTGTGGCTGCTGGAGGGGTGACGGAGAGTTCTGACTGCACTGCGAAGACGTGTCTTCAAGGTCCCGCGCACGTCATTCCAAACCGTATCCCCGGCGTCCAGATCGGAGGAAGGGGTGAGCAGGTCTGAGGCCCCCGCTTCGAATATGTCGACCAAGACCTCAGCGAAGTTTGGCACCCGGCCACGGTGAGTGCCCGTCCAGGTTGTTTTACCTCCGCGACACACGTATTTTCGGGTGATGGCCTTCTACGTCTACATCATGGCCAACCGGCGCAATGGCACCCTCTATGTCGGCTCGACCGACAACATGGCCCGTCGTGCCTGGGAGCACCGAGAGAAGGTCAGGCCGCAAAGTTTCACGGCCCGGTATGGGTGCACCATGCTGGTCTGGTACCAGGCGTGCGAGACCCGCGAGGGCGCGAAGGACCTTGAGCGACGCATCAAGGAATGGCGGCGGGTGTGGAAGCTTCGGCTCATTGAAGAGACCAATCCAGACTGGAAGGACCTCTATGACTCTCTAGCGTTCAGCTGACCTGTCCCGTGTCCCCGGCGAAGGCCGGGGTCCAGATCGGAGGGCTGGACGGTCGGGATTGGCGTCTTAGTTCGAGTCGCCGGCAAACACCGAAGCTGAATCTGGACCCCGGCCTTCGCCGGGGAAACGGACTTGAATGAGCCAGTCCAGTGCCTGACCTCATGGCGATAGACCGGCACGGTGGCCTGCAAGAGGTCGACGGGGGGTGTCGACGGGCGGTCTGGATCAACCGAGGCTTTTTCCGAAGACTACGGCTCACTCTCGTTCGCTGCTGGCACAATGCTTCGTGGCATGACGACGAAGCGGTAGGGCGTGCCCTCGACGGAGTATTCAAAAGAGGGGGTCATGGAGAGCGTTGCTTTCATCGACATCTCCTTGGGAGCTTGCCAGGCGCCATCCTTGAAGATGGCCAACTTGGCTGTCGTGAAAGATCGCCCGTTCTCGTCAGGGGCCTCGGCCAGGGCGACGACCCGCATGACATCAGCGATTTCGACCCGTACTTCTCGCCCGTACTGACCCACAACGGTCGGCGCGGCCAGCGGCTTGCCATCCTTCAGAAAGACGATGTTGTAGACAACATCCGGTCGGCCATTCGCAATCTGTCCGTCGCCGGCCATGGCAGCCGATGCTGTCAGCGCCGTTGCCGCTACCGTTGCGGCCAGAACCCTGATCGACATGTGATGCCCCAATCAGCCCAAAACGGATCCGCTGTATTCACGGTTGAGACTGGATCATGGCGCGAAGGTACGCAACCCATCGTGGCGGAGGCGCGGGTTTCCCACATCGCGACAAGTTGGCGCGGTTGTCTCGCCACTTCAGCAATGGGTCGATAGCCACTTTGACCCGACACAGCCGATCCCGAACACCTCAAACGAAAAAGGCGCGGAGGTTTCCCCCCGCGCCCTTCGCATTGTCGCTCGTGAAGCGTCCTACGCCAGCTGGCGCTTGACCTCTTCGACGGTGAAGCACTCGATCTCGTCGCCTTCGCGGATGTCCTGGAAGCCGGCGAACGCCATGCCGCACTCCATGCCGTTGGTGACTTCCGCCACCTCGTCCTTGAAGCGCTTGAGCGTCTGCAGGGTGCCCAGTTCCAGCACGACCACGTTTTCGCGGACGATCCGGACCTTGGCGCCCCGACGGACCACGCCCTCGGTGACCCGGCAGCCGGCGACCTTGCCGACCTTGGAGATGTCGAAGGCCTGCAGGACCTTGGCGTTGCCGAGGAAGGTTTCCCGCTGGATCGGCGCCAGCATGCCCGAGAGCACGCCTTTGATGTCGTCGATCAGGTCGTAGATGATCGCGTAGTAGCGGATTTCGACGCCTTCGCGCACGGCCAGGTCACGGGCCTGACGCGAGGCGCGGACGTTGAAGCCAAGCAGCGGGGCGCCGGCGCCCTTGGCCAGCATCACGTCGCTTTCGCTGATCGCGCCGGCGCCGGAGAGGATGATGCGGGCGCGGACTTCGTCCGTGCCGATCTTGTCCAGCGCCCCGACGATGGCTTCGACCGAGCCCTGAACGTCACCCTTGATGACCAGCGGCAGTTCGCTGATCCGCTTGTCCTGCAGCTTGGCCATCATGTCGGCCATCGAGGCGCCGGCCATGGGACCGCTGGCGGCGGACCGCTCACGCTTCAGGCGGACGCGGTACTCGGTCAGCTCGCGGGCGCGGGCTTCGTTCTCGACCACGGCGAAAGGCTCGCCGGGATCGGGCGTGCCGTCGAGGCCGAGGATCTCGACCGGGGTCGAGGGACCGGCGTCGGTCAGCTGCTCGTCGCGTTCGTTGAGCAGGGCGCGAACCTTGCCCCAGGCGGCGCCGGCCACGACGATGTCGCCGCGACGCAGGGTGCCGCGCTTGACCAGGACCGTGGCGACGGCGCCGCGACCCTTGTCCAGCTTGGATTCGATGACCACGCCCTCGGCCGTGCGGTCGGGGTTGGCCTTGAGGTCCAGAAGTTCGGCCTGCAGCAGGATGCGTTCGACCAGCTCGTCCAGGCCCGCGCGTGTCTTGGCGGACACTTCGACGATCTGGGTTTCGCCGCCGAGGCTTTCGACGACGATCTCGTGCTGCAACAGCTCGTTGATGACCCGCGTCGGATTGGCGTCCGGCTTGTCCATCTTGTTGACGGCCACGATGATCGGAACCCCGGCCGCCTTGGCGTGCTGGATGGCTTCGATCGTCTGCGGCATCACGCCGTCATCGGCCGCCACCACCAGGATGACGATGTCGGTGATGTTGGCGCCGCGGGCGCGCATGGCGCTGAACGCCGCGTGGCCCGGGGTGTCGAGGAAGGTGACCCGGTCGCTGCTCTTCAGGCGGACCTGATAGGCGCCGATGTGCTGGGTGATGCCGCCGGCCTCGCCCGCCACCACGTCGGTGGCGCGCAGGGCGTCGAGCAGGCTGGTCTTGCCGTGGTCGACGTGACCCATGACGGTCACGACCGGGGCGCGGGGCTCCAGGTGATCATCGTGGTCGTCGGCGTCGAGGAAGCCTTCTTCAACGTCGGCTTCGGACACGCGGCG
>CAZISF010000256.1:0-3113 GCA_964541915.1 uncultured Caulobacter sp.
GTCTCCGCCGGAGCCAACACCGCCTCCGCCGCCGCCGGTGTACCCGCAGCCGTACCCGCAGTGGCCGCCGCCGCCGCAACCCACCTGGAATGTGTTTGGAGCCAACGAGGCGGAAATCCAGTGGGCGCTCGATCTAGAACGCAAGGTCAAGGGCCCTTGCCCCGCGCCCTGATCCTCGCCTGTCGCCGGGGGGGCGTCGCCGCGCCCGGAAACTCAGCGCCAGCGAAGCGGCGGCGCCTCGGCCTTGAGTTTGAGTAGCGCCTCGCGCAGGTGATCCATGAATTCGGCGCGCCTGCCTTCCCAACGGACAGGTTCGCCGATCAGAACCGCGCAGTTCAGGGGCACGGGAATCACCTCGCCCTTGGGCAGCACACGGCCGGCTCCCTGGATCCACACCGGCGTGACGGGCGCGTCGGGGAAGGCTTCGGCCAGCCGCGCCACACCACTTTTCAGGGCGGCCATCTCATCGCTGGCGTCGCCACGCGTGCCTTCTGGAAACACCACGATGATGTCGCCGGCCGCGAGGGCCTCTCGCGCCGGCGCGAGCACATCCTCGCCGGTCCCCGCCTTGCCCCGCGCGACGGGCACGATGCCGATCAGATTGCGTGAGAACCAGCCGATCACCGGGTCACGCAGGAAATAGTCCGCGGCCGCCGCCGGCCGCACCCGCATCACCGCCCGGCTGGGGAAGATGCTGAGCAGCAGCAGGGTGTCCATGTGGCTGTTGTGATTGGCCGCGACGATGGCCGGACCCTTCAGCGGCAGGTGCTCGCGCCCGGTCACATCCGCGCCCGTCATGAACCGGGCGATCGGCCGGATGATCAGCAGAAGCAGCAGCCAGCGTATCCAGCCCATCGGACGTCCCCTCAGAATTTCGCCAGCGCGAACCAGGCGAGGAGGTGGAAGTACAGCGGCGCGGTGAAGGTAAGGCTGTCAATCCGGTCGAGGATGCCGCCGTGGCCGGGAATCAGGTGCGAGGTGTCCTTGACCCCGATGTCGCGCTTGATCGCGCTCATCGTTACGTCGCCGGCGAAGCCCGCCACCGGCAGCACCAGCGCCATGGTCGCCAGGCCGACGCCCTGCAGCGGCGTGAACAGCGGCCCGACGAACCAGATCAGCGCGGCGGTGGTCGCCCAGCCGCCGAGGAAGCCCTCCCAGGTCTTGTTGGGGCTGACCCTGGGGATGATCTTGTTGCGACCGAACAGCTTGCCCCAGACGTACTGCGCCACGTCGTTGAATTCGGTCGCGACCAGCAGGAAGAACACCAGCCCCGCCGCGCTCGCGGGCGCCTCGGCCGCCGGCGTGCGCATCAGGAAGGCCGCGTAGCCGATGTTGTAGACGCAGGTCATCAGCCCCCAGTGGAACAGGGCGACGCTCGACAGATAGCCCTTCGTCTGGCCGATCACCGCCATCAACCAGGGCAGGATCAGGAAGGCATAGACCGGGATGATGACCAGATAGATGCCGTAGATGTCGGCGGCGACGAAGGCATAGCTGACCGGAATGGCGAGGTAGCAGGCGAGGATGATCAGCCGGTCCTCGCGCCGGGTCGGGGCCAGGGACAGGAACTCGCGCAGGGCGATGAAGCTGACCACGGCGAACAGGGCCAGCGTCGCCTGCCAGCCCAGCAGCAGGGCGCCGGCCAGCAGGCCGATCATCACCCACCAGCTCGACATGCGTTGGCGCAGTTCGCGGTAGTCCTTCGCCGGCCGGGCGAGTGTCAGGCCAGCGGCGACCGCGCTGCCCAGCACCAGCAGACCGCCGATGCCGCCCAGTCCCCACAGCAGGGCCGGCGGCTGGGCGGCGAAGAAGGTCTGGATGCGGTCGAAGAGGTCCATTCAGGCGTCCCGATGGTCGACGAACAGTCTCGCAAACCTGTGTTGCATAACACCCCTGCGTCCTTCGAGACGCCCTCTTCGAGGGCTCCTCAGGATGACGAAGGGGAGTGGGTCGCACCCCTGTTCGTCATGGTGAGGAGCGAGGCCCCAGCCGAGCGTCTCGAACCACGCACCCAGGGGACCTTGCCGCGCGGGCTGATCCGGTCAAGGGTCCGTGCATGCAGAGGTTGATGAAATCGAGCCTCGTTCATGTCGCCTTCGGCTTCCTGCTGATGGGCGGCTGGGCGCTGTTCGCCAATCGCAGCCACGGACTGGCGGCCGCCTGGCTGCCGGCGCTGGCGCAGGGGATCCTTTCGGGCGCCCTGACCGGCGGGTTGAAGAAGACCCTGGAGGCGCTCGACGGGCGGATCGGCGGGCCGCTGGCCTACGTCATTCCGCCGGCGGTGACCGCGGGGTCGATCCTGGCCCTGCTGGTCCTGGTCCACCGTATGATCGGCACGCCGGAACTGTTCGCCACCATCGCCTTCCCGTGGAGCGTCTCGACGTTATACGCCATTGTCTACAATGCCGGGCTCGTCCGGGCCCGCCGGAGCGCCGCATGACCGAGACCCCCGAGAACCGCCGCCCCCTGAAGACCCGCTCGAAGGCCTGGGCGGGAGCGCTGGCCGCTTCGCTCGGCAAGGCGCGGATCAGCCCCGACATCATCTCGCTGTTCTCGATCGTCTTCGCGGTGTTCGGCGCGGGCCTGTTGCTGCTCGCCGGGCTGGAGGACCAGACCGGCCTTCGGGCGGCCTGCCTGATCGGCGCGGCGGTCTGCGTCCAGCTACGGCTGCTCGCCAATATGCTCGACGGCATGGTGGCCGTGGAACATGGGCTCGGTTCCAGCGCCGGGCCGATCTGGAACGAGCTGCCCGACCGGATCGCCGACGCGCTGTTCCTCGTCGGCGCCGGTTATGCGGCCTGGGGCCTGGGCATGACGGCGGGCTCCTGGGTCGGCTGGACGGCGGCCCTGCTGGCGGTGCTGACGGCCTATGTGCGCGAGCTTGGGCGAGGGCTGGGCTTCCCGGCGGATTTCTCGGGTCCGATGGCCAAGCCGCACCGGATGTTCGCCCTGACGGTCACCTGTCTGGTCGCGGCGGTTGAACCGCTGTGGGGCGGGCACGGGCAGGTGCTGATGATCGGGCTGGGCGTGATCGCGGCGGGCACGGTCTCGACCCTGGTCCGCCGTACGCGGACGCTGGCGCTTCGGCTGGAAGCGCAGCGGACGGAGCAGGA
>CAZISF010000257.1:0-3089 GCA_964541915.1 uncultured Caulobacter sp.
AGGTACGTGTCCCCCAATCGAGCTTCCTGGTTTAGGGGACACGTACCTTCGGTACATGTCCCCGCCCTTGCCACCCACTCGCGCTCCGCCGAAAAAGACCCGTGACCAAGACACCCCTGATCATCGACTGCGACCCCGGCGTGGACGACGCAGTCGCCCTGCTGCTCGCGTTCGCCGCGCCCGAAGCGCTGGAGCTGCTGGCCATCACCACGGTGGCCGGCAACGTCGCCGCCGAGCTGACGGCCCGCAACGCGCGGATCATCCGCCAGATCGCCGGGCGGGAGGACGTGCCTGTCTATGTCGGAGCCAGCGCCCCGCTGGCCCGGCCGCCGATCATCGCCAGCCACTTCCATGGCGAGTCCGGTCTGGGGACCCTGCCGGTGTTCGAGCCTGCCGCGCCGGTGGCGCCGGGCGACGCGGCCGGAGCGATCATCGACATCGTCATGAGCCGACCGGCGGGCAGCGTCTCCATCGCCGTCACCGGGCCGATGACCAATCTGGCGCTGGCCCTGCAGCGCGAACCGGCGCTGGCCGCGCGGCTGGGGCCGGTGGTGGTGATGGGCGGCGCGCGGCGTGAAGGCGGCAACATCACCGCCTCGGCCGAGTACAACATCTATGCCGACCCGCACGCCGCTGACGTCGTGTTCCGCTCGGGCCTGAAGACCGTGGTTCTGGGTCTCGACGCCACCCATCAGGTGCGGGCGACCCCGGCGCGGGTGGCGGCGGTCAAGGGCATCGATACGCCCGCCGCGAAGGCGGTGGCGCAGCTGTTCGACTTCGCCGTCTGGACCGAACAGACCCACGTCGGCGGCGACAGCCCGCCGCAGCATGATCCCTGCACCATCCTCTATCTGTTGGCGCCTCAGCACTTCACGGCCGTGCCCGTGGACCTGCAGGTTGAGACGCAGTCCGAGCTGACCATGGGCCACACGGCCGTCGAGTTCCGCCTCGCCGATCCTGCGGCCGCGACCTGCCGGTGGGTGACCGAGGTCGACCATGAGGCGGTGTTCGCCGTGATCCTGGAGTTGCTGGCCCGATGAGCGCGCCGCTGATCACCGTCGTCGGCTCGATCAACCTCGACTTCGTGGCGAACGCCGCGACCCTGCCGGCGCCCGGCGAAACGGTCACCGGCGCGACCCTGGCGACCCATCCCGGCGGCAAGGGCGCCAACCAGGCGCTGGCGGCCCGGCGATTGGGGGCCGAGGTGCGGATGGTCGGCCGCGTCGGCGCCGACGCCATGGCCGACCAGGCGCTGGCGCTGTTGAAGGCCGGCGGCGTGGACCTGTCGGGCGTCGCGGTCGATCCGGCGGCGCCGACCGGCGTGGCTCTGATCGGCGTCGACGCCGAGGGCGAGAACCAGATCATCGTCGCGCCGGGGGCCAATGCGGCCTTCACACCCGACTTGCTGCCCGCGGTGATCGATGGCGCGCTGATCTGCCAGATGGAGCTGCCGGCGGAGACCGTCGCGGCGGCCGTGGCGCGGGCCACCGGCTTTGTCTGCGTCAACCTCGCCCCGGCGCTCGATGTGCCCGACAGCGTGTTGCAGCGGGCCGATCTGATCGTCGTCAACCAGGGCGAGTCCGAGGTCTACGGCAAGCGGCTGCATGGCCTGCCGGGCGTGGTCGCGGTGACCTGGGGCTCTCGCGGCGCCGGCCTGTTCCGCGACGGGTCGCGGCTGGCCACGGCCGAGCCCCCGGAGGTCTCGGTGGTCGACACGACCGGGGCGGGGGACACCTTCGTCGGCGCGCTGACGGTCGCGCTGCTCGAAGGCATGGGCCAGCGCGAGGCGCTCGCCTTCGCCTGCGCGGCGGGGGCGCTCACGGCCACGCGGGCGGGCGCGCAGTCGTCCCTGCCGACGCGGGCGGAGGTGGAGGGGGTTCTGGCGGGCTGACGCCCGGTGCGTCCTTCGAGACGCTCGCTTGAGGCTCGCTCCTCAGGATGACGCAGAGGGTTGGGCTTCAAAGGCGCTCGTCATGGTGAGGAGTGAGGCATCAGCCGAGCGTCTCGAACCACGCACACTTTGCCCGCTCTCATGATGGGTCTAATCATTCCCCCCATGACCCGATCCGTTCCCGAACTCAGCCTGAAAGCCTTCACAGAGGGCGATGCCGCCCAGCGTCAGGCCTTCTCCGACGCGATGATGCGCGGCCTGCAGGACTACGGCTTCTTTGTCCTCAAGGATCACGGCGTGCCGGTCGAGTTGCTGCAGCGCGCTTACGCCGAGGCGGAGGGGCTGTTCGCCCTCGATGAGGCGACCAAGACGCAGTACGCCAAGGGCATGCGCGGCTACACGCCGTTCGGCGTCGAGCACGCCAAGGACAGCGGCCATCCGGACCTGAAGGAGTTCTGGCAGGTCGGCCACGATCCCTCGCCTGAAGCCGGGTCCGATCTCGAACCCAACGTCTGGCCGGCCGAAGCGCCGGGCGTGCAGCCCGCATTCCAGAGCCTGTTCAGCGCGCTCAACGAGACGGGCGTGATCCTGCTGCGGGCGCTGGCGCCGAAGCTGGGGCTGGCGGGCGACTTCTTCGACGACAAGGTCCGCTACGGCACCTCGTTGCTGCGGGTGCTGCACTATCCGCCGCTGGCTGCCGACGCCAATCCGAATGCGGTCCGCTCGGCGGCCCATGAGGACATCAACTTCATGACCATCATGGTCGCCGCCAAGGGCGCGGGGCTGGAGCTGCTCGACCGCGACGGGACCTGGCTGCCGGTGGTCACCGAACCGACCAACCTGATCGTCGACAGCGGCGACATGCTGGCCCGCATGACCAACGGCGTGATCCCGGCGACGACCCACCGGGTGGTCAACCCGACCGGGCCGAACGTGAGCCGCTACTCGATGCCGTTCTTCATGCACCCGACGCTGGAGACCTCGCTGGCGGTGCTGGAGAGCTGTGTCGGCGACGGCGCCAGGTTCGAGCCGGTGTCGGCGGGGGCGTTCCTCGACGAGCGGCTCAGGGCGATCGGGCTGAAGAAATGATCCTCCCCATCGGGGGAGGTGGCCCGGCAAAGCCGAGATGGAGGGGGTCACCCCAAATCTGAGCGGACCCCCTTGTTTGTTTGAACGCTGCTAGATTGAGGCTGTCTTC
>CAZISF010000258.1:0-3079 GCA_964541915.1 uncultured Caulobacter sp.
CGGGGGGTCCATGCAGTATTCGAAACTGGGCCGGACCGGCCTCGATGTCAGTCGCGTGTGCCTGGGCGCCATGACCTGGGGCTCGCAGAACACCGAGGCCTTCGACCTGAGCTGGACGGAGGAGCTCGACAAGGCCGTTGACGCGATCCACATGCGGCGGCCCAATCCCTGCCCATGATCCGCCTGTTCGCCGCCATCGCCGTGCCCGAGGAGATCGGTGAGCCCCTGCTGCGCCGACAGCACGGTCTGCCCGGCGCGCGGTGGCGGCCGCTGGAAGCCCTGCACATCACGCTGCGGTTCTTCGGCGATGTCCAGGAGCGGGCCGCCGAGGACCTCGATCTTGAGCTGGAGCGGATCACCGGCGCCCCTTTCGGGCTGACGCTGGACAGCGTCGGGGCCTTCGGTGAAGGACCCGACGTCCATGCCGTCTGGGCCGGTGTCGAGGACAGCGCGCCTTTGAGAACGCTGGCCGGCCGCTGCGAGACTGCCGCGCGGCGGGCGAAGCTGACCGCCGACAGCCGCGCCTATCGCCCGCATGTGACGCTGGCTTACCTGCGCCGCCCAGATCCGGCAGACGTGGCGAGCTGGATTCAGGCCAACAGCCTGCTGCGGTCGCCGGCCTTCGCCGTCGACCGCTTCGGCCTCTATTCAAGCCATCTGACCGGCGAAGGCTCGCGCTACGTGCTGGAGCGGGAATACCGGCTCTAGCGCGAGATCAGTTGCCGCCGTTCCAGATTTCGACCGTCGGGTTCTGCAGCACCCCGTCGCCGCCGGGCACGCCGGTGACCTTGTAGCCGAAGTTGCCGCTGCCGCCGCCGTTGTCGACCAGCAGGAAGACGATCTTGTTGGGCGGGACCGAGGTCAGCATCTTCACCTGGGTGAAGCCGCCGTCCGCGCCATTCACGAGGGGCTGGGTGTAGACCGTCCATCCCCCGGCGTTCGGCGCCGGAATGTCAGCCGCCGGCCGGCAGCCGAAGAACTTGATCGGGGCCTGGGTCGGATCGACTTCCCAGGCGGACTCCGACAGGCATTTCGGGTCGAGGATCACGCCCGCCGCGCCCATGGCCATGCCGGACTGGGCGGTCGAGACGGCGGGGGCGGCGCAGACCAGCGCAGCGACCGCGGCGAAAATCGGAAACTTCATGACTGTCTCTCCGAACCTCAGGACGCCGACATGACGCTGAGCGTGATGGTGTAGAGCTTCTGGGCCGGCGTCGGGTGGCAGCTGGCGTCAGGCTCATCGGCGTTACAGACGCCGGCGGCGGTGTCGTAGCTGACGCTGACCGCCACAAGCTGGCCGTCCTTCTTGTAGCCGGCGGCGGTGCCGGTGGAGCCGTCAGCGTCCGCGCCCGGATCGCGGGTCCAGCCGGCGCCCAGCATCATCGCGTCGAGCTTGGCGGCGATCGCCTGGAACGACCCGGGGAACACCGTGCCATCGCCGTTGAAGGCGATCTGGCAGCCCTGGACGTTGGCCATGCCGGGGTAGCCGACACTCGCCGGGCCGACCATGGCGCTGGTCCCGAGGACGGCGGTTGACGACGTGTAGAGCGAATTGCAGGTGGCCGAGACCGCCGCGCTCTGGGCGAGAGCCGCGGTCGGCGCGACCACCGGCAGGGTGAGGGCAAGCGCCGCGCAGGCGGCGAGGACGGCGATTGAGCGCATGGCAGTCTCCGGGTCAGGGCTTCCACAGCGCGACCGGGATCGGTCGCCCTGTCGAAATCGGAGGCAGCCTAGACCGCTCCCGGGTTTCGCGGAACGGTGGTTTCCTCAATTCGGGTTACTTGAGACTGATGGCTTCCCAACCCGCTCGACCCTGCTATTGGTACATTTTGAAAAGCAACTGACTGGAGAACATCATGGCCAGCGTCAGCTACATCACCGTTGGATCCAACGATCTTGAGACCGCCAAGGGCTTTTACGACGCCCTGCTTGGCTCCATCGGCATGAGGGGGGTGTTCGAACACCCGAGCGGCGGGCGGCTCTATCGCGGCAAGGACGGCTGCCTGTTCGGCGTGCTGGGCCCTTATGACGGCGGCGCCGCGAGCGTCGGCAATGGCATTATGGGCGGATTCAGCTTCGACACCCGCGACGAGGTTTCCGCGTTTCACGCGAAGGCTCTGGAGCTGGGCGGCGCCTGCGAGGGGCCTCCCGGCGAGCGGATGGGCGGGTCGTGGTTCGCCTATTTCCGCGATCCGGACGGCAACAAGCTGTGCGGCTTTACCTTCGCGAAGGGCTAAAGCCGGCCCGTGAACTCCAGCGTCACCGGGCCGGTCATGATCACGTGGCCGTCGGACTCGCGCCAGTCGATGTGCAGTTCGCCGCCGTCCATCTCGATGGTGGCTGAGCGGCCGGTCAGGCCGCGGCGGGCGCAGGCGACGAGGGCGGCGCAAGCGCCGGTGCCGCAGGCGAGGGTCATGCCCGCCCCGCGTTCCCAGACCCGCAGACGGATGCGGTCCGGGGCCTTCACGTAGGCAAAGCCGACATTGACCCCTTCCGGAAACATGGGGTGGTGCTCGATCAGGCTGCCCGAGCCCTTGACCAGGGCCTCGCTCGGCTCCTCGTCGACGAAAAAGACCACGTGCGGATTGCCCATGTTGACCGCGCCCGGCGTATGCAGGTGCGGCGCGTCGATCGGGCCGACCTGCAGCTCGATGCCCTTCGTATCCATCTCCTCGGCCAGGGGAATGTGATCCCAGCGGAGTTCCGGCGGCCCCATGTCGACAGAGACGCGCCTGTCGCCCTCGGCGCGGGTCGCGGCCAGAAGGCCGGCGCCGGTCTCGATGACGACGTCGTCGCGGCCGGTCGCCTCCATCAGTAGCCAGGCCACGCAGCGGGTGGCGTTGCCACAGGCTTCAACCTCGCCGCCGTCGGCGTTCCAGATGCGCATGAAGGCATCCGCGCGGGTGGTCGGCTCGATGGCGATCAGCTGGTCACAGCCGACGCCGTTGACCCGGTCCGCGATGGCGCGCGCCTCGTCCGGCGTCGGCCGGAAGGCTTCCCCACGCGCCTCGACCACGACGAAGTCGTTGCCAAGGCCGTTCATCTTGAGAAAGGGGCGGGACATGTCAGGGGAGATATA
>CAZISF010000259.1:0-3059 GCA_964541915.1 uncultured Caulobacter sp.
TCGCTGAACATGCCGCTTGTGCGACTGGGCGTGCCGGGCGGCCTGCTGCGCGGCACGGCCGACTGGCGCAAGTCGGAGGTGACCGACCCCGTCACCGGCGAGTCGCGCCGCATCAGCGGCCAACGGCCGTTCACCGCCGAGATCCACTTCTCGCAGGACCTGCCGCGCTACAAGACGCAGTGGGGCATCGACACCTTCATCGGCTGGGAGCAGCGGTTCTACCGTTTCGACCAGATCGAGACGGTCAAGCTGGGCACCTGGGTCGAGCTCTACGCCGAGTACAAGCCCCGCCCGGACCTGAGCTTCCGCATCGAGGCGCAGAACCTCGCCGCCCGCGACTTCACCCGTGTCCGCGACGTGTACAGCGGCCCGCGCAACACCTCGGGCCTCGACTTCGTCGACCGCCGCCCGCTCGGCTTTGATCCGTTCCTGTACTTCCGCATCCGTCACACGTTCAGCTGAGGCGGAGACGGCGTCGACCGGCCCACCCCCTGCCCCGAGTGCGGGCCGGCCGACGAAGAAGGGCCCCGGGATCGCTCCCGGGGCCCTTTGTCATTTCAGGGACGAACGCCGTAGCCGTCAGGAGTCGATCTGGACGTCCGGCGTGGCTTCGACGTTGCTGGCTTCGCGCGCCCAATGCTTGATGAAGAAGCTGATGGCCACGAAGAACACACCCACGCCGATGCCGGCCATGCCGAGCTGGCCAAAGCCCTTGATGGACGTCGCCAGGGCACCGGCCGGGTCGAGGACCTGACCGCCGACCGTCTCGGTGCCGAGCGCGCCGGCGATCTTGCCGCCGACGAACTGGGCGATCGAGCTGGACAGGAACCATACCGCCATCATGAACGAGGCGACGGTCGGCATGGACAGCTTGGTGATCTCAGACAGACCGACCGGCGACAGGAAGAGCTCGCCGGTGGTGTGCAGCAGGTAGAGCAGGCCGAGCATCATCAGCGGCATCTGGTAGGCCGAGTTGGCCATCCCCGCGCCCCAGACGATGACCATGAAGCCGAGGCCGACCTGCAGCAGGCCGAGGCCGAACTTCATGACCGGGTTCGGGTCGCGGTTGTGCTTGCCGAGGAACAGCCACATCGCCGCGAAGGCCGGGGCGAAGATCAGGATGAAGCCGGCGTTGAACGACTGCGTCTGGGCGGCGGTGATGCCCATGTCGACCCAGAAGGTCCCGGTCGGCAGCGTGGCGGCCGCCAGCATCTCCCGCGTGCCGAAGAAGATGTTCTGGCCGAACAGGTTGAAGGA
Organism: uncultured Caulobacter sp.; assembly: GCA_964541915.1. Lineage (GTDB taxonomy): Bacteria > Pseudomonadota > Alphaproteobacteria > Caulobacterales > Caulobacteraceae > Caulobacter. The sequence continues at coordinate 1,258 of CAZISF010000259.1, forward strand.
GAAGGGCGCGCTGATCAGCGAGAGGTCGACGTTGCGGTCCGCGAACAGGTTCAGCGAGGTGCCGGCCTGTTCGAACAGGGTGAAGAACACCACGGCCCCGATGATCAGGACCATGGCCAGCATCATCCGCTGGCGCTGGACCCAGGTCTTGCAGACGACGGCGATGATGTAGGCCACCGCCGCGAGCGAGGCGAGGATGCTGATGCTCAGCACCGTGCCGACCACGGCGTTGTACTGGACCATGTAGAACACCACGCCCACGCCCAGCAGGCCGAGGATGTAGATCAGGCCTTCGCTGTTGACCGGACCGACGATCGGCTTGGCCAGCTTTTCAGGATTGGGGGGCTCGCCCTTGCCCTGCAGCAGCGGCTTGCCGAGCACGAAGACGATGTAGCCGGCGAGCATCCCGACGCCGGCGAGGCCGAAGCCGGCCCACCAGCCGACGGTCTGGCCCAGATAGCCGCACAGCACCGAGGCCCAGAAAGCCCCGAGGTTGATGCCGTAGTAGTAGAGGGTGAAGCCCGGATCACGCCGGGGGTCGCCTTGCGGATACAGCTGGCCGACGATGGTCGAGATGTTCGCCTTGAGAAAGCCGACGCCCATGATGATCAGGGATACGGCCAGGAAGAAGATGTTCACGTAGGTCGTGCTGCGCGTCTCCTTCATCTCGTAGGAGCCGTGCGCAAGGCTGGCGGGCAGCGGCGAGGCGGCCGGCAGATCCTTGAACAGCAGGGCGCCGTCCTCGCCGGGCCCGAAGGCGTAGCAGCCCTCTCCGACCTGGAGACAGACCTTGCGGTCGGAGCCGCGGCCCGTGACCTGCATTTCATAGGCATGACCCTGGTAGTTCAGGGTTTGCTGGGCCGGCTTGCCCTCGACCGCCATCATGCCGTGACCGGCGACGAGCAGCAGGGCGCCGAACGCGATGGCCTTGCGGGTGCCGATGAACCGGTCCGCCAGGATGCCGCCCAGCAAGGGCAGCAGATAGACCAGCGAGGTGTAGGAGCCGTACAGGCCGCTCGCGTAGTCGTCCTTGAACAGGAAATGTTGCGTCAGGTAGAAAATCAGGATGCCGCGCATCCCGTAGTAGGAAAAGCGCTCCCACATCTCCGCGAAGAAGAGAATGAAGAGGCCCTTCGGGTGATTCCGCATCTGCAGAAGCACCGGGATGCCGGTGGCCAGGGTCACGAGGATCCCCAGCGCGATAACGATATTCATACTGCCTACCCTGTGACTCTATGGCCCGCGCGGTCGGGATAACGGCAAGATTCCCCCGAACCGCCGCGATTTGAGCGCGAGAAAATCACGCGCGAGCGCGTTTCACAAGCAACGGCTTGCCGTGAACGTCATTCGGGAGCCGACCTGTGGCCCCGGCGTTAGGCTCAATGGAGGACGACGCCATGATGAACGATGTTCAGGTAACCAGGCCCGATCTGGTCGCCGCAGGCGGTCGGGCCCGCGTGCTGTTCGAAGGCCATGAAATGGCGGACAGCGCCCGCGCCCTGCTCGTGACCGAGCCGGACGGAGTCCGGACGGCCTATTTTCCGGTGGAGGACGTACAGATGGCCTTCCTGCGCCGGAACGACCGGACAACCACCAGTCCGTGGTTCGGGGCCGCGACCTGGTACACCATCTCGCGTGACGCCAGGATCATCGAGAACGTGGCCTGGTCCTACGAACAGCCGCTGGACGAGGGAGCCGCCTTCGCTGGCTACATCGCGCTCGCGCCGGAGCATGTCGAACTCCAGCTGGACGAACCCGCGCCAGTCCCCCACGTGGACGCGCACGACCCGCCGTACGTGTGA
>CAZISF010000260.1:0-3054 GCA_964541915.1 uncultured Caulobacter sp.
AGGACAATCTCGAAAGCCCCTGGGCGCACCGCGCGCTGCAGGCCTTCTACGTCGCCCTGCATTGGGGGAACGTGCCGGCGATGGACCGGGTGACCTTCGAGCAAAAGACCGGGCTTCAGCTCCTCGACAGCGATGGCCAGTTGAAGAAGGCCGAGGACCTGCCGCCGATGAACACCTGGCTCAACCGGCTCCTGGCGCTGCGGATAGAGGATCAGAACGCCTTGTTCGAGACCTTCGACGCGGTGCTCGCCAGCATCCTCGAACGGGCCGCCGCCTCGGGCGCTCTGGACAAGGGCATGGAGGACATCGTCGCCGACGACCTGACGGTGACGTCGGAGGAGGTGATCCGGACCGACGCGGTGTCCGGGGCGCAGACCAAGGTCGTGACCTTCGCCGTCCGCACGCGCCGCGTGCTGGCGTCGGCGGCGGATGCGCTGGCCGGGCTCGATCCGCAAACGCTGGAGTATGTGGTCAACACCAAGTCGCAGCGCGCCGGCCTGGTGGTGAAGGGCCTGACGACGACCGACGACGATGACCGTCTGGTTCAGGCCGTCCGGCTGATCCGCGCCGAGAAGCGCACCGTGCTGCCCCTGAAGACCTATGAGGAATCGGCCTGGGAGGCAGTCGCCGAACCCATCTGGCGCGCAACCTGGGACGCCGAGGTGGCCGGCGCCGATCCCTGGCACACGCGCCAGATGGCCCTGGTCACCGGGCTGCTGCTGCCGGTGTGGAGCAGTCTGCCCAGCAAGCGGACCTTCGTCCGCCGGCTGAAGGCTCCGGACGGGCGGCGCTGGCTTGGGCGGGTTCTGGACCCCACGGATGTCACCAAGCTGAAGATCGCGCTCGGGATCAGCGACGTCGCCACGGCCGTCGGCTCCGGCGACAACGCGGCCAGTATGGTCCTGGGCGAGAACAGCTCCATCGCCCTGGCGGGCGGATTTTGGCTTCGCCGGGCCAAGGTGATGGACCGCTACCGGCTTGAGGTTGTCGGCGCCGGCTCCCAGCGCGCGATGTTCCAGGCGCTCGGCTGCTTTGTCGAAATTATCAACTACACCCCTCGCGTCTTCGTGCCTGTCGACCAGCCACAGGTGCTCTCGGCCGTCCTGGCCAAGTGGCCAGCCCAGACCATCCTGCCGGCGGCGGCGTAGAGGTCATCAAGAGCCGTGGGCTTGCGCCTGCGGCTCTTTTTGCGTGATGCGCCGGGGGAGCCGACGGCGCGGGGGAAAGGCGGAGGAAGGGACCGGAGGGTTGAGCGACCGGGATGGATCCGGCGCGAAGCCGCCGGAGGACCTGATGTCCAATCCCCTTGAGCCGCTGTTGAACGAAATCATCGCCCGCCTGGAGCGCGGCGTGCCGCCCTGGCGCCAGCCCTGGGCGAACGGGGCCGACCCGTCCACACCCCTGCGGTCCGATGGCCAGCCGTTCAGCGGGTCCAACGCCTGGCTCCTGGCGTTCGCCGGCGCTGTGCGCGGCTATACGAGCCCCTTCTGGTTCACCTTCCGGCAGGCGCTGGCGATCGGCGCGCCGGTCGCCAAGGGCGCCAGAAGCGCGTTGGCGATCCTCTACAAGACCCGTGTCGTCGATGGCCGCGACGTCGCCGATTCCAGTGAGGCCGGCGAGGGGGAAGCCAAGACACTGCGCTATCTGAAGACCTACGCGGTGTTCAACGCCGAGCAGCTGACCGACTGTCCGCAGATCTATCTCGAGGCGCCGAAGATCGACCCGGCCGTGCGGGCGGCGGCGCGCGATACGGTGCTCGATGCGATCCCGGCCAGGTTGGAGATCGGCGGCAACACCGCCTGCTATGTGCGCGCGGCCGACCTTATCCGGATGCCGCCGCCCGAGGCGTTCGGATGCGTGGAGGACTGGAAGTCGACCTATGCTCACGAGGCCATCCACTGGAGCGGCGCGGAGCATCGCCTGGGCCGCACCTTCGGCCAGCGGTTCGGCGACGCCGCCTATGCGTTCGAGGAGCTTGTCGCCGAAATCGGCAGTGCGGCGATCGGGCTACGGATCGGGCTAAGGCCCCAGATCCTCGACAGCCACGCGGCGTATCTCGGTCACTGGGTCAAGATTCTGAAGGACCGGCCCGGGGCCCTGCTGGAAGCCTCCGGGCACGCCCAGCGGGCCGTCGATCACCTGCTCGCCTACAGCCAGCCCGCGCAGGCCAGCCAACCCCTGGCCGCGTAAGGGCGCCGGGCCCCTCCCCCGGTGTGGCGAGGCTTGGCCGGTTCGGCGCCCGCCCTGCCCGGCCCGATGGGAAAGTCGGAGGAAGGGCGGGAGCTCGCGAGCGAACCGGGATTTGGTCCGGCGCTGGCTGCTTGAGGCTTCCATGCCCAGACCTTCTCACCGTAACGACGCCACTCCTTCCCAGACCGCTGATCTGTTCGCCGCGGCGCCGGGCGTGGGCGAGATGACCGCTCGCTACGCCGGCCCTTCGTCTCCAGCCCCCGCAAACGGGACGCTGGGCGCCAGGGCCGCGACCGGCGGCCTGGCGGGCCTGAGCGACGCCGAGGCGCTCGAACTCCTGCTCTCGCGGTCCTTGGCCAACGGCGCCCGGGCTACGGCCGCAGCACTTCTGGCCCGGTTCGGTTGTCTTCGGCGGGTGCTGACGGCCGACCTTGCCGCGCTTTCGGCGTTCGTCGACACCCGCGTCGGCGTCGACCTGCAGCTGATCTACGATGCCGCGCGCCGGCTCGCGGCGGCCGAGCTGCCAGGGCGTTGCGTCGTCTCCTCGTGGACGGCGCTTATCGACTACCTGAAGCTCACTATGGCCCACTGTGACCGCGAGGCGTTCCGCGTCCTGTTCCTCGACAAGAAGAACCAGCTGATCGCCGATGAGATTCTCAATCACGGCACCATCGACCATGCGCCCGTCTACCCGCGCGAGGTCGTGCGGCGGGCGCTCGAGGTGTCCGCGTCGGCCGTGATTTTGGTTCATAATCACCCATCGGGCGATCAAACCCCCTCGTCGGCCGACATCGAGATGACCAAGAAGGTCATCGACGCCGCGCGGACCCTGGGTATCGCGGTGCATGACCACGTCATTGTCGG
>CAZISF010000261.1:0-140 GCA_964541915.1 uncultured Caulobacter sp.
GATCCTCCCCATCGGGGGAGGTGGACCGGCGAAGCCGGGCCGGAGGGGGTCCGCTCAGATTTCGGCCGTCGTTCCGGGTGACCCCCTCAGTAGGCTACGCCGACCCCACCCCCCAAGGGGCGCATCTATACCCCCTCCCC
>CAZISF010000261.1:150-3048 GCA_964541915.1 uncultured Caulobacter sp.
GGGGGGCGCGGCCGCCCTCTTGGGGGGGGCCCCCTGCGGGCGCCGTTTTTTATGGGGGGGGCCACAGCTCCCCCGAAGGGGAGCATCTTCAAAGACTCACATACGCCGCCGCAATCAGCCGCATCGAGCGCGGATCGCCGATCAGGTGGACGTCCTGCTTGTTCATCACATAGGCGCCGGCGACGCGGCGCTCCGGATCGGCGAAGGCGCAGCTGCCGCCCCAGCCGGAATGGCCGAAGGTCTGTTCGCCCGGGCCGAAGAAGTGGTTCGGCACATTGCGCATGAAGCCGGCGGCCCAGCTCAGCTCGAACGGCAGGACCAGGTCCTGGCCGCGGATGCGCTCGCGGCCGGCTTCGGCGACCGAGGCCGGCGAGAGGATGTGCACCCCGTCGACCTCGCCGTCGGTGGCCAGCGCGCCCATGAACCGGGCCAGCGCCTCGGCCGTCGTATGGCCGTTGGCCGAGGGAATCTCGATACGCCGCCAGTCGGCCGATCCCCGACCGCTCGGTGCGGCCCAGGGCGACAGGAAGGCGGCCTTCTTCGGGTCGGTGACCTCGCCGAACTGCGGCATGGACGACGGCGGCTTCAGCTCGGCGCAGCGGTCGTGTTCGCTGTCCGGCAGGCCGATCCACAGGTCGAGTCCGGCAGGCTGCGCGATGTCCTCGCGGAGGGCGGTGCCCAGCGTGCGGCCGTCGACGCGGCGGAACAGCTCGCCGACCAGATAGCCGATGGTCAGGGCGTGGTAGCCGCTGGCCGAGCCCACCGGCCACAGCGGGGCCTTGGCCGCCAGCATGGCGGCGATGAGCGGCGGATCGTACCAGAGCGTCGGGTCGATCGGCTCGACGAAGCCGGGCAGGCCGGCCTGGTGCGAGATCATCTGCTCGACGGTGACCGCGCCCTTGCCCTCGGCGGCGAACTCCGGCCAGACCTCGGCGACCGGCTGGTCCCAGCGCAAGCGGCCTTGCTCGACCAGCCGGGCGATCATCGTCGCGGCCACGGCCTTGGTCGTCGAATAGACCGGCGTCAGGGTGCGGGCGCCGAACGGAACGGTCTGCTTCTTGTCGGCCCAGCCGGCCCACAGATCGACGACGATCTCGCCCTCGACGGAGAAGGCGAACCGCGCGCCCAGCTCCTTGCCCTCGGCGAAGTTGGCCGCGAAGGCCTCCCGGACAGCCGCGAAGCGCGGCTCACAGACGCCGTGGATCTCGATGCTCACGCCAGCCTCTCGATACGGACGGTGGGGCTGGCCTGTTTGATGCGCGCGCCCATGGCCACGATCGGCAGCTCGGGCGAGGCCCAGATGCCGGCCGAGGCGATGGTTTCGGCCAGACCGCCGACGGCGCGAGCCAGGCCGTAGGACGGCGTCTGGCCCTCCAGCAGCGCGGCGGCGAACAGGGCGGTCAGCAGGTCGCCGGTGCCGCTCGGCACGCTCTCGCCGGCCTTCTGGTGCGCGGCCAGCCAGGCTTCCCGCTTGTCGGCGTAGACCACGCCGATCTCGGCGCCCCGAATGACCGAGGAGACCAGCACGGCCTTGCCGAGCAGGCGAGCCGCCTTGACCGCGGCCTCCGGGCTGCGGGCGTCGGCGCCTGTGATGCGCTGCAGCTCCCAGCTGTTGGGGGCGACCAGATCGGCCTTCGGGATGAGGTAATCGATGACCGCCTGGGCGACCTCGGCCGGCACGAACAGGCCCTTGCCGGAGTCGCCGATCACCGGATCGACGACGATCATCGGCTTGCGGGCGAAAGCGCCGTCGCGCGGCGCGGCCTTGACCGCATCGATGGCCCGGGCCGCTGCCTTGACCTGGTCGACGCTGGCGAAATAGCCGGTCAGCACCAGGTCGGTCATGCCGAACAGGCCGTTGGCCTCGACCCCGTCGAGCATGCCCTCGAAGGCTTCGATAGGCACCTGGGCCCCGCCGGGCGCACCCCAACCGGGGTGACGACCGTAGAGAACGGTGGGGATGACCACCGGATCGATCTTGAACTGGGTAAGCGCCAGCGCCTGGGCGGAGCCGCCGACACGACTCCCCGCGACGTGGCTCGACATGATGAGCGCCATGGGCATGGCGAGGGGATTAGCGGAGGCCGAGAGGGTTGGGTAGCCCTCCCGGCCGCCAGAGTCCTAGTACCGATAGTGATCCGGCTTGAACGGACCCGCTTCCGGCACGCCGATGTAGTCGGCCTGGTCCTTGCGCAGGACCGTCAGCTTCGCGCCCAGCTTGCCCAGGTGCAGCATGGCGACCTTCTCGTCGAGATGCTTGGGCAGGGTGTAGACTTGGTTCGCGTAGGCCTTGAGGTTGGTCCACAGTTCGATCTGGGCCAACGTCTGGTTGGTGAAGCTGGCGCTCATCACGAAGCTCGGGTGGCCCGTCGCGTTGCCCAGGTTCACCAGACGGCCTTCCGACAGCAGGATGATCTTCTTGCCGTCCGGAAACTCGATGTGGTGGACCTGCGGCTTGATCTCGTCCCACTTGAAGTTCTTCAGGCCGGCGACCTGAATTTCGCTGTCGAAGTGGCCGATGTTGCAGACGATGGCGTTGTTCCGCATGCGGCGCATGTGGTCGACGGTGATGACGTCCTTGTTGCCGGTGGCGGTCACGAAGATGTCGGCCTTGTCGGCGACGTCGTCGAGCGTCTGGACGTCATAGCCTTCCATGGCGGCTTGCAGGGCGCAGATGGGATCGATCTCGGTCACGATCACCCGGGCGCCGCCCTGGCGCAGCGAGGCGGCCGAACCCTTGCCCACGTCGCCGTAGCCGCAAACCACGGCGACCTTGCCCGACAGCATGACGTCGGTGCCACGGCGGATGGCGTCGACCAGGCTTTCACGGCAGCCATAGAGGTTGTCGAACTTGGACTTGGTGACGCTGTCGTTGACGTTGATCGCCGGGAACGGCAG
>CAZISF010000262.1:0-3037 GCA_964541915.1 uncultured Caulobacter sp.
CTGCGCCACCGGAACCAGAGGGCCGCCGCCAGCGTCGGGCTGGGCGACCTGACCGACGCCGAGTGGGTCCGGCATTTCGGACGGTTCGCGCCCCTGCCGGATAATCAGCCCGGGCCGCTGGCCATGCGCTATCACGGCCACCAGTTCCGCACCTACAATCCGGACCTCGGCGACGGTCGCGGCTTCCTGTTCGCGCAGCTGCGCGAGGCAGGCGAGGGGCGTCTGCTGGACCTCGCCACCAAGGGATCGGGCCAGACGCCCTGGTCGCGGCGGGGCGACGGCCGCCTGACCCTGAAGGGCGGCGTGCGCGAGGTGCTGGCGGCGACGATGCTCGAGGCGCTGGGCGTGCCGACCAGCCGCTGCTTCTCCCTGATCGAGACGGGCGAGGACCTGGACCGCAACGACGAACCGAGCCCGACCCGCTCGGCCGTCATGGTCCGGCTGTCGCACAGCCACATGCGCTTCGGCACCTTCCAGCGGCAGGCCTACCTCGAACGCGCCGACAACATCGGCGTCCTGGTCGATCACTGCATCGACGCCTATTACCCCGAGCTGGCCGACGCCGCCGACCGGCCCGTGGCCCTGCTTCAGGCGGTCGTCGCCAGAACCGCCCGGCTGGTCTCGCGCTGGATGGCCGCCGGCTTCGTGCACGGCGTGCTCAACACTGACAACATGGTCGTGACCGGCGAAAGCTTCGACTACGGCCCGTGGCGGTTCCTGCCGCGCAATGACCCCAACTTCACCGCCGCCTATTTCGATGAGACCGGCCTCTACAGCTTCGGTCGCCAGCCGGAAGCGGCCTTCTGGAACCTGCAGCAGCTGGCGGGCTGCCTGTCGCTGGTCGCGGAGTCCGACGGGCTGGTCGCGGCGCTGAACGGCTTTACCCCGGCCTACCGCGAGGCCATGCGCGAGGCGATGCTGGCGCGGCTGGGCGTTCGCTCGCGCGGCGCGGACGCGGACCTCGACTTGGTCAACGCCGCCTTCCGGGCGCTGGCCGAGGGCGGGGACCGCCTGCGCTGGGAGCCGTTCTTCTTCGACTGGTTCTGCGGCGACGAAACCCGGGCCCTCGCCGGCCCGCGCGCCGACCTCTACGGCGGCGAGGCGTTCCTGGCGTTCCGCGCGGCGCTGGCCGAGGCCGAGCCCGACCGACCCGAGCGGCTGGCGAACCCGATGTTCGCCGCCGCCGAGCCTGAGGAGATGCTGGTCGACGACGTCGAGGCGCTCTGGGCGGCTATCGCCGACCGCGACGACTGGGCCCCGTTCCAGGTTAAACTGGCGCGGCTTGAGCAGGCCCGCCAGGCGTGGGGGCTGTCTCTGACCTAGCCGTTGAAAGCGGGCCGTCGTCCGGCCCAGGGGCGGGCGGCCTCAAGCTGCCCCGCCAATCTCAGCAGCCCCGCGTCGTCTCCGGGGCGACCCATGAACTGGATGCCGATCGGAAGCCCGCCGGCGCTCCAGGCCAGCGGCACGCTCATCGCCGGCTGCCCGGTCAGGTTGGCCAGCTGGGTGTTGGTCATGAAGGCGAACAGCCGGTCGGCGTAGCCGCGCAGGTCGAGCGGGTCGCCCCGGAGCGAGCCTTTCGGGATCGGCGGCTGGCCCATGGTCGAGCACAGCAGGACGTCGAAGGTTTCCTGCGTCTTCGCCATCTCGCGGCCGGCTGCATGGGCCGCCTGCATGGACTGGACGTAGAGCGCGCCGGAGACCTTCTGGCCGCGGCGGTACATGGCGGCGGTAACGGCGTCGATCTCGCCGTCCTCGATCGGGCGACCGCGGCGGGCGATCTCGGCGTCCAGCGTCGCGGCGATACTGGCGGCGATCACCGAGCCGGCGCCCTCGCGCATGGCCGGGAAGTCGACCGACAGGCTGACCTCCTCGACATCGTGGCCGAGCGCGGCGCAGAGCCGGGCCACGTCAGCGACGGCGGCCGAGCACTCGGCGTCAATCGCCTCGCCGGCCACGCCGCCCGGCAGGACGCCGATGCGCAGCTTGCCGGGGTCGCGGCCGACCTCGGCGGCGAACGGCGTCGCGGGCGGCTCCAGCCAGTAGGGATCGCCGGCGACAGGCCGGCAGACCACGTCCAGCAGCGCGGCGCTGTCGCGGACCGTGCGCGTCACGGCATGCTGGATCGAGAACCCGCCCCAGCCTTCGTCGGCCGGGGCGAAAGAGACACGGCCCCGGCTGGGCTTCAGGCCGAACAGGCCGCAGCAGGAGGCCGGCATGCGGATCGAGCCGCCGCCGTCGCTGGCGTGCGCGGCCGGCAGGATCCCCGCCGCCACTGCCGCCGCCGCGCCGCCGGACGAGCCGCCCGGCGTGTGATTGAGGCTCCAGGGATTGAGGGTCGGGCCGAACAGTTCCGGCTCTGTCACCGGCTCCAGCCCGAACTCCGGCGTGTTGGTCTTGCCGAAGATCACCAGTCCGGCCTGGCGGTAGGCCGTGACGATGGCGCTGTCGGCCGCCGCGACATTGTCCTTGAACAGCCCGGACCCGCTGGTGGTCGGCGTTCCCGCGACCTGGGCGCTGATGTCCTTGATCAGCCATGGCACGCCGCCGAGCGGCCCGGCCGGCGTTCCGCCGGCGACCTGCGCGCGGGCCTGGTCTTCCAGCGACAGGATGATGGCGTTGAGCGTCGGGTTGACGGCGGCGGCCCGCGCGAGCGCCGCGTCCAGCACTTCGGCCGCGCTCACCTCCCGCTTCGCGATGAGAGCGGCAAGGCCCGTGGCGTCCTGGGCCTGATAGTCGTCCTGGTTCATCGCCGTCTCCCCGCGGTCTGTTTCGCCGATCCGATCACAGACCGCGCGCGCCGCCAAGGCGGCCGGGGCGCAGAGGGTGATCGTTGATCAGTTTCTCGAAGACAAACATCTGTTTGATCGGCACAATAACGTCGGGGAATGACTCTCAATCTCAGGAACAGGGCGCAGCATGGCGACCGAGCATTTTGACGTGGTGATCGTGGGCGCCGGCCTGTCGGGCGTGGGCGCGGGCTACCACCTGCAGGACAAGGCGCCGGGCCGCAGCTACGTGATCCTCGAGGGTCGCGACA
>CAZISF010000263.1:0-3025 GCA_964541915.1 uncultured Caulobacter sp.
CGTGAGCACCGTGGCCCGCGCCGTGGCCGCCCGCGGCGCCATGGCCCGCTCCGTGCCCGCCGGCATGCCCGCCGCCATGGCCCCCGTGGCCGCCGGTCGTAGCGCCGTGGCCCTTGGCGTCCTTCTTCTCGTCCTTCTCGCCCATGGCCTCGGCGAGGGCCTTTTCATGCTTCTTGAGCGCCCCGCCCGCAGCGCTGAGACCGCCGAGGTAGTGGGTGATCATCGCCCGCAGATCCTTGGCGCCCTTGAGGATGCCGTACTCGTCCTGTTTCAGCGCCGCCTGGGCCGCCAGTAGGATGTTCTTATGGATTTCCTCGAGCACCGCGTCGGCGCTCCTGCGCTCGGGGGGATTGAATGCGCGCGCCGCCAGCATCAGCAGCAGCACGCCCGCCACGACCCAGCCGATCACGCCGAACGGCGTCAGCAGGCCGGGCTCGTACTGCGGCCCCCAGGGAAACTCACTGTGATCCGTCATCTTCGCACCCCCTCGAAGATCCCCAAGCCGCCGTTCAGGCGGTCTTCGGGATCAGGCGGCTGACCTTGGCCCCAGCATCATAGCGCGAGGGGCCGCCGAACACCGCAATCTCCACCAGAATGTCCCCTCCCGGCTCGCTCGCCCACAGATAGTTTCGTTCCACCTCGACATTTCTCCCGTCAGGCGAAATTCCCTCGAAGGTATCGCCCCATGGGGTGACCTTGGCGAGCTCACGCCAGCGGATCGTCAGGGCGCGCTTCAGTTCGTCCTCGGCCATGTCGAGCAGATCAGGGTCGGTCGCGTCGGTCATGAAGCCTTCCAGCTGTCCACGTAGGCCGCATTCTCCACCGTCGCCGCGCCCTCGCCAACCTCCAGCGGGTCGCGGGTGTCGATCATCACCGCGTATTCGTCGGTCGCCGGCTTGGGCTGGCTGAGCATGTTCTTCAGCGCCTTGGGGTGCGGGCCGTGGGTGAAGCCGCTCGGATGGAAGGTCAGCATGCCGGCGTCGATGCCGTCGCGGCTGAAGAAGTCGCCGGCGTGGTAGAACAGCACCTCGTCGTAGTCGTCGTTGTTGTGGAAGAACGGAATCTTGATCGCGCCGGGGTCGGTCTCGAACGGGCGCGGCGCGAAGGTGCAGACGACGAACCGGTCGGCCAGGAAGGTCGTGTGGACGCTCGGCGGCAGGTGGTAGCGGTGGCTGTTCAGCGGCCGGAAGTCGCGGACGTTGATCTTCACCGGCGCCAGCTCGCCGTGCCAGCCGACGGCGTCCAGCGGATTGTAGCCGTAGGTCGCGACCGAAACCTGGCCGCGCTTCTTGATCTGGACCGGAAAGGTCCCCTCCTCCGCCTGGTGAGCGCGAAAGACCTCGTCCATGACCGGCGTGACCAGCAGGGCCGGGTCGAACAGGGCGTGGTTCCCGAGCAGGCCCTTGTCCGGAAGGGTAAAGTGGCCGTTGGTCGCCTGGATGGTCAGGACGGCGGTCGGGGCCGCGGGGCTGAGCCGCCACATCGTGCCACGCGGCAGATAGAGGTAGTCGCCGGCCTCATACGACAGCCGGCCGAAGTCGCAGTAGAGCTCGCCAGCCCCCGCGTGGATGAACAGCAGCTGGTCGCCGTCGGCGTTGCGGGCCAGGCCCGGCATGGCGGCCGACAGCTTCCAGAAGCGCATCTCGCAGGCAGCGTTGTGCAGGATGACCGGGGCGTCCCACGGCGAAGGCGCGGCCTCGTTCAGGCCGTTCAGGTCGAAGGCGCGCGGCCGCAGCGGGCCCTCGAAGCTGGTCCAGCCGGTCGGCGGCTTGCGATGGTAGAGGAACGCCGCCGGGCCGAAGAAGCCCTCCTTGGACATCTCCCGCTCGTAGGTCCCTTCGGGCAGATCGGCGTGCGCCTGCTTGCTGTGCAGGCCTTCCGCGCCGCGAACGGGGATCCAGTTACCTTTGGCCATGGCTACGGCTCGTCCTTGTAGATGGAGATCACCGGCGCCTGTCCCTCGGCGGCGCGGGCGCGATACATGCCCGAGGTGTTGAAGCTCCAGGCGATCTGGCCGTCGGGGGTGAGGGCGATAATGCCGCCGTCGCCGCCGAGGGCGGTCAGGCGGGTCTGGATCACCTCGTCGGCGGCCTTCTGCAGGCCCAGACCCCTGTACTGCACCAGGGCGCAGATCTCGCGGGCGACCGTCAGGCGGATGAAATACTCGCCGGTCCCTGTGCCGGAGACGGCGCAGGACTGGTTGGACGCGTAGGTGCCAGCGCCGATAATCGGGCTGTCGCCGACCCGGCCCCAGCGCTTGGCGGTGGTGCCGCCCGTCGAGGTGCCTGCCGCCACGTTGCCGGCGCTGTCCAGCGCGACCACGCCGACGGTGCCGAACTTGCGGTCGTCCGGGATGGAGATGAAGGCGTGCGGCGCCGGCGCGCCCTGGGGCCGCGGCGGAATCGGCCGGCCCTGGGCGGTCAGTTCCGCGCCCAGCTGGGCCCACCGCCGCGCGGTGAAGAAGAACGACGGCTCCACCTGCTCCAGACCGGCGGAGACGGAGAAGGCGTCGGCCCCCGGGCCGACCATCATCACGTGCTTCGACTTTTCCATCACCGCGCGGGCGAGGCTGATCGGGTGTCGGGTGCGGGTGACCCCGGCCACGGCGCCGGCCTTGAGCGTGGCGCCGTCCATCACCGCTGCGTCGAGAGAGTTGGCTCCCTCGGCGGTGAACACCGCGCCCCGTCCGGCGTTGAACAGGGGGTCGTCCTCGAACTCGCGGATCACCGCCTCGACGGCGTCCATCGCCGCGCCGCCCCTGTCGAGCACGGCGGTCCCGGTGGCGACCGCCCGGGCCATGGCGGCGCGATAGGCGGCCTCGGTCTCCGGCGACATATCCTGGCGCTCGATGACCCCGGCCCCGCCGTGGATGGCGATGGCCCATTTGGATTGAGCAAGGGCGGGGGTGGCCAAGAGGGCAAGCGCCATGATGGCGAGGGTGATGAGTCTCATACGATCCACCTTACGACTCCCGATCACCGACAACAGCCACCTCAACTTTCCTCCCCGCCCAGCCGGGGCGCGG
>CAZISF010000264.1:0-3021 GCA_964541915.1 uncultured Caulobacter sp.
AGCCGGCGGCTGCCCGGGTCCTGCACCGGGATCGCGGCCAGTTCGGGGGGCAGCTTGTCGGCCTCGTAGGCGGGCACGTCGAGGGTCGCCAGCGCGATCAACGGAACGCCGACATCCGCCCGGCCGCCGGAACGGTCGACGATGCAGGCCGCGGCGATGACCTCGCCGCCGGCGTCCTTAATGGCCGCGATGCATTCCCGCGACGACAGGCCGGTGGTGACGATGTCCTCGACCATCACGACCTTCGCGCCGGGCTCGATGGAGAAACCCCGCCGCAGCTTGAAGGCCCCGCCCTCGCGCTCGACGTACAGCGACCGGACCTTCAGGTGGCGGGCCGTCTCGTAGCCGGGAATGATGCCGCCGACGGCCGGGCTGATGGCCACGTCCGGCTGGCCGACTTCGGCGATGATCTTCTCCGCCAGCGCCCGGCAGAGGCGCTCGCAGCGGTCCGGCTGGGCGAACACCAGGTTCTTCTGCAGGAACACGCCGCTGTGCAGGCCGCTGGAGAGCACAAAGTGGCCTTCGCGCAGCGCGTCGGCGGCGCGGAATTCGTCGAGAACGTCGTCCTGGGTCATGGCGGTTAGATAGCGGTGTCGTTCCCGTTCGTCACCCCGAACAGCACAATCCCGTCATCCTCGGGCCTGTCCCGAGGATCCCTCGTTCAGCAGCACGTTCGGCTAGCAATCTGATCCGCTAGCGGCGCTTCAAGAGGGGTCCTGGGCACAAGGCCCAGGATGACGGGTGATTGGATTGGGTCGTTGAGCGCGCTAGTAGCCGCCCATGACCTCCCCTCGCCCCACACCCCGCGTCGGCTGCGGCGCCGCGATCCTGCGCGATGGCGCGTTGCTGCTGGTGCTGCGGCTAAGGGCGCCCGAGGCGGGCCATTGGGGGCTGCCGGGCGGCAAGACCGACTGGGGCGAGACGACGCGCGAGACCTGCGCCCGTGAGATCGCCGAGGAGCTGGGTCTGACGATCACGCCCGGTCGGCTGCTGTGCGTGGCCGATACCATCGACCTCGGCGACGGCGGCCACTGGGTCGCCCCGGTCTATCTTGTGGAGGACTGCGTCGGCGAGCCGGTGGTGCTGGAGCCTGACAAGCTCGGCGGCTGCGACTGGTTTGCGCTGGACGCCCTGCCCGCTCCGCTGACGGCGGCGACAGTGGCGGCGATTGAGGCGCTCTCCCGCTAACCCGCCCGATCGGGTGAGTTACCCCTTCGCCCGGTCAACCGTCTCGATGGACGGATTGGCGCGCAGGGCGGCGACGATGTTGGTCGCGTGGCGGGCGTCCTTCACGTCGAGGTCGAAGTCGACATCGAAATGGTCGTCGCCGCGGTGGTGCATGTTGAGATTGACGATGTTGCCGCCGGTCTCGCCAATGATCGTGCAGGCCTCGCCCAGAACGCCGGGGGCGTTGCGGATCGTCGCGCGCAGGCGGGTTCGGGAAACGGAGTTGCGCTCGGCCTCGGCGGTCCAGTGCAGGTCGCGCCAGAGGTCCTGACGGTCGTCGTACTGTTCCAGCGTCGGGCAGTCGATCGCGTGCACCTCGATGGCCTTGTCGGCGACGATGCCGACGATCCGGTCGCCCGGCACCGGCCGGCAGCAGGTGGCGAAGCGGATCATCGAGCCGTGGCGCACCTTGTCGCCGATCACGAAGTCATGCGCCTCGCGGCCGTCTGTGATGCGCCGGCGGGCGCTGACGGCGGCCTTTTCGGAATCCTTAAGGCCCGGGAAGAGCACTTCCAGCACCTGGGCCGGCGTGACGCGGCCACGGCCGATGGCGTCGAACAGTTCGTCCTCGGTCGCGACGGCGAACCGTTCCAACGTCGCGCGCAGGGTCACGCCCGAGCGGGTCTTGCCGACCCGGGCGAAGGCCTGGTCCATGGCCGCGACGCCGAGGCGGAGGAACTCTTCCTTCTCGGTCTGACGGATGTGGCGGCGGATCGCCGAGCGCGCTTTGCCCGTGACGGCCAGCGAACGCCAGTCCGGCAGCACGGCCGGCTTTGTCCCACGGACGATCTCGACCACGTCGCCGTTGGCAAGTTCCGTCCGCAAGGGCTTGAGTTCGCCGTTGATTTTGGCTCCGACGGTCGTGTCGCCGACGTTGGTGTGAACGCCGTAGGCGAAGTCCAGCGGCATCGAGCCGCGCGGCAGGGTGATCAGCTTGCCCTTGGGGGTGAACACGAACACCTGGTCGAGGAACAGCTCCATCTTGGCGTGTTCGACCAACTCCTCGGAGTCGCCGCCGTGTTCCAGCACCTGGACAAGCTGGCGCAGGCTGGCGAGCGGGTCGCGGCCGCCCTCGGCCTCCATCGCCTCGCGGTCGAAGCCGTAGGACTGGTTCTTGTAGCGCCAGTGCGCCGCAACGCCGTCCTCGGCCACGCGATCCATAACCTCGGTGCGGATCTGCATCTCGACCCGCATGCCGCGCGGGCCGATCACCGTCGTATGCAGCGAGCGGTAGTTGTTGCGCTTGGGCGTCGAGATGAAGTCCTTGAACCGCTCCGGCACGCAGGGCCACTGGCGGTGGATCAGGCCCAGCGCCCGGTAGCAGTCGTCCTCGGTGTCGACGATCACGCGGAAGGCGTAGATGTCGCTCATCTGCGAGAAGCCGATCGATTTGCGCTGCAGCTTCCGCCAGATCGAGAACGGGTGCTTCTCTCGGCCGAACACCCGGGCCGGGATGGTCTCGGCGTCGAGGATGCGGCTGATGTCGCCGCTGACCTGTTGCACCGCCTTGCCCTGGTCGACCCGCATAGCCTCCAGGCGACGCAGGATGGCGTTGCGGGCGACCGGATTGAGGTGCTCGAAGGCCAGTTCCTCGAGCTCGGTGCAGATGCGATGGCAGCCGATGTTGCGCGCCAGCGGCGCGTAGATGTCGAGGGTCTCGCGGGCGATCCGCTCGCGCTTGGCCGGGCTCTTGATGAAGCCGAGCGTGCGCATGTTGTGCAGCCGGTCGGCCAGCTTGACCATCAGGACGCGCACGTCCTTGGAGATGGCCAGGATGAACTTGCGCAGGTTCTC
>CAZISF010000265.1:0-3019 GCA_964541915.1 uncultured Caulobacter sp.
CATGACCACCGCCGACGCCGACTACGAGACCCGCGCCCGAAGCGAGCTTGAGGCCTGGCGGGCGGCGATGCTCGCCGAGCCCTCGAAGTTCGCCAAGGCGACCAAGGGCCTGCAGATGCAGGTCAACCGGATGATTCCGGAAAAGATCCACGCCGCCGTGACCACGGTCATCGAGCAGATGACCCGAGGCATCCTGGCCGGCTCGGACTTCACCGGCGGCGCGCCGCTGGCGTCCGGGTCGCTGGAGGACCGCGAGACGCGCGTGCGCCAGGCGATCAAAAGCTATCGCAACGTCGCCAGCGTCGAGGGCGGGGCCACCGGGGCCGGCGGCTTCCTGCTGGCGGCGGCGGACTTCCCGGCGCTGATCGCCATCAAGATCAAGCTGCTGTTCGAGATCTCCGGCCTCTACGGCCACGACACCGGCGACTGGCGTGAGCGGCTCTACATCCTGTCGATCTTCCAGCTGGCCTTCTCAGGCGCCGACCACCGCAAGGACGTCTATCGCGCCATGGTCGAGGGCCGCGCGCCGGCTTCACCGGAAGACTTCGACTGGCGCCGGTTCCAGCAGGAGTACCGCGACTACATCGACCTGGCGAAGTTGGCGCAGCTGCTGCCGTTCGTCGGCGCGCCGATCGGGGCGATCGTCAACTGGCGGCTGGTCGAACAGCTCGGCGAGACGGCGATGAACGCCTACCGCCTGCGCTGGTTCAGCCGCTGACGCTCCGATTTTCTTCGGCCCGATGCCGGGTCGATGTGGCAGAGTTCCGGCATGACCGACGAGGCGCGTGAAAAAACATGGATCTGGCCGACCGCCGCCCTGCTCTGGGGCGCGGCCGAGGGCTTCCTGTTCTTCATCGTGCCGGATGTACTGATCAGCTACGTCGCGCTGAAGCATGGGCTGAGGGCCGCCGCCGTCGCCTGTCTGCTGGCCGCCATTGGCGCGGGCCTCGGTGGCGCTGCGATGTACGGCTGGAGCGCCCGCGACCCTGGCGCGGCACTGAAGGCCGTGAGCGCCGTGCCGGCGGTCTCGACCAGCATGATCGTCCACGCCAGCGTCGACATGGACCGCGAGGGCTGGTTCGCCGCCGCCCTCAAGGGTCCGGTGACCAGCACGCCGTTCAAGGTCTATGCCCTGCTCGCCCCGTCAAAGGGCGCCGGGCTGCCCGGTTTCGCATTGGCGGCCCTGCCGATCCGCCTGCCGCGCTTTCTCCTGGTCGCCGTGGGGTTCTCGATCCTGCGCTACTTCGTCGGGGGCAGAATTGACGCGCGTTTCCTCATGTCGGGCTTCACGGGAGGGTGGCTGCTCTTCTATGTGTGGTTCTGGGCCAGTCATACAGGCTAAGGCCCTTGCAATAAGTTGACGCGGGCGTCATTTTCCCGCGCGGACCCCATGGGAGGGCGGCTTGTCCGATCCGAAGGCGAAGGTCGTGATCCTGGGCGCGGGCCACGCGGGTGGTTCCGCGGCGGCGTTCCTGCGCCAGTACGGACACCAGGGACCGATCGTCCTGATCGGCGACGAGCCGATTCCGCCCTATCAACGTCCGCCGCTCTCCAAGGCCTGGCTCAAGGGCGAGGCCGACGCCTCCAGCCTCGCGCTGAAGGATCTGGCCTGGTACGCCGAGAACGATTGCGACCTTCGGCTCGGCGTCACCGCCGTCTCTATCAACAGGGGTTCGAAGACCGTTCAGCTCTCGGTCGGCGGCGCGATCACCTATGACGACCTGGTCATCGCCACCGGCGCCCGGGCGCGCAAACTGCCGATCCCCGGCGCGGACCTGGACGGCGTGCTGGAACTGCGCACCGCGGCCGACGCCGAGCAGCTCAAGGCCGCGCTTGGCCCCGGCAAGCGGCTGGCGATCATCGGCGGCGGCTATATCGGGCTGGAAGCGGCCGCCTCGGCCCGCGCGCTCGGCGCCTGGGCCCTGATCATCGAGCGCGAGCCGCGCATCCTCGCCCGCGTGGCCTGCGAGGAGCTGTCGACCTTCTTCCAGGACTACCATCAGGCCAAGGGCGTCAACTTCGAGCTGTCGGCCGGCGTGGACGCGCTCGAGGGTGAAGGCGGCAAGGTCCGGCGCGTGCGCCTGACCGACGGCCGGGTCGTCGAATGCGACGCCGTTCTGGTCGGCGTCGGAGCCCTGCCGAACGAGGAGCTGGCCCGCGATGCGGGGCTGGACTGCGCCAACGGCATCGTCGTCGATCTGCAGGCCCGCACCTCCGATCCGTCTGTGTTCGCCATCGGCGACGTAACCCACCGGCCGCTGCCGCTCTACGACCGCCAGTTCCGCCTCGAGAGCGTGCCGAACGCCCTCGAACAGGCCAAGCAGGTCGCCAGCGCCATCACCGGTCACGCCCCGCCGAACCCGGAAGCGCCGTGGTTCTGGTCGGACCAGTATGATCTCAAGCTGCAGATCGCCGGCATCCCGTTCGACGCGGACAGCCGCGTCATCCGCGGCGACATGGCGGCGGCGAAGTTCGCCATCTTCCATCTGAAGGGCGACCAGGTGCAGGCGGTGGAGGCGGTCAACGCCCCGCCCGAGTTCATGATGGGCAAGATGCTCATCCTCAATCGCAAGCCGGTCTCACGCGAGAGACTTGCGGATTCATCAATTTCCATGAAAGAGGTCGCCGCGTAAGCGCGGGGCTCAAAAGAGGCGTCAGGGAGCGTATGGCCAAGATCACCTATATCGAGAACGACGGCACGGAACACGTGGTCGACGTGAAGACCGGCCTGTCTGTCATGGAAGGGGCGATCAAGAACAACATCCCCGGCATCGACGCCGACTGCGGCGGCGCCTGCGCCTGCGCGACCTGCCACGTCTATGTCGACGCCGCCTGGGCCGACAAGACCGGCGAGAAGTCGGCCATGGAAGAGTCGATGCTGGACTTCGCCGAGAACGTCGAATCCAACAGCCGCCTGTCCTGCCAGATCAAGGTGACCGACGCCCTGGAGGGCCTGGTCGTCCGCATGCCGGAAAGCCAGCACTGACCTGAAGCCCTTCTCCCCTTGCGGGAGAAGGTG
>CAZISF010000266.1:0-552 GCA_964541915.1 uncultured Caulobacter sp.
TCGAAACACTCACCAACGCCAGCTTCGACGGCAAGTGGAAGGTCATCTTCTTCTATCCGAAGGACTTCACCTTCGTCTGCCCGACCGAGATCGCCGAGTTCGCCCGCCTGGGCAAGGAATTCGCCGACCGCGACGCGGTGGTGCTGGGCGGCTCGACCGACAACGAGCACAGCAAGCTCGGCTGGCGCCGCGAGCACCCCGATCTGCACAAGCTGCCGATCTGGAGCTTCGCCGACAACAGCGGCAAGTTCGCCCGCGCCCTGGGCGTGCTCGATGAAGAGGAAGGCGTGGCCCAGCGCGCGACCTTCGTCGTCGACCCGCACGGCACGATCCAGCACGTCTATGTCACCAACCTGAACGTGGGCCGCGCGCCGGCCGACACTCTGCGGGTGCTCGACGCGCTGCAAACCGACGAGCTGTGCCCCTGCAACCGCGCGGTCGGCGGCGACACCCTCGACCTGGCCGCCTAGGCCAGCCCCCACACGCGGCCCCTGCCCCCCAGGGCCGCGTCGAGCCGGGGGCGCCCCCCCCGGGCCTGCCCCCCCCCCGGCC
>CAZISF010000266.1:562-1445 GCA_964541915.1 uncultured Caulobacter sp.
CCACCGGGGGGGGGGGGGGCCCCCCCCGCGCCGGGCCGCCCTGGCCCCCCCCCCCCCGGCGGCCCGTCCCCCCCCGGGCGGGGTCGACCGGGAGCTCCGCGCGCGTTCAGTCCCTCCGGCTGGCGCGGGGCTCCCGGCCCTTCCTCCTCCGACATTGCGAGACCATCATGTCCCTCGACGCCCTGCGTGAGGCGCTGCCCGCCTACGCCAAGGATATCAGCCTGAACCTGTCCTCGCTGGCCGGCGAGACCCTGCTGACCGACCAGCAGAAGTGGGGCGCGTTTGTCGCTTCGGCCCATGCGGTGGGCGTGCCCGCCGTCGTGCGCAACATCGAAGCCGCCGCCCGCGCCGCCGGGCTGGGCGACGAGGCCCTGAACGCCGCCAGGGGCGCCGCGGCCATCATGGCGATGAACAACGTCTACTACCGGTCGCTGCACCTGATGAAGAACAAGGAGTACGCGACCCTGCCCGCGCGGCTGCGCATGAACCTGCTGGCCAATCCGGGCGTGGACAAGGTCGACTTCGAGCTCTGGTCGACAGCCGTCTCGGCGGTCAACGGCTGCGGCATGTGCCTCGACGCCCACGAGGCCGAGCTGAAGAAGCACGGCGTACCGAACACTTCGGTGCAGGCGGCGCTGCGGATCGCAGCGGCGGTCAACGCGGCCAGCCGCGTGATCGCGGGCGAGATGGCGGCGGCGGCGTAGTGACGACGCTCCCCATTCATGGGGAGCTGTCAGGCGGAGCCTGACTGAGGGGCGGCGCTGGTGATCGGCGTAAAATCGCGTTCTGGCTCATGCTTCGGCCATCGGCGCGGGGCCGCCCCCCAGAACCGCAAAGGGCCCCCCCCCCCCCCCCCCCGACGGGGTGAATAAAGGCGGACCCC
>CAZISF010000266.1:1455-3013 GCA_964541915.1 uncultured Caulobacter sp.
GCTCCGCATGGTCCCCCTCCCCGCTACGCGGAGAGGATTTCTATCGCGGCTTCCCCGTCTCCACATAGGCCTTGAGCCGGCCGAGCTGTTCGCCGACGACGCCGTCGATGCCGGCCGCGTAGCCGACGATCTCCGGCCGGGCGCCGCCGACGTTGAAGGTCTCCACCACCTCGGTCTTGCCGTCGGCGGTCGCCTTCAGCGTGAAGGTCAGGGCCGCCGAGACACCTTCGCCCTGCAGGGGACCGAGAGGGGCGCTGACGCGAAGCGTCTGGCCCGGCATGACCATGACGACCTCGCCGTGTTTCACGCCGCCGCCCTTGGGCAGGACCTCGCAGAAGCAGCCGCCTGGCGTCAGCGGCATGGTCATGTTGGCGCTGTCGCCGGAATAGCTGTGCTCGCCGTTCCACCACTTGCCGACCTGACCGAGCGCGGCCCAGACCTTGTCCGGCGAGGCGGCGATGGTCGCGCGGTTCTCCAGCCGGAAGCCGGCGGCCCAGGATTGTTTGACCTCGGCCTGTGCCGGCGCGGCGGCAAACAGCGCGAAGGCGGCGGCAGCAGCGAGTGCGAATTTCATTGATGGTTCCCCAGGTCGGCGATCAGCCTATCGGGCGGAACAGCGGTCTCTCAAGTTAACTCGCGGTCAGGCCGCCTCGAACGCCAGCGGCTCGCCCCAGAAGGTCGCGACCAGGCCATTCTGCGGTCCCGGCGCGCCGGTGGTCAGGAAGCGGCGCAGGCCGGTTCCGCCCGCGATGTATTCCGGATGACGTTCCATGTAGCGGCCGAGCGCCTCGGCGGTCGCGCCGGGCTGATGGATCAGAGGCGTGCCGGGCGGCAGGGCGTCACGGAACAGGTCGGCGACGATCTCGTAGTGGGTGCAGCCCAGCACGGCGCGATCCGGATGACGCCCGATGCGCCGCCGCAGGGCGTCAACATGGCCGGCGATCACCGTGGCGAGTTCGGCATGCTCGGCATTGTCCTCGATCATGCGGGCCAGGTTCGGACAGGGCTCCGAGAAGACGGCCAGGTCCTGTTTGCGCTTGTCGATCTCGATCTCGAACACCCGGCTGCTCGCCGTCCCCGGGGTCGAGAAGACTCCCAGGACGTCGACCTTGGTCACCTGTTCGCCGCGACGCTCGGCCTCATGTTCCCAGGGCAGACCGGTGGCCGCCTCGATGGTCGGGACGATGATGCCCAGCACGTTCAGCGCCCGGCCCGTCTCGCGGCGATAGCCCGGCAGCCAGGTCTGCTGCAGGCGGCGCAGGGCGATGGCCGAAGCCGTGTTGCAGGCCAGCACGACCAGGCTTGCGCCCTCGTCGAACAGGCGGATGCAGCCGGCTTTGGTCAGGTCGACGATCTCCTCGCCGGGCCGCCCGCCGTAGGGCGCGTTGGCCTGGTCGGCGAGATAGACGAAGTCGGCCGAGGGGAACCGCTCGACGAGCGCACGGTGGACGGTAAGGCCGCCCACGCCGGAATCGAAGACGCCAATGGACATGGAATCGCCTTTAGCGCTCCGCCCGCGAGGCGTCCATGCGGCGCATTACAGCCCGTTCATGTGACG
>CAZISF010000267.1:0-2982 GCA_964541915.1 uncultured Caulobacter sp.
CAGGCCTGGATGTCGCTCATGGCGTTGTCCGGGCCGTTGGCCATGGCCAGTTTCACGGCCGCCTGGACGCCGTCGTCGGTGTGCTCGGCGGTGAAATCCGGCTGCTGGCGATCGTACATCGACGGCGCCAGCACCTCGTAGCCGCGCGCCTCCCAGCGGGCGACGTCCTCGTGGACGTATTTGTCGAGGCCGAAGATCTCCTGGATGACGATGACCCCGCCCTTGCGCGGGCCCCCGGGCTGGCCATGGAGCGCTGCGAAGGCGAAGCCGTCGTGGCCGGAGGTGAGCTTGATCATGTCGGCCATGTTGGCGAGGTCCTTGAACGGGCTAACGGGATTTGAAGACGAGGCCGCAGGCGGAGGGGGTCGCGGCGCCCGAGCGCGATGATCCGAAGTACAGCTCGGTCAGGCGCAGCAGGCCGTCGGGCCCAAGGCTTGCCCGGCCGGTCAGGTCCGCGTCCACGGGCCGGTAGTTGCCGCCTGTCGGCGAGAATTCCACCGCGCCGGTGGCGGGGTCGAACGTGTAATCACCCCAGTAGTCGACATAGGTCTCGAACGGCGTCCAGGTGACCTCGAACTGGCCGTTCGGCTTGAAGTGCAGCTCCCTGAGGGGCGTTGCGCTCGCGGGGCATTGGCTGTCGCCGACTTCGGTCCAGTAGCCGGTCAGGACCACGGCATCCGCTGCGACCACGACAAACTCGGCGGTCGCGACGTCGTTGCCGATCCGCGCGGTGATCTGGACCTTGGCGCCGGCCGGGGCATCGTCGGCGATGATCAGATGCGTATGGTCATCCGAGAACCGCGCGAGCGCCGGATCCGAGACCTTCCAGCCCTTCATGCAGGCATTGGGCACGGTTCCGCCCCAGGGATGCTTGGGACCCCGGCTATGGACGAACACCCTCAGCGTGCCCCCTTGACGGGTCAGTTCGGGGGAGAGGCTGAGGCGGTAGACCTCATCTCTGGCCTCCTTGCAGGCCGCCGTGAGCGCGGCGCCGGTCAAGGGGGTCGCCTCCGCCGACGCGACCACCGGCGCGGTCAGGGCCAGCAGAGCGGCGGCGATGAAGAGAACGAGACGCGGCATGGACATGCTCCATTGTGGCAGCCCGTCGGCCACCGCGGCAATCGGCGTCAGGCCAGGTCCGGCGCGATCTCGACGAGCACCGGGCCGATTTCGTCATGCAGCACCAGATCGGCGTAACGGTCCATGTCCGTGGCCTCGCGGTTGACGATGGCCAGCATGGCGCCGTTGCGCTTGGCCAGCAGTGGAAAACCCGCCGCCGGAAACACCACCAGGGACGACCCGAGCACCAGAAACAGGTCGCAGGCCAACGTGGCCTCTTCGGCTCGCGCCATCTGGTCCTGTGGCATGGGTTGGCCGAACGAGATGGTCGCGGTCTTCACCAGTCCCCCGCAAGATCGACAGGCAGGAATCTCGCCGCGCTCCACGAACGCGGGCTTGAGGTGGTGCAGTTCGTGCCGTCGCGCGCAGCTCAGGCAGGTGGCGTAGCTGGCGTTGCCGTGGAGCTCGATGATCCGCTCGTCGGCGATGCCGCTGTCCTGGTGCAGGTTGTCGACGTTCTGGGTGATGACGGTCATCACCTTGCCCATCGCGACCATCCGGGCGACGGCGTCATGGCCGGCGTTGGGCGCGCGGCCGACCCAGCCGGCCGAACCGTTGAACACCCGCGTCCAGGCCTCCCGGCGCATGTCCTCGCGCGCGACGAAGTCCTGGAACTGGATCGGCTTCATCTTCGACCAGACGCCGCCGGGGCTGCGGAAGTCGGGAATGCCGGACTCGGTCGACATCCCCGCGCCGGTGAACACCACCACCCGCCGGGCGTCGTCGATCATCCGGGCCAGTTCCGCGCGGCGACTCATCAGGGGGCGAAGCTCGAGCGGGCCTTCACGCCCCAGTGGCCGTTCTCGCAGGTGACGACATAGATCGAGTCGAAACCGCCGATGACCGAGCCGTCGGCGCGGTAGCGCGTGAAACGGGTGTCGAAATGCACCTTGTCGGCGCCCGCGTGGATAACATCGCGGCGCTCCCAGGCCGAGTGGTCCCACTCGCTCAATGCGCCCTGATCGAACATGCCCGCCTGGTGATAGCCGGGCTCGATGATCGCCAGCGTCCCCGACGCCAGCCGCACGCTGGGAAAGTTGAAGGTCTTCTCCCAGGCGGCCAGGTCGCGAGCATTGAAGGCCGCCATGAAGGCGTCCAGCACACCCTGCGCGGCGGCGATGGCGTCGGCGTGATCGGTGGTCATGCCGCCACCCTAGCGCGCTCGCCGCGCCGGTCAAAAGGCCTCAGCCGGCAGCGCGGGCGTAGCTCTTCCGAATCGTGGCGCAACTGCCGTGCATCTGGGGGTAGTAGGCGGGGTCCATCTTCAGGGCGATGACGGCGAACTGCCACTGCTTCATGTCGCGGCCGACCTCCGGCATGGCGCTGTTGAACGGTATGCCCCGATCCGTGGCGACGCGGCGGCTGGCATCGGCGAAGAAATTGACGGCGACGGTGCGCGCGGACTCGGCCTCCGTGGCCTTGCCGGCCGCGGCCAGGTCATTGGCTTCCTCGGAATAGGCGGCCGCGCAGTAGGCCAGCGGCCTGAACCATGCCTGACCCTTGAAATCGGCGAGAGGCCCCGCGGCGTTGGCCGGCACCGTCAGGTCGGCAGCGGCCGCCGGAGCCGCCAGAGCCAGAAAGCCGGCGGCCAGACCGGCGAACAACAGCGGGCGCGACATGTCGATCATCCCTCCAGAATCCTGACCGGATTCTGGCGGCGTTCAGCCGGGGTCGCATCCCATGAAGGGGGGGTAGGGTGATCAGACGTTGAAGCGGAAGTGCATCACGTCGCCGTCCTTGACGATGTACTCCTTGCCTTCGGAGCGCATCTTGCCGGCGTCCTTGGCGCCCTGTTCGCCCTTGAAGGCGACGAAGTCGTCGTAGGCGATGGTCTCGGCGCGGATGAAGCCCTTCTCGAAGTCG
>CAZISF010000268.1:0-2900 GCA_964541915.1 uncultured Caulobacter sp.
GTGAAGGTGGTGGCGACAATCTCCTCCGGTTGGCGGGTTTCCACTTCGCGCGCAATATCGCCGACGATCCGGGTGGTCTTACCCGCGCCGGCCGAGGCGACGACCGTGTTGATCTTGAGAGCACTCATGGTCAGATCGCCTCCTGAGTGACGCGGCATAGGCTTTTCAGTTCGCAGTATTGGCAGGGCTCCTGCCTCGGGATGATCCCGAGACCCTCCGGAAAATGGTCTGACGCATCCGGCAGGCCCGTCCCGAGGGCCGTGCCCTTGGCGGCCAGGTCGCGCCACAGCCGCCAGGTTCCCATCAGATCGGTCCAGGTGTCGGCAAGCGAGCGCGCTGCCTCAACCTCCTCGTCAGACACGATGGCGCCGACCGGACCGATAAGCCGTCGCTGACTGAGCATGTAATAGGCGCCGGGGGCTGGCTCGGCTGCGACCGGATCGGCGATTGCGCCATAGGTGGCCAGCTGCAGGGCGCGACCTTCGGCGAGCTCCGTGCGGCGATGCTTGGCGTTCTTGGTCCATTTTAGGTCGATGACGCCGAGGCCTTCGGTCGGATGGCGGACCACAAGATCGAGACGGCCCAGCACCGAAAGGCCGTCGGCGAACTCCGCCTCACGGTCCAGTTCCGTGCCCACCACCTCCAGGCCCTTGACGCGCATCAGGCGGGCAAGTTCAGCCAGGGCGGCCGGAACACGGGTCCTCGCCGCGGCCAGTTCGCCGGCGAACTCAGGTTGCTGCAGCGGGGCGGCGATGGCGCTCAGCAGGGTGTCAAACACCGCATCGACCTGGCGCTGGACATCTTCCGCGTCGGCGACGGGCCCAGGCCGCAGGACGTGGTTGGCGATCTCGTGGGCCAGGTTGCCGAGCAGCTGTTTGGTTCCGGGAATTTCCGCAAACCGCCCGCGCGAGAGCCGAAGGACGTCGAGCAGCATCCAACGCATCTGACAGTCAGCCAGGCGTTCAAAGCTGGTCGCGCTTTCCTTGCGGCCCGCCAGCTTTGCGATCGCCGAAGCCGGCAACGTCCAGTGGGCGCGGGCTTGGGGCGGCGTGACGATGGCGGCGATTTCGCGCGGGAGCCGGCGGCCTGCGAGGTCATGCGCCGCGTCTTCAAGCAGGCGCTCGGCCGACCAACGCACCTTGAGACCGGCCGGTTGGGTGACGGGGTTGAGCTGGTGGGCGAGGGGATGGCTGACCGTTTCCTCACCGCCCGTGAGAGCCGGGCGGATCAGCACCGCACGATCTTGCGCCTGATGTAGGGCATTCGCGTAAGCCCAACTGATCCGCGTGGCGGTCGCCAGAGCAGCCTCTAATGTGCAGCCAGCGGCCGCCAAAGCGGCCTGCTCGGCCAGACCCCAAGGAGACGTCGGGACCCGCTCGCCGGGGCCCTTGAAGTCCCACCACACCAAGCGGTCGACCGGCCCCCAGATCGCGGCCGGATGCTTGACGCAACGAAGCCCACCAGCGGTCGCGATGTGCTCAGGGTTTTGAGCGCCGTCGGCCAGGACCTGTTCGATCATCCGCTCAACCAGAAGCGCGGGGAGCGGGTCTTGGCCGAGCACGTCTATAGCCTGCACCAGCGCGCCGGCCGCGCCTGCGACCGTCAGCAACAACGGATCCGACTGGCCGGCGTCGGTTTCGACCGCCCATTGGCTGACCCGCGCAGCGATCCGACGGGCCGCATCTGCGGGCATGCCCAGGGTGCGGCTGTAGAGGTCGCCTGTGGTCCATTCCCGCCAGCGCTTCTGGCGCTTGGCGATCTCGGCTTCGGCCGAGGGGTGATCGGCGAAGCGCTCAGCGAGCTCCGTCTCAAGGTCAGCCCAGGCGCGTGTCCAGGATGGCGACCCTGTGCCCGGTTCGCGGGCCAGGGCTCGGGCGAGCTTTCCTGCCGCGCGCCGTTCAATGGGCGGGCGGGGCAGGAGGAGAAGGTCCAGCAGCGCCTTGGCGTTTAACGGCGCCCAACTGGCCGCGAAGGCCAGAGGAAGCACCTGCAACGCGCCGCGCCAGGGGGAGGCCGACGATTGGCCGAGGGCGGGCAAGCCGCGCGCCTGCAGCGCGCGATCAAGGAGGGCGGTATCTCCGTCGGCGCTCAACACCACTGTGCCCGCCAGGTCATCTTCCGACCCGGCAGCTAGCCATTCGGCCAAGGCCTCTGCCGCCATCAGGGCGGTGTCGGCCTCGACCGTCATGAAGGCTCCGTCGCCTTGCAGCGCGTCGGTCACGCCTGAGCGCAAGAAGGCTTGAACCCGGTGTAGGTCATTGGCGCTGGCCGCCGCTGGCGGCGAGGCGACCTGGATTTCGACCCCGCAGGCCTCGATCTGATCGATCAGCCGGCGGTAGGGCGGCGTCAAAAGATTGCGGGGCTCCACGAGCGTGATGCGGTTTATCGACAGGGACGGACGATCGGCCAAAGCCGCCAGGACCGCGCCCAGCCGGTCAGATGCGCCAGCCGGCAGGCGCGGCGACTGGGCCTCGGCCCTCGCCAGATCGTCAATGCGCGGCGAACCGATTGCACCGCCGGGCCAGCCGGCGGCCGTCAGCTGGTCACGCCAGACCAGCAAGGCCTTCGCGGTCGCCCACGGATCCCGCGCGAAGGACGGGGCGTAGAAGGCGCTGGAGTCCGACGCCAAGGCCGCTCGAAGTTTGGCGGCATAGGCTGCGATTCGAACCGCTTCAGCGCCACGCGGTGCGGTCAGGCCAAGTTGCACTTCCAGAGCGTCGATCAGCCCGGTGGGCCCAACCACGGCGGCATTTACGACGCCCGCGCCTGCACGCGGAAAGTCCGGGTAGGCGCGACCATCGCACGCCATGCCAAAGACCAGATCCATCCCAGCGTCCCCGCCAAATTCATCCGCCACCATTCGTGGAGGCTACTCTGTGTTCCCGACAGATCCGGTCGGG
>CAZISF010000269.1:0-325 GCA_964541915.1 uncultured Caulobacter sp.
CAACGATGAGCGCCCAGAAGATCACCGCGGCCATCGCCGCGTAAGCGCCCGACCAGTGGGAAAAAGCCGCAAAGCCTGCCAGTCCCCCGAGGAGCTCGACCGCCGGGTAACGGACCGGGATCGGCGCGGAACAGGAACGGCATTTCCCGCGCAGGAGGCACCAGGCGAGGACCGGGATGTTATCGACCCAATGGATGGGTTTTTTGCAGGAAGGACAGTGGGAAGCTGGCCAGGCGACGGACTCGCCGCGGGGCATGCGCCAAATGCAGACGTTGAGAAAACTGCCGACGAGAAGACCGAAGAGAAGCGCTAGCGCTGGCGCCAT
>CAZISF010000269.1:410-2889 GCA_964541915.1 uncultured Caulobacter sp.
CCGGCGCGGGCAGACCGCGGCGGCGGGCTTCCTTAAGGAGCTTGGTCTCCTCAGGCGAATAAATGAGGTCGTAAACGCGGGCGACCTTGCCGAGAACGTCCGGGTCGATCGGGAACGGATCCTGATCGTTCATGCCGCAAGACGTGCAATTGACGGCCAGGTCCGTTTTGGCCGGCAGGTCGTCGATCGAAACGACCGCCTCGATGTCACGGTCCGGGAAGTACTGGAACGCGTACTCAGCGAGGCCCTTGGCGCGGTCCGCGGTGCGGTTGAAAATGTAGAGCTTCTGAAGATTGGCTTCCAAAAGGGAAAAGATCACCGCCCGCGCCGACCCGCCCGCTCCGATCACGAGCGCGGAGCGCCCTTCCGGGTCGAACGCGAACTGATCCTTGAGGTCGCTTAAAAAACCCGGTCCGTCCGTGTTGAAGCCGAGCGAACGCCCTTCAGCGAGGACGAGCGTGTTCACCGCGCCGATCGCCCGGTCCACGAGGGTCGGGGTCGTGTCGCTGTAGTGGATCGCCGGCGCCGTGTGGGGGGGGGTCGGGCGCTGGGGCGTGCGCGCGGCCCTGCGCCGGGCCCTTCTCGACCCGACCGATCATCGACCGTGGCTGGATGTGGCCGCCGCCCGCGAGGGTCAGGGGGCGCTCGCCGGGGCTTTGCAGGCGCTCGGGCACGCCCAGTTGCTGGACGGCGGCGTAACCCTGGCCGCCCGCGCGGCCCGTGAGCGCATGCGTCTTCAGCTCAACTAGCCGCGACAGCCCCTCCCGCTCGCGGGAGACCATCGCTATGTAGCGTTCGCCGTCCCCGTCTGGCCAAGGAGTTCCCATGTCACTGAAGGTCGCCGTACAGATGGATCCGATCGAACGGATCAACATCGAGACCGACTCCACCTTCATGATGATGATGGAGGCGCAGGCGCGCGGGCATTCACTGTTCGTCTACACGCCGGACAAGCTGTCGCTGGAAGAGGGTCGGGTCACGGCCCGCGGCCGTCCGGTGACCGTTCAGGCGGTCAAGAGCGACCACGTGGCGTTCGGCGAGACCCGCGTCGTCGACATGATCAGCGACGTCGATGTCGTGCTGATGCGTCAGGACCCGCCGTTCGACATGGCCTACATCACGGCCACCCACTTCCTCGACAAGATCCACCCTCGGACGCTGGTGGTGAACAACCCGACCGAGGTGCGCAACGCGCCGGAAAAGCTGTTCGTCACCGACTTCCCGGGCGTCCAGCCGCCGACCCTGATCACCAGCGACGTCGAGGCGATCTACGATTTCCGCGATCGGCACGGCGACATGGTGCTCAAGCCCCTGCACGGCGGCGGCGGCTCGGGCGTGGTGCGGCTGAAGGCCGATGACCCCAACCTCGACGCCCTGCTCGAACTGCATGCCCTGATCGGCCGCGACCAGGTCATCGCCCAGAAATTCATCCCCGCCGTCAGCAAGGGCGACAAGCGGATCCTGCTGGTCGACGGAGAGCCGGTCGGCGCCATCAACCGCATCCCGGCCGAAGGTCAGGTGCGCTCGAACCTGGCCCGGGGAGGCCGGGCCGCCGCGGTCGAGCTGACCCCACGCGACCTGGAACTCTGCGCCATCATCGCGCCGGAGCTGAAACGCCGGGGGCTACTGTTCGTCGGCATCGACGTGATCGGCGACTACCTGACCGAGATCAACGTGACCTCGCCGACCGGCGCCCAGCAGCTCAAGCGGTTCGGCGGGGCCGACGCCGCCGCGGCGCTCTTCGATCGCATCGAGGCCATTCGACGCGGTGAGTGAGTTGTGTCGGATAGATGACTGAATCGTTTCAGCTTCTGCCTTGGTTCCATATTTGTTCTTGATCCATACCACGCGGCATGGTTGAGTCTGTGGATAAGTCACAGCCACTGTAGCTTGGAGAGGGTATGGTCGCGCGGGTGGTCACCGTGGCGTTCCAGGGCGTTGAGGCCCGGCGCGTCGACGTCGAAGTCCAGCTGACCGGCGGCGAGGCGATCATGGTCGTCGTCGGCCTGGGCGACAAGGCGGTCGCCGAGAGCCGGGAGCGGGTGCGGGGCGCCTTCACCGGCCTTGGACTGGCGATGCCGGGCAAACGCATCGTCGTGAACCTCGCTCCCGCGGACCTGCCCAAGGAAGGCAGTCACTACGACCTGCCGATCGCCCTGGCGGTGATGGCGGCCATGGGGGTGATCCCTGCGGACGCCCTGAACGGCTGGTGCGCGGTCGGCGAGCTGTCGCTGGACGGGTCGATTTCGACGGTGGCCGGGACCCTGCCCGCCGCCGTGGCGGCCGGGGCGATGGATCTGGGTCTGATCTGCCCCGAGGCCTGTGGACCCGAAGCGGCCTGGGCCGGCGGCACGCGGGTGCTGGCCCCGCGCTCCCTGATCGGGCTGATCAACCACTTCCGGGGAACCCAGATGCTGTCGGAGCCGAAGGCCGGGCCGATGATCGACGGCGGCCAGGTCCCCGATCTGCGCGACGTGCG
>CAZISF010000270.1:0-2848 GCA_964541915.1 uncultured Caulobacter sp.
GCCGCCCTCGCTGCTGCGAAGGGTCAGCAGCCCGCCCTCGACCGTAACACCGTGAATGGAGGCCTGAACGATGGCTGACTTTGAAGGCAAGCTAGAGCCTGAAGCTAGGGACTCGCGGGACGCCAAGGAAGCGGCGCTGTTTAGCATCGCGGTCAGCCTCAAGCGCATCGCTGACGCCATCGACGGCGACCCTCAGAACACCGGCATGAAGCACGCGTTGGCCGAGATGGCGAACCGCGCCTTCCACGGCTGGGGTCCGACTTCCTAGCCCTCCCCTCAACGCGCGAGCCCCGCTCCGGCTTAGACCGGGCGCGTGAGGCCAGAAAGGACCAAGCACATGCCCTGTAAGCACTGCCGAAACGGCCAATTCGACAACCGCTTCGGCCAAGACGTGGAGTGCGTCAACGGCGTGCTCATTGACATCGACGTGGCCCACGAGGGCTGGCCTCGCGACACCATTTTTCCCGTCGCTCCATGCCACCCCGGTTGGGCCGCTCAATGCGCCGAGGAAGACTTCGACAATGACAGCCTAGAGCGCCTCGCGGCGTGGGCAGACAACGCCTAGCCCGTGAGGCCAGAAAGGAAAGACCGATGACTAAAGCCTACACCGTCGCCACCGCACTGGCGCAGATTGAGAAGTGTGACTTCGAATGTGAGGGCGGTCCGCTCTCCAACAATACCGGGTGGCGCTGGCTCACCACGCATTTGCAGAAGGGGCCGAAGTTCTCCCTTGGCGAATGGGTTTGGCACGACGTGACCGCAAAGGTTGCCGCTGGCGTCTCGATCTCGCAGCCGGTGAAGCTGTGCATCGTCGCCGTCTACATGGGGTCCTACGCCGACGGTCGCGTGTGGACTTACGCCCTGAGCGCCGATCCGCCGGACGCCTACCACTACGGGTCCGGCGTGCAGTTCAATAGCGTGGCGGAAGCAAAGCTGCGCCCGTCCGTGGAGGCCTGACCGATGGATAAGACACTGGACCTGGACGAACTGAAGCCCGGAGATCGCATTGCGGTGTGGTTCTACATCACCGACATCAACGAGCACGACGTGTTCCTTGCAAACAAGCCCGGTCGCCCTGCCATCGTAGATGCTCCGGTTTCCGACATCCTCACCCTGATAGCCGCAGCCCGACCGGCTGTTGTCTCGGATGAGGTGGTGGGCGCCCCCTACGACTGGACCGACGCCGAGGACGATATCGCAGACGCCATTTCCGACAGCATCGACATGGACTGGTCATCGCGGGACGGCGCTCGGGCCGTGGTCGCCTACCTCAAGCAAATCGGAGCGAAACTGCCATGAGCCACGATCCTAGAAGCCCGACAGACGCCGCCGACCATGAGGACGACGCGCGCCTTCGCCAGCGGGACTACAACCGAGGCCGCAACGCCAACTTGGCCGGCGAGGTCTTCCGCGATGCCGCCAACGTCGATTGGCAGAGCGGATGGTCCGACGCCGAAGCCGACCGGGGGGTGTGCGAATGAAGCCCGACACGCAAGCCGTCTTTCCGGGCGATGTTCATGGAATGGAGCCGAACACAATTGGTGACACCGACGCCGACCACGTCGCCCACTCCATCGCCATCAGCCTCAAGCGCATCGCCGACGCGCTCCACGGCGACGATCAGAACACCGGCATGAAGCACGCGCTGGCCGAGATGGCGAACCGGGCCTTCAACGGATGGGGGCCGTCGTCGTGAGCCACACCCCTGGACCCTGGTATGCCGAGAAGTCCTCCGAAGACTTCTGGTACGTCACAATGGACGAAGACGCCTTCGGGCGGGCTGTCGGCCAGACGTGGAACGCCGGCAAAGGTAAGGACTGTCAGGAGGCGAATGCTCGCGTCATGGCGGCGGGGCCTGAGATGCTGGCGGCGATTAAGCTGGCGGAGGATGTACTGTCTCGCTTCCCCTTCAGCGGCGAGATGTGGCCGGGCGGTCACCATCCGAACACCGGCATCGAGATGATCCGGGCGGCTATCGCCAAGGCGGAGGGCCGGGAATGACCGACGCTCACCACTACACCTACACGCACGACGTGATCACCCGGCTTCACGGAATGGCCGAGGTCTATCGCCACTTCTCGCAGGGGAAGGAAGTCGGCACCGCCGACCTTCTGGACGAAGCGGCGGGGTGCATCTCGGCGCTGATGGAGAACATGAGCGCACCGCGCCGTGGCCCCTACCTCATGCCCCTCGCCGTCCGCCTCGCCTCCGAGCGGGTCCGCGCTGACGCCGCCAATACGATGCGCCACGACACCACGTCCGATCTGAGCGCCCGCCTGATGTGCCGAGTTGGCGTTAACGACCTCGGACTGGTCATGGCGTGGGTGGATCAATTCGCAGCCCTCGCACTCCTGCCGGGTGGGATGGTTCCTGACGGCTACGTGCTGGTTCCGAGAGAGCCGACCGAGGCGATGGTTAAGTCGGGGCAACGCGCTGCCGACGACAAGTACTGGCTGTGGCGGGGCCTTGGCGAGCGGCCCGTAGGCTCAGGGCTAGATGGCATGGCTCTATATGTAGACGCTGCTTACCGCGCCATGCTCTCCGCATCACCCAAGGAGGTGAGCCATGAACGTTGAGAGGCTGATAGCTGAACTGATCGGGTTCGCGAACCTTCTGGATTACCCGAAGGAAGAGGCGCTTGTGACCGAAGCCTCCGCCGCACTCGCCAAGCTCCAGGCCGAGAACGAGCGCCTGAACGCAGCCTTGCGCTACGAGCAACACCGCGAAGGCCGGATCGGAACCCACGGCCCGAACTGCCACACATGGGGTCCGCAGCACTATGAGTGCGCCCTTGCGAAGCTGGAGGTTGCCGAGGCCGAGCGGGATGAGGCGCGGGAGGCTCTGAGGC
>CAZISF010000271.1:0-2826 GCA_964541915.1 uncultured Caulobacter sp.
TGTCTTCGTTCGGGTTCAGCTCCGGGTCCGCCGCGGTGGGCAGGGCTCGGGCGCCCAGGCGCGTCACCACTTCGGCGGCGATGCGCGAGACCGTCTCATCGGAGAGTTCCGGATCTGCGTTGGAGGCCGGCGCGCGGGCATAGGCGCTGAGGTCCCAGCGGGCCTCGACACGAGCCTCGACCCTGGCATCCGGCGTAGCCGCACGCGGATCAGCCGCGATCTCGTCAGCAAGGCCCATGGCCATGGCTTCGGCCGGCGTGAACCAGGTCTCCGCCGCCATCAGAGCCGCGAAGTCCTCGGCCGGCTTGCCGGACTTGGCGGCGTAGTCGTCGGCGATCGTCAGGTCGATCTTGGCCAGCAGATCGGCCGTCTGGCGGAAGTCGCCGGCGTTACCCAGCCCGATGGTCCAGGCCTGGTGGATCATCAGCATCGATCCCGGCGCCATGATGCAGCGAGCCGGCGTCACCGCCAGCAACGAGGCGGCGGAGGCCGCGACCCCGTCCACATGGGCGGTGATCTCGCCTGGATACTCGCGCATCGCCTGGGCCATGGCGCGGCCGGCGAAGACGTCGCCGCCCGGCGAGTTGATCCGCACCGAAACCGGACCGGTCATGGCCCGAAGCGCGCGGGTGAAGGCCTCGGGCGAGACCCCGCCGAACCATTCGGCGTCGGAGTCCGAGCCCACAATGATATCGTAGACGAAGAGGGTGTTGGCCTCGGCGCGGAACTGGCCGCGCCGGGCGTTGGCCTTATAGAGGTTGAGCAGGTTCGGGCGCATGGGCGACCCCCGTATTGAGCGTGCCGTGGATGGGCGTGCGGCGAAGGCCGAGGCGCTCGCGCGCTTCCTCAGGCGTGATGAACCCGGGCTCGCCGGCGCGGCCGATGGCGGCGCGGAAGCCCTCGATCAGTGACTTGAAGTCGGCGCGCTCGAGGTCGGAGGTGTCGAAAGCCACGACCCGACGCGCGGTTCGGAACAGCTTGCGGTTCAGTTCGTGGGTGATCTTGTTCAGGTGCCGGCGAAGGCAGTAGCGGACGAAGCCGATGCCCATAGCCTCGACCCCGGAGCCCCAGCTGGTGGTCTTCTCGTTGTGGCCGATCATGAACGGCGGCACGCCGTAGATCCGGGCGATCTCCTCGATCTGGAACTGGCGCGTGGCCAAGAGCTGCATGTCGTCGGCCGGCAGGCTGATGGTCTGGACCTTCAGGCCCGAGGTCAGCACCATCGGGCGGTGCGCCTGGGCCGTGCCCGCGTGGCGCTCGGTGACCTGGTCGCGCAGCCGCTCCACGGTCTCCGGCGATAGCGCCTGGTCGGTTTGAAGGGCGAAGTCGGGGCGGGCGGAATTGGCGAAGAAGCGCGCAGAATAGTCCTGGGTGGCGAGCGCCACCGCCCCGGTCATCCGTAGAGCGCCGCGCAAGGGCGACAGGCTGCGAAGGCCGTCGAAGCCGAAGCCCGGGATATGCAGCATGTCGTCCTGGTCGAGGATCAGCCGGTCCCCTCGAAAGGCGCTGAGCACATTCGGGTCGGGCTCGACCGAGTAGATCAGCCGCACCCCGTCGGTGACGACCGTCACGCGATTTGGATGCAGCGGTTCCATGCCGACCATGGCGCCGGCCGGATTGCGGATGATGCGGGCAAAGCCGTCGCCGGGCAGCAGCAGCGACTGGACCAGGAACTCCCAGCCGGACGGCGCGGCCCAGCGCGGCGTCATCTGTTCGTTCAGCATCCACCAGATGTCGTCAGAGGGTAGCGGCGCCAGTTCGCCATCGTCGGCGCGGCTGAAGACGTTGATCGGCAGGGTGGCGATGGCGCCGGCGATCAGGTTCACGCAGGCATAGATCGCCGAGACGGTGAGCACGGTCTGTTCGGTCGGCAGCTGCAGGCCAGAGCCGTAGCCGACCATGTCATCCCACAGCGATGAGCCGCGGACGATCGTGGGCAGGCTTGCAGATCCGCCGGCGTTGCTGATCGGCTTGGCCTGCGGCTCTGCGGGTCGACGCCCGGTGAGGATGTCCAGGATCGAGCGGCTCACAGGAGGATGATTTCCGGCTCGGCCATGGTCGGTGCTCCCCCCATCGCCGCCCCCACCGCCATGCACAGCGCCACGGCTGCGTCGATCTTGTTGGTGGCCCTCTGTTTGGAGAGCCAATAATTGTCCCAGCGGTCGGTCTCGATGACCGCCGACATGATCGCCGAGATCAGCACCGGGCTCTTCTGCAGCCGGATACGACCCTCGAGCATCATCTCTTCGAGCTGGCGCACCGAGCCTGGCATCCACAGGCCCTGCGGCTCGCGGTCGGCGCTCTTGGCGGCCAGTTTCATGGCCTCGGTCGGCTTGCCGCGCTTGGTGCCGCCCTGGGGATGCTCGACGAACTCCAGATTGAGCCCGACCTCGGCGATGTCTTCCTCGAACCGGCGAAAGGCGTAGCGGTCGTAGGCGACCATCTGGACGTCGTAGTCGCGGTCGTATTCGGCGAGCGCCTGGGCGACGTGCCGGAAATTGATGTTCTCGCCCTGCGGCGCGTGCAGGAAACCGTCCCGCACCCAGACCGGATAGGGCTGCTTGTCGCGCAGCGCCCGGGCGGCCAGCGTGTCGCCGGGCGTCCAGGCCTCGATCCAGGCGTCGAAACAGGGCTTTCCGTCCCGCTCGCCGGTCTTCTGCACGGCGGCCAGCGCGGTGATGTCGCGGTTCTGGCTGAGATCCAGCCCCAGCCAGACCTTGGCGCCCAGGGTGGGCGTGATCTCGCAGAGCAGCGGCTCGAGTGTCGCCCGGGTCATCCAGGCGGTCTCGGCGTCGGTCCAGACGCAGAAGTGAAGCCGCAGGATGC
>CAZISF010000272.1:0-2743 GCA_964541915.1 uncultured Caulobacter sp.
TCTTCGGCGTAAAGCTGAACCAAAGCGGGGCCCCGGTGGAAACACCGGGGCCCTTGCCTATGGAAATACTGTTGATTCAAAGGCTTGGCGGCCATCCGCCCAACCTTGACGCACTGCAGCGAGGCCTATAGGTTCCGCCGCGATCAAGCCGGGCCCGGGGAAACATTCTCCAGGCTGATTTCGGACCCGACCGCTCCCATGCCCAAGGCCGCCGACCCGCGCGAAGAGGCGCTACGCAGCCTCGACGAACGGGCTCGGGCGCTGAAGGCGCGAACGACCCGTCCCCCCTCGCCGGTCGGCGAGATGACGGCGACCAGTCAGGCCTACCGCATACTCGCGGAACTGCTGGGCGGAGTGTTGCTCGGGATCGCGCTGGGTGCGGTGGTGGACTGGCTGGCCCACACCACGCCCTGGGGTGTGATCAGCGGGGTCCTTCTGGGCTTCGCGCTGTCGATTTATATGGCGCGCCGTACGGCCAACCGGCTGATGGCGCAGGCAGAGGCGGAAGAAGCCGCGCGCAGGGCGCAGGTTTCCCACGTCGGGGAAGACCAGGAGTAGAAGGCCCAATGGCTGGTCCGCTGGAACAGTTCGAGATCCACAAGCTTGTCGATTTCCCCGACATCACCCTTCCGTATGTCGGAACGGTCGATCTCGCGTTCACCAATTCCCACCTCGCCATGACGATCGTGTTCGCCGTGATCGTGGCGTTCCTCGGCGTCGTCACCGCGAGCCCCAAGGTCGTGCCTGGCCGCCTTCAGACCATGGGCGAAGGCGTCTTCGGCCTGATCGACAACATGACCGAGTCGATGATCGGCCATGAGGGCCGGAAGTACTTCCCGTTTGTCTTCACGCTGTTCCTGCTGATCCTCGGCATGAACATGCTCGGCCTGATGCTGACGTTCACCGTCACGTCCCAGCTGGCCATCACCGTCACATTCGCCGTGCTGACCTTCGCGCTGGTGATGATCATCGGCGTGATCAAGAACGGGTTCGGCTTCCTGAAGCTGTTCTGGCCGATGGGCGCCCCCTTGGTGATGCGCCCCGTCGTCGGCTTCATCGAACTGATCTCGTTCTTCCTGCGCCCGTTGACCCTGTCGCTTCGTCTGTTCGGCAACATGATGGGCGGCCACGTCGCCCTGAAGGTGTTCGCCGGCTTCGTCGCGGTGGCCGTCGGCGGCAGTCTGGGCGTCCTGCTCAGCGCACCCGTCGGCCTGCTGTCGATGGGCATGGTCGTCGCCCTGACGGCTCTGGAGTTCCTGGTAGCCTTCC
Source organism: uncultured Caulobacter sp. (assembly GCA_964541915.1). Lineage (GTDB taxonomy): Bacteria > Pseudomonadota > Alphaproteobacteria > Caulobacterales > Caulobacteraceae > Caulobacter. The sequence goes on from CAZISF010000272.1 coordinate 1,270, forward strand.
TCCAGGCCTTCGTCTTCGCCATCCTGGCCTGCATCTATCTGAATGATGTGGTCAATCTGGATCACGCCCACTAAAAGCCGGGCCAATCCAAACCTCCAACCCACCTTCTGACTAATTAGGACAAGAGAATCATGGACGCTGCAGCCGCCAAGTACATCGGTGCGGGCCTCGCCACCCTCGGCATGATCGGCGCCGGCATCGGCGTGGGCAACATCTTCGGCAACTTCCTGTCGGGCGCCCTGCGCAACCCGTCGGCCGCCGCCAGCCAGATCGGCAACCTGTTCGTGGGCGCCGCCCTCGCCGAAGCCCTGGGCATTCTGGCCTTCGTGCTCGGCTTCCTGATCTTCTCGGCCTCCTAAGGACCGGATGAGCGGCGACGCCCTTCCGGCGTCGCCGAACCTTCCACGGGACGAACAGGTCATGGCTGATCCAAACGAACCCGCGGTCACGCATGACGCGGCCGCGACGGGCGAATCGACGACGGCCGAGCATGGCTCGGGCGGCGGCATTCCGCAGTTCGAGTTCCAGCACTGGGGCGGGCAGATCGCCTACCTCCTGGTGCTGTTCGCGATTCTCTACGTGCTGATCTCGCGCGTCTTCGCCCCCCGCTTGCGGAAGGTGATCGACGAACGCGCCGACGCGATCAACGGCGCGCTGGAGGCAGCCAAACAGGTCCAGGCGGAAGCCCAGGACCAGGCCAGGGCCGCCCAGGCCGAGGTCGCAGACGCCCGCGCCCAGTCGCAACGCCTTGCGTCTGAAGCCCGCGCCAAGGCGATGGCCGAGGCCGCCGAGCGTTCAGCTCTCGCCGAAACCGAAGTGGCCGCCAAGGTCGCCGAGGCCGAGGTCCGGATCGGCGCCATGCGTGACCGCGCCATGGCCGACGTCGGCGCCATTGTCGGCGAGACCACCCGGGCCATCGTTGAGAAGCTGACCGGCACGGCCGCCACGGCGGCCGAGGTGAAAGCCGCCGGAGGAGCCGCCTGATGCCCGCATTTTTCGAAGCCCACTTCTGGGATCTGTCGAACCCCGAATTCTGGGTCGGCGTCGGCCTGTTGCTGTTCTTCGGCATCGTCTGGTGGAAGGCGCGCGCGACGATCGCGGGCATGCTGGACGCCAAGTCGATCGCCATCCAGACCGACCTCGATGAGGCCGCCCGTCTGCGGGCCGAGGCCGAGGCCATGCTGGCCGACATCCGCGCCCAGCGGGAGACCGCAGAACGTCATGCGGCCGAAATGCTGAAAGCCGCGGAGGACGACGCCGTCCGTCTGGCGGCCGAAGCCAAGATCAAGCTGGAAGAACAGATCGCCCGCCGGGCCGCTCTGGCAGAACGCAAGATCGCCTCCGCCGAGGCGGAAGCTGCCGCCGAGGTCAAGGCCGTGGCCGCCGACCTGGCCGCCCAGGCCGCCGAACAGATCCTCGCCGCCCGCCTGGCCTCGGCCAAGTCGGACCCGTCGGTCGACGCGGCGATCGCCGG
>CAZISF010000273.1:0-2733 GCA_964541915.1 uncultured Caulobacter sp.
GCGGTGATCCCGCCAATGGCCACGCACGGAACCGACATGGTCTCCTGCCAGATCGACAGGATCTCGGGATCGGCCGTCGTCGGCGCGTCCTTGGTCGTGGTCGGGAAGAACGCCCCGAAGGCCACATAGTCAGCGCCGTCTTCGGCGGCTTCCATCGCCAGGTGACGGCTGTCGTGACAGGTCACGCCGATCATCGCGTCCCGGCCCATGATCCTGCGGGCGTCCTTGCAGGAAGCGTCCGACTGGCCGACGTGCACGCCGTCGCAGCCGAGCCTGGCGGCCAGATCCGGCCGGTCATTGAGGATCACGGCCACGTCGCGCGACCGGGCGATGACGCCGAGCACTTCCACGGCGGCCGCGATGACCTGATCGGGAGCGTCCTTGAGCCGGATCTGCAGGGCGGCGACGTCGCCCGCATCGAGCGCCGCCGACAGCGTGTGGGCGAAGGCGGCGAGGTCATCGAGGCGAGGCGGGGTGATCAGATAGAGGCGGCAGTCGGCGGTCATGCGACCGTCCCTACACCAGCAACCCCCTCAGGGCATAGGTGACGGCGCCCATGACTGTCACCGAGTATCCGCGCGGGAAGGGTCCAGTCCGAGAAGCGTCTGGGCGACGGCCGTCGGCCGATGCGATAGTGCTGCGCGTTGTGATGCCCGATCCCGCCCATCTCCTGTCCTTCCTTCTGGCGATCCTGCTCATCGAGCTGACGCCCGGCCCGAACATGGGCTACCTGGCCATCGTCGCCGGTCGTTTCGGGCGGCTCGCCGGCTTCGCGACCATAGCCGGCGTCACGGCCGGACTGGCCGCGTACATGCTGCTTTCGGTGTTCGGTCTCACCGAGGTCATCCTCCAGGCCGCCTGGCTCTACAGTCTCCTGCGCTGGGCGGGCGTGGCGTATCTGCTGTGGCTGGCGTGGGACACCTGGCGAGGCGAGGCGGCGACGGGTCCCGGTGACGTCCTGATCGAACCCTCGCGCATCAGGCTGGCCTGGCGAGGCTTCCTGGCCAACATCCTCAATCCCAAGGCGGCCGTATTCTACATCGCGCTGCTGCCCGGTTTCACGGATCCGGGCCGCCCGTTCGCGGCCCAGGCGCTGGGCCTGGGACTGATCCACATCGCCGTCGCGCTGGCGATCCATTCGATCATCGTCCTGGCGGCGGCCCGCGCGTCTCCGATGCTCGCCCGGCTCAGCGATGGCGAGGGCGCACGCGTGCGGGCCGCCTTCGCGATTGCTCTCGCGCTCATCGCGGTCTGGCTGGCCTGGGCGACGCGCCGCTAGCCCGACCGGCGGAACCCTATGCCCTGCCAACCGGTTCCCGCTGGTACGCGAGGAGACCGCCATGTTCGCCCAGGCCGCACGGGACGCCGTCGATGACATCGCCAACAGCCGGGGCCGCTCCACGCGACATCTGCTGCTCGGGCTGGGACTGACCGCCGGTGCGGTGCTCGCCTCGGCCCTGATCGCGCGGGCCAACGCGCCGATCCCCGAGAACCCCGAGATCAAGCACGACTACGACCATCTGGTTCAGCCGGGCTTCTCGCCGCCGAAATTCGCTTTCGGTCTGGTCTGGCCACCGCTGTTTCTGGCGCTGACGCTGTCGGGCCTGCGCGTCTGGAATGCCCCGTCCAGCCCCGCCCGCACCCAGGCCTTGACGCTCTGGGGCGTGGTCCAGGCGTTCAACGCGGTCTGGATGGCGCTCGGCCCGCGACGGCTGGGCGGCCAGCTGAGCGCCGCCGTCGTTTCGCTGGGCACGTCCGCCGCCTACGCCTGGCGCGCGCGGCAAGTGGATGCGCCGGCCGCCGGCATGGTCACGCCCTACGTCGGCTGGATCGGCTTCGCCAACGTGCTGACCGCCGAGCTATGGCGCCGCAATCACGCCCGGCCCACGCTTCACTGAACCGGGCGGGAGGCCGCTACTCCGCGGCGGCCTTGCTGACGCCGATCTTCGGGCTCAGCTCGCCGGTCAGGTAACGCTTGGCCATGGCGGCCGTGCTGATCGGCCTGATCTTGCCGGCCCAGCCGGCGGCGCCGAACTGCTCGAAGCGGGCCTGACAGACCGCGCGCATGGCTTCCTTGGCGGGCTTCAGATAGGCGCGCGGGTCGAACTCGCCCTTCTTCTGCATCAGCACTTTCCGGATCGCGCCGGTCATGGCCATGCGGTTGTCGGTGTCGACGTTGATCTTGCGCACGCCCAGCTTGATGCCGCGCTGGATCTCCTCGACCGGCACGCCCCAGGTCTGGGGCATCTCGCCGCCGAACTCGTTGATGATGTCCTGCAGGTCCTGCGGCACCGACGACGAGCCGTGCATCACCAGGTGGGTGTTGGGCAGGCGGTTGTGCACCGCCTCGATGACGTTCATCGCCAGGATGTCGCCGTCCGGCTTGCGGGTGAACTTGTAGGCGCCGTGGCTGGTGCCCATGGCGATGGCCAGGGCGTCGACGTGGGTCGCCTGGACGAACTCAACCGCCTGGTCGGGGTCGGTCAGCAGGGACGAATGGTCCAGCTTGCCTTCGAAGCCGTGGCCGTCCTCGGCCTCGCCCATGCCGGTTTCCAGCGAGCCCAGCACGCCGATCTCGCCTTCGACCGAGACGCCGCAGCTGTGGGCCATGTCGACCACGGTGCGGGTGACCGCGACGTTGTAGTCGTAGCTGGCCGGGGTCTTGGCGTCCTCTTCCAGCGAGCCGTCCATCATCACGCTGGTGAAGCCGTACTGGATGGCGGTGGCGCAGGT
>CAZISF010000274.1:0-2730 GCA_964541915.1 uncultured Caulobacter sp.
TCGATTTCCTTGCCGTCGCGCGACAGGGCCTTGATGGCCATGCCGGGGACGGCCTTGCCGGATTCGATGCGGCCGGTCAGCAGGCGGCCGAGGAACGGATCGCTTTCGATCAGCACCGAGAGCATCTGGAACGGCTCGTCCTTGCGCGCTTCGGCCTTGGGGCTCGGCACGTGCTTGACGATCAGGTCGAACAGCGGGCCCAGGTTGTCGTTGGGCTTGTTCATGTCCATCGTCGCCCAGCCCTGCTTGCCGCTGGCGTAGATGTGCGGGAAGTCCAGCTGCTCGTCCGTGGCGCCCATGATGGCGAACAGGTCAAAGGCGTCGTTGAGGATCCGGTCGGGATCGGCGTGCGGCCGGTCGACCTTGTTGAGGCAGACGATGGGTTTCAGACCCATCTTCAGCGCCTTGCCGAGCACGAACTTGGTCTGCGGCATGACGCCTTCCTCGGCGTCGACGAGCAGCACGCAGCCGTCCACCATGCCCAGGATGCGCTCGACCTCACCGCCGAAGTCGGCGTGGCCGGGGGTGTCGATGATGTTGATGCGGGTGTCGCCCGCCTCGCCGTGCCACAGCACCGAGGTGCACTTGGCCAGAATGGTGATCCCGCGCTCGCGCTCCTGGTCGTTGGAGTCCATGGCGCGTTCGGTCTGCGCCTCGTTGGCGCGGAAAACGCCCGACTGGGCCAGCAGTTGGTCAACCAGGGTGGTCTTGCCATGGTCGACGTGGGCGATGATGGCGATATTTCGCAGGGACATGAGACGACTTTTTCGGAAACGGACGGGCGGGAGCGGGAGGCGCGCGCTTGTACGCGAGCCGGCCGGGTTTAGCCACCCCGGGGGGATGACGTGGATCGGGGCGCCGTCAAACGGCTGTTTTTATTCGTCAAAGCGTGAATTCAGGCGGCGGGCGCTTGGGAATTGTGCATCGCACAACGGCGTCCACTTGGCAAGAATACCCAAGGGTAAAGGGATTTCCGGATGTCGCCCGCAGAATTTCTCGGGTCCGACGCATGTTTTGTTCTTGTCTTTTGTGCGCCGCACACTAACTTGGAGGTGTGAGGCGGCTTTGCCCCTCTGCCCTTCCTGGGCGTTTCCTCCCTAATGAACTGCGGCGGCTTCGGCCGCCGCTTTTTTTGGCCCGCGGCCTGAACGGCTCAGGCGGATCGCAGGGTCGGCCAGGCTTGCGCGAGGCGAGCGGCCAGTTTGCCGATGTCGGCGGTCAGGGTCGACAGACCCTCCGTCGGCTCCAGCGTCTTCTCATCCAGATAAAGCGCCCGGCTGATCTCGATCTGCAGGGCGTGGGTGCGGCTGGCCGGGCGGCCGTAGTGTTCGGTGGTGTATCCGCCGGCGTAGGGGGCGTTGCGGGCCACGTGGTAGCCCATCCCTTCCAGCTCCCGCTCGACCAGATCCGTCAGCTTGCGGGTGCAGGACGCGCCGAAGCGGTCGCCGAGGACAATGTCGCAGCCCTTGCCGTGCCGGGCGGTCACGGCCGTGCGGGCGGCGGCCTCCGGCATCGAATGCCAGTCGATCAGCACGGCCATGCCATGGGTCGCCCGGGCTCTGGCCAGCAGGCGGTCCAGGGCGTCATGGTAGGGCCTGTGCGTCCCTTCGACCCGGGTGCGCGCCTCGGCGAAGGTCAGTTTGCGGGCATAGATCTCGCGGCCTTCCGCGGCCAGCCGGGCGATCGCCCCCAGACCCGCCGCGACCCGCGCCGACCGCCCCCGGGCGAAGTCCGGCAGGTCGTCGCTGAACATCGCCGCGTCCAGCTCCCAGGGCGCGCGGTTCAGATCCATCCAGGCGCGGCCGTAGCGGGCCGTTATGACGGCCGCCCCGACATCGCTGGACGGCGCGATCATCGCATCAACGAACGCGTCCTCCGACCGGCGCAGGGCCTCCGCGCCGACCGCCGCAGCCTCGAGCATCTCCCGGGGGTAGTACCGGCCGGAGTGGGGCGAGGCGAACACCAGCGGCGTCAGCGGCGGATCGGCGGCCACCAGGGTGAAGGCCGCGTCATCCGCCTCCAACCCGTCCCGTCCGGAAATCTCGCGCCGCATGTCCATCACGGTGAATGATCGGCGCCGGACGGGGCCGGGTCAAAGCCTTTCGCCACTCACCTCGCGCGCGAGCTTCATCGCGCCTTTACGCCTGACAGGTTAGCATGCGTTTCTGTCGCAAGTTTCCCGGGGGCCCGTTTTCAGACCATGCCACGCATTCTCCTGGCCGAAGACGACGATTCGCTGCGCAACTTCCTGGCGCGGGCGCTGGAACGCGCCGGTTATGAAGTCACCGCCTGCGCCGATGGCGAAGAAGCCGCCGCCGTCCTTGACCAGGACTGGGACCTGCTGCTGACCGACATCGTCATGCCCGGCATGGACGGCATCGAGGTGGCCCGCCACGCCGCCGCCCGGCACCCCGGCCTGCGCATCATGTTCATCACCGGTTTCGCCGCCGTGGCCCTGACCGCCGGCGAGCGCGCCCCGGCCGGCGCCAAGGTGCTCAGCAAGCCCGTCCACCTGCGCGACATCGTCACCGAGGTTGAACGGATGATGGCGGCCTGAAGCCGCTCTGACCGGTTGCGCGGCGCTCAAAGCATCGCTATACCGCCGGCCTCCCCGGTAAGGACGCGTAGCTCAGCGGGAGAGCACCTCGTTGACATCGAGGGGGTCACTGGTTCAATCCCAGTCGTGTCCACCACCCTTCGCCCTGCGGGCTTCGGGTGGCAAGCCGGAAC
>CAZISF010000275.1:0-2598 GCA_964541915.1 uncultured Caulobacter sp.
AAGCCGCCGTTCCCGGCCGGCGCCGGCCTCTATGGCTGCCCGACGACCGTCAACAACGTCGAGAGCATCGCCGTCGCCGGCACCATCCTGCGTCGCGGCGCCGGCTGGTTCGCGGGCTTCGGCCGCCCCAACAACACCGGCACCAAGCTGTTCTGCGTTTCCGGGCATGTGAATCTGCCCTGCAACGTCGAAGAGGCGATGAGCATTCCCTTCAAGCAGCTGATCGAAGACCACTGCGGCGGCATCAGGGGTGGCTGGGGCAATCTCAAGGCCGTCATCCCCGGCGGCTCTTCGGTCCGTATGATCCCGGCCCATGAGGCCGAGGATGTGCTGATGGACTTCGACTCCCTGTCGGCTCTCAAGTCCGGCCTGGGCACCGCCGCGGTCATCGTCATGGACAAGTCCACCGACCTGATCCGCGCCATCGCCCGGCTGAGCTATTTCTACAAGCACGAGAGCTGCGGCCAGTGCACGCCGTGCCGTGAAGGCACCGGCTGGATGTGGCGGGTGATGGAGCGCATGGCCACCGGCGAGGCGGACATGAAGGAGATCGACATGCTCCTCGACGTCACGACGCAGGTCGAAGGCCACACCATCTGCGCCCTCGGCGACGCGGCGGCCTGGCCGATCCAGGGTCTGTTCCGCCATTTCCGTCACGAAGTCGAAGACCGCATCACCAGCTACCGCGCCGGCAAGCCTCACGTTCAAGGGGCAAGCCTGATCGCGGCGGAGTAGGGCCATGGACTATGTCATTCGGGCGGTGATCGCCTTCGTTCCCGTTGTCGCCCTGACCGTAGTTGGTCGGCAGCTGGGCTATCGCGGCGTCTGGCTGGCCATCCCCGGCCTGCTGACCGTGCTGTTCACGATCTTCTGGTCCCTGGCCCTGATCAAGTTCGTGCTGGGTGGCGCACCCGTGACCGCGACCGGATTTCTCAAGGCGATGGTCCCGGGCCTGCAACAGGCCGTCTGGTCCGCTGTCACCATCATTCTGGTGCTGCTGGCGATCTTCGGCGTCAGCCCGGCGGTCAAATCGCCCACCGCCTCGGCGGAGTAGGCGCTTGGCCGAGCCCCACGAGCTCGACATCGAACTGTCCTCGCCCGCGGAAGAGCGGACGTGGCTCAAGTCGACGGCGCTGTGGTCGGTGCTGGGCGGGGTCGCCACCATCATCACCGCGAGCACGGCGGTGCTGGCGGTCTATGTCGGGCTCGACCAGGTGCGGGTCGCCCGGCAGGTGCAGATGACCGAGTCGACCTATTCGAGCTGGGCCACCTTCATCCAGGTCACCATCTCCAATCCGGAGCTGGCCTGCCCGAATACCGACAAGGCCTATCAGGCCCTGCTGGAGCGTCCCGATCCGGCGTCGAAGGTCGGCGGCGCCTATCGGGAACGGTACGCCGCCTACAGCGACATGATGTTCACGACCTTCGAGCAGATCCTGCAGATGGCGCCGGACGATCCGCGCTGGGCCTTCATCATCGCCGAGCGGGTCCAGTGCCATGCGCCGGCCATCCGCGCCCTGCAGGCCCAGCCGGCCTATACCCAGCGCTATTCCTGCCAACTGCGGCAGGTGATCGCCGGCGCGCTCGACCAGGCGGTTCCGACCTGCCGCAAGGACGCGCTGTGAGCGTCCGCATCCACCCCCTGCAATGCGGCGAGATCACCGCGCCGGCTGAGGTCTTTCAGGAGGACCTGACTGGCCCGCGCACCGTGCCGGTGATGGCTTATCTGATCGCGCACCCGACCCGTGGATACGCCGTGTTCGACACCGGCCTGCGCCCGGATATGGACGGCAAGCTGCTGTTCGGCGACTACGCCTGCAGCCTGCCGGAAGGACATGATCTGGCTTCGCGCCTGCGAGCCATCGACGTCGATCCGGGCAAGGTCGAACGGCTGGTCGCCTCGCACGCTCACTTCGACCACCTGGGCGCCGCCGATCTGCTGCCGAACGCCGACATCTACATTCATGCTGCGGAGCTGGACCGGTCGCTTGCCGATCATCCGAAGGCGCACGGTCGACGGGCGCTGGAAATGGGCCATCACCGCGTCCTGACCGGCGCCTCGTATGACCTGTTCGGCGACGGCAGCTGCGAGCTTTTCCACACACCCGGCCACACCTGCGGCCACCAGTCGTTGCGGGTGAAGCGGGCAGGGGGGCATGACGTTCTGGCCGGCGACGCCTGCTATTTTTGCGAGACCCTGGAGCCGCTCGGCGTGCAACCGCACCCCGAGGATCGAGCGGTCTATCTGGCGACTCTGACCCGTCTGAGGACCATGGCGCGCGACGGCGATTTCATCGTTCCGGGCCACGATCTGGGCTTCCTGGACGCGATCCCGGCGACCAGCGCCCTGACCACGGCGTTTTCCCCCGTTTCGAGGCTCCCGAATGGTTGACGCGAGGCGTGAAGCGATAGAGACAGCGCACCAACGCGGCTCCCGTTCCAACGGGGGCCGGCGCGCCCATGCTCAGGTAGTGCAGCCCATATGCCCATAGCCAAGGTCAACGGCGTCGAGGTCGAGTTCGAGCCCGGGATGACGGTCCTGCAGGTGGCCGAGCTGGCGGGCGAGGAGATTCCGCGCTTCTGCTATCACGAGCGCCT
>CAZISF010000276.1:0-2592 GCA_964541915.1 uncultured Caulobacter sp.
CCGAGCCGCGAGCCATGGCCCCCAGCGAGCCCATGCCGCGATAGGATTTGTAGGAGCGGCCCTGGTAGAGGAACACCTCGCCGGGCGCTTCCTCGGTGCCCGCGAACATCGAACCCATCATGGCCACGCTGGCGCCGGCGGCGATGGCCTTCGCCAGGTCGCCGGAGTTCTTGATGCCGCCGTCGGCGATCACCGGCACGTCGCTGTCGCGGGCGGCGCGGTAGGCTTCGGCGATGGCCGTCAGCTGCGGCACGCCGACGCCGGCGACGATGCGCGTGGTGCAGATCGAGCCCGGGCCGATGCCGACCTTCACCGCGTCGGCGCCGGCGTCGATCAGGGCGCGGGCGGCGTCGTAGGTGGCGATGTTGCCGGCAATGATCTGGACGCGGTTGGTCTCGCGCTTGAGGCGCTGGACGGCGTCAGCCACCTGCTTCGAGTGGCCGTGGGCGGTGTCGATAATGATCACATCCACGCCGGCCTCGACCAGCGCCAGAGAGCGCTCGAAGCCCGCGTCGCCGACCGTCGAGGCGGCGCCGACCCGCAGGCGGCCCTTCTCGTCCTTGGCGGCGTGCGGATGCTCGGTGGCCTTGTCGATGTCCTTGACCGTGATCAGGCCGACGGCCCGACCGTCGTCATCGACGACAATCAGCCGTTCGATCTTGTTGGTCTTCAGCAAACTGAGCGCATCGGCCGAGTCGATGCCTTCACGCACCGTGATCAGGCCCTCTCGGGTCATCAGCGACGAGGCCTTCAGCCGGTCGTCGGTCTCGAAGCGCATGTCGCGGTTGGTCAGGATGCCGACGAGCTTGCCGGTTCCCGGTTCAACCACCGGAAATCCCGAGATTTTCCGCCGCGCCTTGATCTCGCGGATCTCGGCCAGGGTGGTGTCGGGATTGATGGTCAGCGGGTTGATGACCATCCCGCTTTCATAGCGCTTCACTTCGCGCACCTGATCGGCCTGCTCGTCGACCGTCAGGTTGCGGTGAAGGATGCCCATGCCGCCGGCCTGGGCCAGGGCGATAGCCAGCCGGCTTTCGGTCACCGTGTCCATCGCGGCGGAAACGAGCGGGATGTTCAGACTGATCTCACGCGTGAACCGGGACACGGTCGACACCTGGGTAGGCATCACTTCCGAGGGACCGGGTTCGAGCAAAACATCGTCGAAGGTGAGCCCTTCGCGAATCTCCATGGGAGTCTCCGTTTTGCGGGCGCGGTATCGTGGCAAAGGGGGTCGGTGTCAACGGTGGCGAGGCCGCTGAAGGGCGGATTCGGCCTTTGACCTGGGGACGGAACGCAGAAACGGTCCTACGATCCCCAAGGGCAAGATTCAGGATCCGACCACGATGGAACATCACCTGCAGATCGCGCAGCCGACCGTCGGCCCCGTCGAGCGCCACCCGGTGATGGACATCCTGACCCTCGCCTTCAGCACTGACGCGCCCGTCCGCTACATGTTCCCGACGGCCGGCGGCTATCTGCGCAACTTCCCGAGACTTGCGACAGCCATGGCCGGCAGTGCGATTGCGGCCGGCTCCGCCTGGATCGCGGACGAGGGCGCGGCCGCGGCCCTGTGGCTCGCCCCCGGCGCGGAGGCCGATCGGGACGCGATCATCACCCTCGTCGGCGAGACCGTGACCCCGGAGCGGCAGTTTGTTCTGGGCGCGCTCGGCGACCTGATGGGCGAATTCCACCCCGAGGAACCGCACTGGTACCTGTCGATGATCGGCGTCGATCCCTCGCGGCAAGGCCAGGGTTTGGGGGCGGCCCTGCTGAAAGCGGGCCTCGCTCGCTGCGACGCGGAGGGCCTGCCGGCCTACCTCGAGAGCTCCAGCCCGAAAAACGTTCCGCTCTACGAGCGCCACGGCTTCGAGGTCATCGGCCTGATCAAGCCGGGCGACCATCCGGGATTGATCCCGATGTACCGGGCGGCGAGGCGCCGACCAGCGGCCTGACACGCCGTCATCCCGGATTGAACGGATTCGACGGGATCAGGTCGAATTCGCCAGCCTCCAGGATGTCGAGCACGGTGTGGAGTCCTCGCAGAATCTCGCCGCCATCTCGCCGCGCGACCGCCGGCGCCAGCCGATCATTGAGGAATGCCTTTGCGAAGAAGCAGCCGGGCGGTCCCGGCACGGCGATGAAGGTCGGTATGCCACCGTCGATGAGGCCGGCCACATAGCCGAGCATCGGAAGGCTCAACGACGCTCCACGCGCCCCGACGAGCAGGAGCTTGATCCCGGGCCGCTCGATGTAGCGGGCCGGAATGTCATCGTTATCCGCCATGATCAGGATGCCGCTGCGGTCGGGCCGCCATGCGTTGCCGAGCATCGGCAGCTGCAGCCAGCCGCAATCGAACGCGCGGCAGGGCGCCGGGCGATCCACATGGATCGCGCAGCCTGACAGGCAGTGCCGGCAAGTCACGCCCGACGACTTGGAAAACCCTTCCGTTTCGATCGGCAGAACCGTGCAACACACGGTGCAGTCTCCGCAGATCCGGTTGGCGACGAGGCCCGTCAAGCGCGCCCTACCCCTTGAAGCCCGTCGCCACCAGAAACACCTCGGAGCTGTCCGCCCGGCTGGCCTTCGGCTTCA
>CAZISF010000277.1:0-2582 GCA_964541915.1 uncultured Caulobacter sp.
GCGATCTTGACCAGATCCTTGCGGCGCTCCTCGGTCAGGGGCGGCACGGGGATACGCAGGTTCTGCCCCTCGACGACCGGATTGAAGCCGAGGCCGGAATTGCGAATGGCCTTTTCCACCGACACCACCAGGGCGCGGTCCCAGACACTGACGCTGATCGAGCGCGGCTCGGGGACGCTGACGGAACCCACCTGGTTCAGGGGGACGGTGTTGCCATAGGCTTCGACATGCACCTGATCCAGCAGTCCGGCGGACGCCCGACCGGTCCGCAGACTGGCGAACTCCTCCTTCAGGGCGGCGACGGCTTTTTCCATCCGCGCCTTGTAGTTGCTCAACACGGGCTTTTCGCCGGCGGCCATGTGCAGGCTCCCTCTTCTTCCTAGTCAGTTTCGGAGATGACGGTGTGCACGCCTTCGCCGCGCAGCACATTCATCAGATTGCCGCGTTCCCGGATCGAGAAAACGACGATCGGGATGCCGTTTTCGCGCATCAGACTGATCGCCGAGGCGTCCATGACCTTGAGATCCTTCGACAGCACGTCGTGATAGGTCAGATGGTCGAAGCGCTCGGCAGTCTTGTCCTTCTTCGGATCGGCCGTGTAGACGCCGTCCACGCTGGTGCCCTTGAACAGGGCGTCGCACTTCATCTCCGCCGCGCGCAGGGCCGCGCCGCTGTCGGTTGTGAAGAACGGGTTGCCGGTGCCGGCGGCGAAGATAACCACCCTGCCCTTTTCCAGATGACGTTCGGCGCGGCGACGGATCAACGGTTCGCAGACGGTCGGCATCGGAATGGCCGACTGCACGCGGGTCGAGACGCCGATGCGCTCGAGCGCGTCCTGCATGGCCAGCGCGTTCATGACGGTGGCCAGCATGCCCATGTAGTCGGCGCTGGCCCGTTCCATGCCCTTGGCCGCGCCGGCGAGGCCGCGGAAGATGTTGCCGCCGCCGATCACCAGACAGAGCTCGATGCCGCTGTCGGCGACCTGCTTGAGGTCCCGGGCCACCGCCTCGACGGTGCCCATGTCGATGCCGAAGGCGGAGTCGCCCATCAGCACTTCGCCTGAAACCTTCACCAGAATTCGTTTGTAGGTCTTGGTCGGCATTGGCGTCCGGGGCTCAGCGAGTCAGTAGCGTGGAGAACATAGACCAAGGGCGCCCCCAGCGTCAGCCGGGAGCGCCCTCTTCAGGTCTTCGGAAGGCGGATCAGTTTCCGTCTGTCGTCGTGGGGGCCTCGGGGTCAACGTTCCCGCCGGTCATCGAAGCGACTTCAGCGGCGAAGTCGGTGACTTCCTTCTCGACGCCTTCGCCGAGGGCCAGGCGCACGAAGCCCTGGACCTTCAGCGTGGAGCCGAGCTCCTTGCCGGTCGCTTCAACCAGTTGTTCGACGGTCTGGTCCGGGTTCATGACGAAGGCCTGCTTCAGCAGCACGACTTCCTCGTAGAACTTGCGGATCCGGCCCTCGACCATCTTTTCGACCACCGACTCGGGCTTGCCTGAGGCCAGCGCCTGTTCGGTGAAGACGGCGCGTTCGCGGTCGACGTTGGCCTGGTCCAGGTCATCGGTCGACAGCGACATCGGGTTGGTCGCGGCCACGTGCATGGCGATCTTGCGGCCCAGTTCCATGATCGCCGCCTGGTCGCCGGCGCCCTCGATGGCCACCAGCACGCCGATCTTGCCGAGTTCCGGCGCGACGGCGTTGTGAATGTAGGCGCCGATGGCGCCCTCCGCGACGACGAAACGCTTCGAACGGCGCACCACCATGTTTTCACCGATCGTGGCGATCAGCTGGGTGACCATCTCGCCGATGACTTCGCCGTCGGCCGTCTTCGCCGCGGTGATGGCTTCGACGCCGTCGACATCGAGACCGGCCTTGGCCGTCGCACGGGCGGCGTTCTGGAACAGCTCGTTGCGGGCGACGAAGTCGGTTTCGGCGTTCAGCTCGATGACTGACGCGGTCATGCCCGCGCCGTCATTGCGCGTGGCGATGGCCACGAGGCCTTCAGCGGCGGCGCGATCCGCCTTCTTGGCGGCCTTGGAGAGGCCCTTGGCGCGCAGCCAGTCGATGGACGCGTCCATGTCGCCGTCGTTTTCGACGAGCGCCTTCTTGCAGTCCATCATGCCGACGCCGGTCTTTTCGCGCAGGTCCTTGACCAGCGCCGCGGTGATTTCCGCCATGTCATGTCCTCCTGAGTTGGGACTTATAGGGGTGCGGCCCGGCCTTACGGCCGGGCTGCGAAAACGGTGTGACGCTGACGCGCTCCGGGCGGAGCGCGTTCAGTCGGCCCTGGATTACTCCGAGGCCGCGGGGGCTTCGGCCGGAGCCGACTCGGGGGCCGCGACGGCCTCCGGTTCAGCGGCGGCTTCAGCGGCGACAGGAGCGGGCTCCGGCGTCATCTCTCGGGCGAGCGCGGGCTCGACCGGCGCTTCGAAGGCGCCGATATCGACGCCGCTGGCCACCACGCCGGCGGCCATGCCGTCGAGCACGGAGTCGGCGATCAGGTCGCAGTACAGCTGGATGGCGCGGGCCGCGTCATCGTTGCCCGGGATCGGATAGGTGATGCCGTCGGGGTCGCAGTTGGTGTC
>CAZISF010000278.1:0-2578 GCA_964541915.1 uncultured Caulobacter sp.
GTCGCCAGGGCCAGGGGTCCAAGGCCCAGCTCGAACAGCCGGTTGCCGGTGCTCGACTGATAGTAATATTCCCGCTTGGGCGTGGCGTTGGCGATGATCCTGACCTGCTGCGCGTTCAGGCCGAACGCCTCGTAGAGCGCCAGGATCTGTGGCGTCTGGGCGTCGGGGTTGGGCAGGAAGACCCGGGTCGGACAGTTCTCGATGAGCGCCGGCGCGATCGAGGAGTTGGCGATGTCGGCCAGGCTCTGGGTGGCGAAGACCACGGCGACGTTGAACTTGCGCAGCGTCTTCAGCCACTCGCGGATCTTCGCGGCGAAGGCTCCCCTATCCAGGAAGAGCCAGGCCTCATCGAGGACCAGCAGTGTCGGCCGGCCGTCGAACCGCTTCTCGAGGCTGCGGAAAATGTAGGTGAGAACCGGGGCCAGGGCGGCCTTGCTGGTCATCAGGTCCGACATCTCGAAGGTCTGCCACCGGGCGTCCGACGAGAGGTTTTGCTGGGCGTCGAGGAGATGGCCATGCGGCCCGCTAAGGGTGAAGGGCGCCAAGGCCGCCTTCACTGTGTGATCCTGGATTGTCGCTGCCAGCAGCGTCAGGGTGCGCTGTTCGCGGGGGCCGGCCGCGAGGTTCTTGATCGCGCCCCAGATCTCTTCCTTTACCGGCGGCGTGATCTCCACGCCCTCGGCGGCGACCAGATCCTGCACCCACTCCTGCGCCCAGGCGCGGTCCTCGGCGCCGTCGATCTCCGCCAACGGCTGGAAAGCGAGTTCGCCCTGGTCGCCGCCAAGGTGGAAGAACTGCCCGCCGGTGAGCAGCGTGGCCGCGCGCGAGCTGGCGCCCTTGTCGAAGAAGAACACCTGGGCCTCGGGGTAGCGAAGCCACTGGGTGGCGATCGTATTGAGCAGCACCGATTTGCCGGCGCCGGTCGGGCCCACCACCATCGTGTGACCGACGTCGCCTTGGTGCAGGTCGAAGCGGAACGGTGTCGATCCAGCGGTTCGCGTGACCATGAGGGGCGGCTGGCTGCCGGGATGACCGCGCTTGGCGCACTCGGCGGTGAGGTGTTCATTGCGGGTCGGGCCGGGCCAGATGGCCGACATCGGCATCATGTCGCAAAGGTTCAGGGAGGAGACGAACGGCCGGCGCAGGTCGGCATAGGCCTGCCCTGGCAGGCTTCCGAGCCAGGCCTCGACCGCGTTGATGTCCTCGACCTTGCAGACAAAGCCGACCCGGTTGATGGCGCCTTCCACCTCACGAACCCGGTCGGCCAGCCGGTCGGGGTCGCGGTCCATTAGGGTAACGGTCGGGGTGAAGTAGCCGATGGAGGCAAAGTCGCCGCCGAGGATCGCCAAGGCCGCGTCGGCGTCGTCAGTCTTGGCCGCCGCGTCCGGGTCTTCCAGTTGGGATGGCTCGTGGGTGATGGCCTCCTTGAGCAGGGCCATGACCCCCTTACGCTTGGCGAACCAGCGTTTGCGCAGCGTGGTCACGGCCCGCCGGGCGTCTTCCTTGTCGAGCGGCAGATAGCGGCACACCCAGCGATAGCCGACGCCCAGCTCGTTCAGGCGGTCGAGCAGTCCGGGGGACGAGGTCGTCGGATAGGCGCGCACCGATATCGTGCGGATGAAGCTCTTCCCGAGCCTGGGAAAAAGTCCGCCCTGAAAGTCATCGTCGGTGAGGAAGGCATCGAGATAGGCAGGCGTTTCGGGGGTGCGGACGTAGTGGGGCTTGGTCGAAACGCACCCATGCAAATAGGTGAGCGTCTCATCGTCCGAGAGCTCCCGCACGCGGGGCATGATGGCGGTCAGGATATCGACGACCTGGCGAACCGTGCCGAGGAAGTCATTGAGGGCCGCGCGATACATCCCCGCGGCGCCGCGGCCCGATGGCGCGTTCTCCAGCAGGAGGCTTTCGGCGGTGCTGACCGCCTCTTCGGGCGGCAGGTAGGTGAGGGTGAGGAAATAGCGGCTCTCGAAGTGCCGCTCCTCCGCCTCGAACGCCACGCGCCGTTCATCGTCGATGAGGTCGGACACCGGATCGGGAAACTCGCCGGCCGAATAGTCCTGAGAGGCCGCCCGGAGCGCCTCTATGTGTAAACACCAGCGCGAGCCGAGACGGCGAAGGGCGTTGTTGAGCTGGGCACGGATCGCCACAAGGCTGGCATCGGTCGAGCTGGCGAGGTCCGGTCCCCGGAAGCTGAGGGTCTTCTGGAAGCTGCCGTCCTTGTTCAGGACGAGGCCGGGGCCGATCAACGCGACCCAGGGCAGATGGTCGAACAGGCGCTCAGCCTTCGGGCGGTATTCCTTCAAATAGAGCAAAGTGAAGTCTCCTCCGAGAAAGCCGAGTGCCAACATCGGGCTGGCGCCGTTGAGCCAGGACAAAGGGGGAGGGGAGCCCAAACGCGCGGGCCGCCCCGACGAAGACAGGCTGCAGGCCGTCAGGCGTCCCAGTAGGGCTTCTGCCGGATGTGGCGGCCGAGCACGTCGAAGAAGTGGGGGTCGCGCTTGGTTAGCCAGTAGGCGCAGAAGTGGACCGCGAGGCCCAAGGGGATGCCGATCATCGGGACCTGGAGCCCCAGGGCGAG
>CAZISF010000279.1:0-2513 GCA_964541915.1 uncultured Caulobacter sp.
TGGTCCTTGGGGACCTTCACGTCGGTGAAGAAGGTCTCGCAGAACGGCGAGTAGCCGCTGATCAGCTTGATCGGCCGGGTCTCGACGCCCTCGGTGGTCATGTCGAACAGCACGAAGCTGATGCCCTCGTGCTTCTTCGAGGTGTCGGTGCGCACCAGGCAGAAGATCCAGTCGGCCTGGTCGGCGTAGCTGGTCCAGACTTTCTGGCCGTTGATCAGGAAATGGTCGCCCTTGTCCTCGCAGCGCGTCTGCAGGCCGGCGAGGTCGGAACCGGCGCCCGGCTCGGAATAGCCCTGGCACCAGCGGATCTCGCCCTTGACGATGCCGGGCAGGAACTTCTGCTTCTGCTCTTCGGTGGCGTATTCCAGCAGCACCGGGCCGAGCATCCAGATGCCGAAGCTCATCAGGGCCGGGCGGGCCTTGATACGGCGCAGTTCGGCTTCCAGCACCTTGTTCTGCTCGCGGCTCAGGCCGCCGCCGCCGTATTCGGTCGGCCACATCGGCGCGGTCCAGCCCTTGGCGGCCATGCGGTCGAGCCAGAGCTTGGCGTCCTTGTTCTTGGGATTGAACCGGCGGCCGCCCCAGGGCGCCTCGGTCTCGTCGTCCATGGGCGCGTTCAGCGAGGGCGGGTAGTTCGCCGCCAGCCAGTCGCGGACCTCCGCGCGGAAGGCCTCAAGTTCGCCGCCGCCAAAGTCAGCCATGGCCGTCTCCCTCAGATTGCTGTTTGGCGGCAACTTACCGCGCGCCGCGCCCGGGGCAAGCCGGTTCAAACAGCCGTTCGACTCTTCGGGCATCTTGCCGCGCGCGGACAGCTGCCTGGCACGCTATATCAGGCGCGGTGACGGGCGTTGGGAATCGCATGCGACTTTACGGCGAACTGAAACCGGCGCTCCTGGCGGCCGCCCCGACGCTGGCGGCCATCGCGGCGGCGGCGTCCGGCGCGATGCTGCTGGCCTCCGGCGCCACGCCCTCGGACCCGTCCCGCCTGGTCGAACTGCTCAAGGTCACGCCGACGGTGCTGATCGAGATCAGCCACTTCCTGTCCTCGATCTTCGGTCTGGTGCTGATCCTGCTGGCCTTCGGCTTGCGGGCCCGGCTCGACGCGGCCTGGACGGCCAGCATGGTGGTCCTGCTGGCCGCCGCCTTTCTGGCGCCGTTCAAGGGCTTCAACTGGGAAGAGGGGGCGGTGCTGATCGGCTGCTTCTTCGTCATCCTTCCGCTGCACAACGCCTTCCCGCGCGCAGCGAGCCTGTCGCGGATGGAGGTGACGCCGGGCTGGCTGGCCTCCGCCGCGGCGGCTGTCGGCGGCGCGGCGCTGCTGGGCTGGTGGTCGTTCGCCCATGCGGACTACGCCGGAGAGCCGATCTGGCGGGTGATGGGCGACCAGGACCTGACCCGCGCCATCCGGGCGACCGGGGGCGCTGCGCTGTTCCTGCTGATGTTCGGCGTCTGGCGCCTGTTCGCCATGCCGGCGACGCCGCCGGTGGCCGGGGATGACGATCCGGACTTCCAACGGGTTCGCGCAATCCTGAAGACCGCGGAATGGGCCCAGCCCGACTCGAACCTGGCCCTGCTCGGCGACAAGCGCTTCCTGTTCTCGCCGTCGGGCGAGACCTTCCTGATGTTCGGCGTGCGCGGCCGGTCCTGGATCGCCATGGATGGCCCCGTCGGCCGCGCCTCCGAGCGCATGGAGCTTTTGTGGCGCTTTCGGGAGCTGGCGGACGCGCACGCGGCCCGTCCGGCGCTCTACGGCATCGGGCCGGAAGACCTGCCCGACGCGGTCGAGCTCGGATTCTCCATCCAGAAGATCGGCGAGGCTGCGGCCGTTCCCCTCGACGGCTTTTCGCTGGCCGGGCGCCGCCGCGAGGTGCTGCGCCGCAACTGGCGCAAGGCCGGCGAAAGCGGCGCCACGTTCGAGGTCATTCCCCCCGAGGGCGTTCCGGAGCTTCTGGAGGCCCTGAAGGCCATCTCGGATGACTGGCTGGCGATGCATTCCGGCGGCGAGAAGTCCTTCTCGCTCGGCGGGTTCGTCCCGCGCTATGTGGCCGAGTTCCCTGTCGCCATCGTGCGCTCGGGCGGCCAGATCGTCGCCTTCGCCACGCTCTGGCCCACCGCCTCGCGCAAGGCGCTGTCGATGGACCTGATGCGCTACAACGACCACGCGCCCAAGAACGTCATGGACTTCCTGTTCGTCGAGCTCTTCGAGTGGGGTCGAATGCAGGGCTACCAGGCGTTCGACTTCGGCGCCGCACCGCTGGCCGGACTGGAAGATCGCCCCCTGGCCCCGATCATGTCGCGGGTCGGCCGGCTCCTGTTTGAGCGGGCCGAGGAAATCTACAATTTCCGGGGCGTCCGCCGTTACAAGGACAAGTACGACCCGCTCTGGCAGCCGCGCTACATCGCCTCGCCGCACAAGTGGCAGATCCCGATGCTGCTGGCGGATGTCGGGCTGCTGTCGTCCGGCGGCATGGCGGGCCTGACCCGCCGCTCGAAGAAGACGGGTGAGAGCTAGC
>CAZISF010000280.1:0-2482 GCA_964541915.1 uncultured Caulobacter sp.
CGACGCCTTCGTCGATCTCGCCGACCTGGGCGACATCATCGGCCGGCCGCAGCGAGCGCATCAGCCGCGCTTCCTGCAGGAGGCCCCTGCCCGCTCCCGGGCCGAGGTCGAGGCCGACGATGAACTCTGAGCCCCCGCGCGACTGTCCGCTCTGCCCGCGCCTCGTCGAGTACCGCCGGGAGAACCAGCGGCAGAACCCCGACTGGTGGAACGGCCCTGCCCCCTCCTTCGGCGATCCAGAAGCCCGGCTGCTGATCGCGGGGCTCGCGCCGGGCCGCACCGGCGCCAACCGCACGGGCCGGCCGTTCACCGGCGACCATGCGGGCTGGCTGCTCTACGACACGCTGAAGAAGACGGGCTTCGCGACCGGACGCTATGACCCGAACGGCGACGATGACCTGCGGCTGACCGGTGCGATGATCACCAACGTCGTCCGCTGCGCTCCGCCGCTGAACAAGCCCGAAACGAGTGAAGAGAAGACCTGCAGCCCGTTCTTCGCCGCCAAACTCGCCGAGCTGACCGAATTGAAGGTCATCGTCACCCTGGGCGACGTTGCCCGGCGAAGCGTGCTGCGGGCCATGGGACTGAAGGCCTCGCTGGGCGAACCCGGGCACGGCTCGCAGTTCCCGGCGGGCCCCTACACGGTGATCAACAGCTACCACTGCTCCAGGCTCAACACGAACACCGGACGGCTGACGCCGGCCATGTTCGAGGACATTTTCCTGCGCGTGCGAGCGCTGCTGGAACAGTAGGCGCGCCTATTTCGGCACCAGCCCCCAGGCGCCCTGGCCGATGATGCAGGTGTCCGTTCCTGGCGGGCACAGGCCCTGGGAGCGCTCGGCGTAGATCTGCTGGATGATCTCCGGATTGGCGCGCAGGGCCTCGCCGCGCAGGCGGGTGCTTTCGGCGATGCCGCGGGCGGTTTCGATGGCGGCTTCAGCGTTGGCGCGGGCCTCGGCGGCCTTTTGCTGGGCGGCCAGGGTGCGTTGTTCCGTCTGGGTGCGGGCTTCCACGGCGGCGGTGACGCTCGGCGGATAGCGGATGGTGCCGACCCACTCCATCTGGCTGATCTCGACCCCCTCGGCAGCCCATTTGCTGCGCACCCGCTGGAAGGCGCGCTGGATCACCAGCTGGCGGCCGGCGCCCATCAGCGACCCGGTGCAAGGCGTGGCGGCGGCGGGCGACGCAGCGGGAGTCGGCGAGACGCCCGAGCCCGAGGCCACAGGGTTGAGATTGCAGGACACCGGCACCTGTTCGGTTTCCTTGGCGATGGCCGAGCGCACGTCGTTGCGGATCTGGCCGTCGAGCAGATCGTCGAAGGGCTGACGCCAGCGGGCGTAGAGGTCGGCGGCCTTGTCGTCGCGCACCCGGATGGTCAGGTTCACGTCGGCGGTCATCGGCAGGCCGGTCTGGTCGGCGAAGGCGATTTCCTCGTTTTCCTTGCCGTCCGCGTTGGGCTCGCGCGTGTAGCTGTAGGTCCGCTGGCGGGTCGGGTAGACGATGATCTCCTCGCCGATGCCCTTCCAGTGCCAGCCGGGCCGCAGTTCGGTGGGCTGGACCCCGGGATTGGCGCCGAATTTGGTCGTCTTGATACCGGCCTCGCCGCTCTCCACCGTCGTGCTGCAGGCCGTGACGGTGCAGCCGCCGCCGACCAGCAGGAAGGCCAGCACCACGACGGTCAGGCCGACGCGGGCGACACGCGGCGCCCCGGAGGTGATCTTCGAAATCCGATTGCCGCTGTCGCTCATGCGCCCCTCCCTGGACGGGTCGCCAGACAAGTCGGCGCCCCACGAGAAGCCGGATCAGCGCATGAGTCGGCCCACGCCGTCCGCTCGGTCGTCGTCTCTTCGATTCAGCATCGCACGGTCTGTGCGCTGGCCTCGCCCGGAATCGCCTCGACGCTGGCTGCGGACTCTGGCACGCTCAATCGGCGACGAAACACCGGCCGGGAGATATCCGTGAGAATAATTCTGCTTTCGTGCGCGGCAGCGTCCCTTGCCGTCTTGCTGGCCGCCGGCTCTGCCTCGGCGCAGACCTTTCGATCCCTGTCAGCGTCGCCGACGAGCCTGGTTTTTGCCGAAGAGCCGTCGATCAAACGCGGTGAGATGAACGCCTCGGTTCGCGTCTTCGTGGTCTACGCGCCGGCCAAGAGCAACGGAATGGCCTCGCAGGACATGACGCTTTCCTTCGACTGCGGCAGCATGGAAGCCAGCGTCGGCGAGCAGGTCGCCTACCGGGCGAACCTGGCGGAACTGGCCCGGGCGCCGGAATTTGGAGCGGCCTTCCGGGTCGCGACGGGGAGCATCTTCGAACCCGTTCTAAATTACGCGTGCCAACGCGTGACCCCGCCGTCGAGCGCAACCTATGTGGGACGGGCCAACGCCGTCGCCGCAGGGCAACGGATTCTCGCGGCGCGCGCGGCCGGGAACTAGGACCAATCGACATTCAGGGATTCACGGGCTGCGGGATGCGTGATTCATAG
>CAZISF010000281.1:0-2397 GCA_964541915.1 uncultured Caulobacter sp.
CGGTCATGGGAGCTCCGGAGGAAATGCGGGCCCCGATTAGCCTCCTGACCGTGGAATCGCAACCGACAGGCCCTTGCGTCCTTCGAGACGCTCGCTTGAGGCTCGCTCCTCAGGATGACGAGCGAAGGTGAGCTGAAATGGCATGCGTCATGGTGAGGAGCCGGCCCTCAGGCCTGCGTCTAGAACCACGCACCCTGCCCACGCACGGCTTGACTGCCCCTCCGTCGCCCCGTCATCCCTCCTCCAAACAGAGGAACGCCCCCATGCTGCTGCTGGTCGAGAAACAGGACGGGATCGCCGTCGTCACGCTGAACCGCCCCGAGGCGATGAACGCCCTGTCAAAGGCGATGCGCAGCGAGCTCTACAAGGCCATGGTCGCTCTGGACGCCGATCCGGAGGTCAGCGTGGTCATCCTGACCGGCGCCGGCGAGCGGGCCTTCACGGCCGGCCTGGACCTCAAGGAGCTCGGCTCGGACCCCAGGGCCATGAGCGCGGCCAACGCCGACGGAGCCGACGAGAATCCGGTCAAGGCCATCGAGCTGTGCACCAAGCCGGTGATCGGCGCGATCAATGGCGTGGCCATCACCGGCGGCTTCGAGGTGGCCCTGGCCTGTGACGTGCTGATTGCTTCCGAGAACGCCCGTTTCGCCGACACCCACGCCCGCGTCGGCATCATGCCGGGCTGGGGCCTGTCGCAGAAGCTGTCGCGGCTGATCGGCATCTACCGGGCCAAGGAGCTGAGCCTGACCGGCAACTTCCTCGATGCCAAGACGGCCTGTGACTGGGGCCTCGTCAATCGGGTGGTTCCCGCCCCCGACCTGCTGACCGTGGCGAAGAAGCTGGCCGCCGACATGGCGACCATCCCGGTCGAGACCCTGACCACCTACAAGCGGATCATCGACGGCGGCTACGCGCTGGCCTACGGCGACAGCCTGAAGTTCGAGGCCGAGAAATCCACTGCCAACAACCGGCTGGTCACGCCCGAGGCCGTCGAAGCGCGGCGCGCGGGCATCCAGGCGCGGGCGCGGACGCAGGGGTAGCACGGCGCCAAGTCGAGCTACGCCAGCCAGATCTGCGGGTCCGCGCCGACGCGGAACATCATCCGCTTGCGGCTGTAGTCCATCTCCACCCGCGAGAAGAGTCGCAGGACGTTGACCCCGAGAAGCAGCGAGGGCTTGTCGGCCATGCCCCAGAGCGTGAACAGGTCGAGGTCGGCGACAATCATCGGCACGCCGGTAAAGCGTAGTCCGCCGAGACGGAGGGTCTCGAGCACCCTCACCTCCCCCTCGCTCTGATGGCTGGTCACGCCATAGACCGGCACGGTCGGCGCCGGTTCTCGCCAGCCGCCGCGCGCCTGGACCGCTCGCGCGAGGGCGCGGTTGCCGATGGACATGCTGGCGCCGGAGTCGACGAAGGCGCCGATCTCGGCGGTATCGGCCGTGGCGTCGATGACCACCAGCCGCCCGAACCGGTCACGAGCCGGCACCCAGGTGTCGCGGGCTCTGGAGTACCCCGTCGACGGCTCGCGACCAGGCAGGATCTCCAGTCGGCGTTCGCGGAAGTCCATGACCAGCCGGCGCTTCTGCAGCGCATCGACGCCGAGCAGACCGTCCACCCCCAGCCGCTCGCGCGGCAGGACCGGCAGGTCGAGGCTTTCGAGGGTGATTCGGCCCAGGTTGATCGGCGGCGCCTTCACCGTCGGCGCCAGCTCGGCGCCCGTGATGCCCTGGATCAGCACCTCGCGCCCCGGCGGCAGCCCCAGCTCGTCCGCCAGGGCCTGCGACAGGACGGTCCGGTCGGCCCCGGTGTCGACGACGAAGTCGAACGGGCCCTTGTCGCCGATGGTGACGGGAATGGTCAGGCGATCGTAGCGATCTATTCCGGCCCCGATGATCTGGTCCGGATCGGCCGGCGGCGGAGGCGGCGCGGCCTCCTGTGCGAACGCCAGGCGGGGCGCTAGTGCCGCCCCGGTCAGCGCCAGGGCGAGTTGGCGGCGGTCAAGCATGGGGTTTCTCCCCGTTTTGTATTCGGGAACCCTAGCATGATGCTGATCGATGGTCGCTCAAATGCGAACGGCGCCCGGAGGGGTCCCCCGGGCGCCGTCGAATGTCGTCAGACAGGTCGCTGGTGCGACTAGTCTTCCTTGGGCGTGATGACCTGACGGCCGCCGTACATGCCTGTCTTCAGATCGACATGGTGCGGACGGCGCAGCTCGCCGGTGTCCTTGTCCTCAATGTACGAGTTCGCGCCCAGGGCATGGTGCGAGCGGCGCATGTTGCGACGCGACGGAGAGACTTTGCGTTTAGGAACGGCCATCGGAGTAACTCTGCTCGCTGAGCATGAAAAACGGTGACGGCGGCCGTCGGGCCGCCGCGTGAGGGCGGGTGTATGCCGGAA
>CAZISF010000282.1:0-2365 GCA_964541915.1 uncultured Caulobacter sp.
TGATCAGCGCGCCGGCGATGGCGGGGATCTTCAGCGCCAGCATCACCATGACGACAGCCCCGAGGAGCAGCCCGACGTCTTCGTAGATGTCTGGATCGGCTGACACCGTGTAGGTGTCGAAAATTGTCGTTCCGATGGAGATCACGATGGCCAGCGCCATCAGCTTGATGCCGACCGAGACGACGTAGCCAATGGCTCTTTCAGACAGAAAGGAGGTCTGGGTCAGGATGCCGAACGGGACCGTCACAAACGCGATCAGCGTGACGATGTGAAATTCGATGACGACGACCGTGACCTCGATCGCCAGGATCACGAACGCGATGAGCACGCCGATGCAGGCGATCAAGGCCATTAACACGACGTCGAGATGCGCGAAAAATTCCACCGGCCCCGGTGCAACCCGGTGGATGTAGTCGAAGAGCCCGATGCAAATCTCGATGCCCTTCATGACGATCTTGGATGGTGCGTTCAGGAAGTCGCCGAGGCTCATGGCGCCGCCCCCGGCCTTGAGGCCGAGGCTGGCGAAGCCCTCCACGACCGTCTGGCTGAGGCTGTGCCACTGGGTCACCAGCCAGGTGAAAAAGCCGATCAACAAGACCTTCCGAACCAAGGCAGCGAGGACGTTTTGATTCTCGTCGATCGCCCACAGGATCGCTGTCGTGACGATGCTGATCACCACGAGGGTCGCTAGAACCGACTGGACGTCCCCAGAGATCAGCCCAAAGCCGCTATCGACCTGTGACCGAAAGTTATTCAGGAAGACGTCCAGGCCGGCGGGGCTAGCTGTGCTCATCGTCTGCTTCCGCGCTCCTAAAGATGGCCAGGGTTGCGAACGCCGGGCGCGGTCGGCGGAGCGCCGTGGAACACCCGCCCATGCTCGGCGTCGGCGTCTGCTTGGAGGGCGTTGACGCAATTGGGCGTCTCACCCCGGCGCCCCGGATCGTTTCGGCAGGCAGCCAGGGCTTGCCCGCGCTCTTGGGGGTGTGCGGCGAAGTACGCCTTGTCGTGGGACGGGACGGGCCGACTGCATGCGGAGAGACAGAGGGTCGCGAGCCCCACGAGGATCAGGTTGCGGCGCATCAAAGGTGGTCCGAATTCTTGACGCCGATGGGGGCCGGAGGGGCGCCGTGAAAGACACGCTCATGTTCGGCATCCCCGGCCGCTCTCGCCGCCTGTGCCTGCGCCTCGGCGGTCAGCTGAGCCCGCCCCTGAGTGATCAGGATGGTCTGGAGCTGGGTGAGCTGGGTGCTGAGGCTCGCCAGCAACTGATTGGTCGCCTGGATAGCTGCCGTCTGTCCCGCGGCGTTCTGAGACGCGGCGACAGCCGCGTTGACGGCCCCGGCGGTCGTCGGCTGCGAGCGAACGATCAGGTTCTGGGTCGCCATGGCCTCCTGGAGGGTCTGACGGCTGTTGGCCTGCCATCCGGCCAGCGCCTGCCGCGTCTGGGCAAAGCTCATCCCCTTCAGGTCGGTCGGATAGGCCTGCTGAAACTGCTGGGCGAGGTTCTGGCCCTGGTAGCCGATGCCCTGCGCGGTCTGGAGAAGCTGCGTGGCCTCCGACGCGATCTGTTGCAGCGGCCCCGTGACGTCGACGCCAAGCTTCTGCAGCATGGCCGCCTGGCTGGCGACCTGCTGCTGAAGCTGCGTGATCATCTGGAGCTGTTGCTCGACCTGCTTGATGGCCTGGACGATGGCCTGCGGATCGATGACCGCCATCTGCGCCTGCGCCGTCGGCGGCGCAGTCGCGCTGAGACCGAGACTGAGGACCGCGACAGCGGCGGTAGTGGTGACAAGCCTACGCATGGCGAGAGTCCTCCGAGTGGGGTGGGGCAGGGGAAGGGGAAGTGATCAGCCGCCCGGCGGCGTCCGCGCGTTCGAAGAACGGCTCGGTCAGCGCGCGGAGCAGGACGGCAGCGGCGAACAGCACGATGCCGAACACGAGCAGGAAGAAGTTGTGGTGCAACGGCGTCGCGAAGATCGCGACAAAGCCGGGCGCGCACAGGGCCAGGAACAGAAGCCGCCGACGCCGGCGTGTCCGGCTCCAGCGCGCCGGCACCCGAGACGCAAGTCCCGCGAAGGTCTTGATCCAGAGGGCAATGAGTGGCTGGCGGCCAAGACGGGCCGCAGTCGTTTCATCCGGTTGGCGAGGCACGGTCATGCGACCCTCGCCTCGACGAGTTGGTCGCTGAGGTATTTCGCGACGTCCGGGTGTCCGACCGTCGCGAAATAGGCTGGCGCAAACCCGGCCCGCCCGTGCTCCTCAAGGAGCGCCGTCATGAGTTGCTGATCGCCGGGCGAAGAGGCGCCCACGGTCGCCAGGGCCAGGGGTCCAAGGCCCAGCTCGAACAGCCGGTTGCCGGTGCTCG
>CAZISF010000283.1:0-2343 GCA_964541915.1 uncultured Caulobacter sp.
CCGAGCCCGGCTTCGTAAACGGCGCGCTCGACGGCATCGCCCGCGATGCCCGGGGATGAGTTCGACTGGATCGCACGGCTCTTACGGCCCCTGACCCGGGGCGCGCCGGAAGCGCTCGATCTACTCGACGATGCCGCCGTGATTCCCTCGCGGCCCGGGTTCGACCTGGTGGTCACCAAGGACGCCCTGGTCGCCGGCGTCCATTTTCTGCCCGATGACCCGCTCGACCTGGTGGCCCGCAAGCTGCTGCGGGTGAATCTGTCCGATCTCGCCGCCAAGGGCGCCGACCCCTGGGGGTATTTCCTGACCACCAGCTGGCCGGCCGGGACGACCTGGGCGGATCGCGCGCTGTTCGCCAAAGGCCTCGGCGATGACGGCGCAACCTGGGCTCTGGTGCTGCTCGGCGGCGACACGACCTCCACGCCCGGCCCATTGACCGTGACGGCGACGATGCTGGGCTGGGTTCCGCAGGGCAGGGCGGTGCTGCGCAGGGGCGCCCGTCCGGGTGACGTGCTCGCGGTATCCGGTCCGATCGGTGATGGCTGGCTGGGCCTGAAGGCCGCCAAGGGTGAGATCGCCGATGTCGGTCTGGTTGATCGCTATCGTCTGCCTCGCCCCCGGACGGACCTGATCGGGGTTCTCCGGGCCCAGGCGCGGGCCGCGGCGGACATCTCCGATGGTCTGCTGGCGGACGCCGGCCACCTCGCGACCGCCAGCGGCTGTTCCGTCGAGATCTGCCTTGAACGCCTGCCGGTGTCTGCCGCCGGGGCCCGCTGGTTCAATGGCCAGGCCGATGCGGCGGCGGCCCTTGCGTCCCTCGCGACCGGCGGTGATGACTACGAAATCGTCTGCGCTTTCCCGGCCGACGCGGCGATGCCGGAGGGCTTCACCGCCGTCGGCGTCTTCGGGGCCGGCCATGGCGTCCACGTGACCTTCAAGGGGGCGGCCGTCGCCGTCGAACGTCTCGGCTGGCAGCACGGTTAACCGCCCTTTCACCACGTCCGTTCGACAAGGGAGCATGAACCGCCGCCATCTCCTGACCGTCCTGCCGCTTGTCGCCGTCGCCGGCGCCGCGGCCGCCAGTGAGCCGGAGAAGAAGGAGGCCGTCGGTCAGTATATCGACCTGTCGCCGGTGGCCTTGCCGATCGTGCTCAACAACCGGCTGATCAACTATGTCTTCTGCCATATCCGCATCAATCTGAGCCCCACGGCCGATGCGCCGAAGCTGCGCGAACGCGAGCCGTGGTTCCGGGATGCGCTCGTTCGCGCCGCCCATCGCACGCCCTTCACCAATCTCCGCGACTACACGATCATCGACGATGTCCGGATGAAGGCGGCGCTCATGCGGGAAGCCGCGCTGATCACGCCGGCGAGAAATCTGCTGTCGGTGAGCCTGATTTCGCAGACGCCGAAGCAGCGCAGCCGCCTGCCGCGACCTGCCGCCTAGGCTCACGCGTTTCCCCAAACGGAACAGGCGGTTGCTTAGACCGCCCGCATTTGGCAAAGACGGGCGTCTTTTTCGCAAGGGGGCGCCGTCAGGCGGCGTCTATTCAAAGCAAATCGGGGGCACCGACCGTCGGCCAACGGCCGCGCGGGAACCTCCGGCGCTACAACAAGGGGCTCTTGGAACCATGGACTTTCTCCTTCTGGCGAACCTCGCCGGTCTGGCCGCCGTCGTATACGGCGCGCTCCAGACCATGGCGCTGTTGCGCAAGCCTGCCGGCAATGCCCGGATGCAGGAAATCGCGGCGGCCATTCAGGAAGGCGCTCAAGCCTATCTGAACCGCCAGTACGCCACGATCGGCGCCGTCGGCGTGGTCGTGATCCTGATCCTGTCCTGGTTCTTCAAGAGCTGGGAGCAGCCGGTCGGCTTCGCCATCGGCGCGATCCTGTCGGGGGCCGCCGGCTTCGTCGGCATGCTGATCTCGGTTCGGGCCAACGTCCGCACCGCCCAGGCCTCGTCAGAGAGCCTCGCCAAGGGTCTGAACGTGGCCTTCACCTCCGGCGCCATTACCGGCATGCTGGTGGCTGGCCTCGCCCTGATCGGCGTCGCGGGCTACTACGCCATCCTGACCAAGCACGTGGGCCTGGCCCCGACCGACCGCACGGTCATCGACTCGCTGGTCTCGCTGGGCTTCGGCGCCTCGCTGATCTCGATCTTCGCCCGTCTGGGCGGCGGCATCTTCACCAAGGGCGCCGACGTCGGCGGCGACATGGTCGGCAAGGTTGAAGCCGGCATTCCGGAAGATGACCCCCGCAACGCCGCGACCATCGCCGATAACGTCGGCGACAACGTCGGCGACTGCGCCGGCATGGCCGCTGACCTGTTCGAGACCTACGCGG
>CAZISF010000284.1:0-2333 GCA_964541915.1 uncultured Caulobacter sp.
GGGGAGCTGTCGGCGCGCAGCGACGACTGAGGGGGTCACCCGAAGTCCGGGCGGACCCCCTCCGGCCCTTCGGCCCACCTCCCCCGAGAGGGGAAGATCAGCGAAGCGTCATCTGGCTCCAGATGGCGCGCAGGGCCTTGAGCTGCGTTTCGGTGGTGTCCCGGAGATCGTGACGTTCCCCGAGCGCGAGGCCGATGCGGTTGCCGCGTCGCCAGACGACCTCGACGTCCCAGACCGTGCCTTCCTTGACCTGCACCAGATGTAGACGATTGGGGATCAGCTGCGGCGTCGCGGTTTCGATCATCGCGCCGGTATTGCTGATGTTGCGGATCACGCAGTCGATCGTCGTGGTCGCGTCATCGTTGGCCAGCTTGCCGGCAAGGAGGGCGCGATGTCGACCAGCGGCTCGGCGGTCAGCGGAAATTGAAAGCGTCGAAGTACTCATGGCGGCATGTTTGCCGCCGGAAGGGTTTACAGACGGTTTGCCAGAACGCCGGTTCGCGGTTTGGGCATCGCCCGCGCCTCAGCCAGACAGCCCTTGATCGCGTCCCAGCAGCCGGGAAGCCCGAGCGCCCCGACGAAGGCGCCGGCGACAGCGAACGGCAGTCGAATGATCTCGAGAATCTTCATGGGTCACCCCCTGCCCCTGATTGATCGCGCGTTGACAACGCCGGTGTGACGGTTTGGTTTCAACTCTTCGAATTGAGGTCCGGGCGCGCTGCGAGGAAGGCGGCTTTCTCGGCGGCGGTCAACACCTTGCCGGGCTTGCGACGGGAGACCTTCGGTGTCGGCGGCGCGTAGGCTTCGGGCGCGCTCGCCGGCTTGAGATCGGACAGCCGTTTGATGGGGGGCTTCATGGACGCTCCGGGTCGCGAAGCCCGGCCGTCATGGCGCGAGCGGGGACAGTCATCGCAGGTTTCCTGCAATTCCCAAGCCGGAACCGAACGATCACGGCCCGGCTTTCGCCGGCAGCCCGGCGTCCGGCGGCGCGGGTGACGGGTTCGTCGGGTCTGGCGGGACGGCCGGGGCGGCGCCCGGCAGGATCAGCTTTCCCGCGTTTCGACGGACCGTGTCGTCCATGAATACGCCCGGCTTCCAGGTGCGGGTCCCTCCGGGCTCCAGCCCGAGGGTGGCAGCCATGTCGGCCACGAAGTCGATGCAGTTGCGGCTGCGGATGTTGTAGACCCAGCCTTCCGGAGACTGCCACCAGGCGATCCGGTCCATCATCACGCGATAGGTGTCGTCGTTGATGATCACCCAGAAATGCAGTTGGCTGTTGCCGATGTAGCGAGGGTCCGCCGGCTTGACGTACCCCCGGAGGTTCAGCGCCGCCGCCGTCGGGTCGGTCGCCGTGAAACCAAACGTGTCGTCCACGGGCTCGCCCCCTGCCGGCGCGCCTTCAATCCTGATGAAGGCGTGCGGGAAGTAGGTGAAGCCATTGGGCCCAACGCCCCAGCCGTGGCTGTAGAAGGACACCTTGACCTCGGCGGCCGCCGGGCCGGCCCAGCTCGACACCGACAGGACCACCACGACCAGGAACAACCGGATAAGGTTCACGCGCTCTACCCCCAACACGACCGGACACCCTTCCTAGCGCGGGCGGTCCTAGGCCTCCAGTTCGATGTCCCAGTAGAGGAAGTCGAGCCAGCTCTCATGCAGGAAGCCCGGCGGGAAGCGCCGGCCGTGGTCCTGCAGCTCGTGCATCGAAGGCCGGCGCGGCGCGCGGTGCGGGTGCATCTGCGCCTCCTTGGGCGTGCGGCCGCCCTTGGTCAGATTGCAGCGGGAGCAGGCGGTGACGATGTTTTCCCAGGTCGTGCGGCCGCCGCGCGAACGCGGGATGACGTGGTCGAACGTCAGGTCCGCGCCCGCGCTGCAGTACTGGCAGCTGAAGCTGTCGCGCAGGAACAGGTTGAACCGTGTGAAGGCCGGCGGACGGTCCTGGGCGACATAGGACTTGAGACAGACCACGCTGGGCAGCCGCATCTCGAACGAGGGGCTGTGGACCATCTTGTCGTAGGTGGAGATGACCTCGACCCGGTCGAGGAACACGGCCTTGATGACCTCCTGCCAGGGCCAGAGCGACAGGGGATAGTAGCTGAGCGGCCGGAAGTCGGCGTTCAGCACCAGGGCGGGAAAACCCGACGGGGGCGCTTTCAGCACCCTGGCCGTGTGCGCCTGAATCCTTTGCATCGTCATCGGGCGCTCCCCGACGACGGGGGAGCCGACAACGGCTGAACTGAATACGCGACCGTCCTGAAGACCCGCCTCGCTTTCCGCGTCTCATCAGGGATCGCCAACATCCCCGAACGCGACTCGCAGGATAGACCCTGTTT
>CAZISF010000285.1:0-2321 GCA_964541915.1 uncultured Caulobacter sp.
AGGGCCCCAACGTGGTCGGGCCGTTCGGCCTGTTCCAGTCGTTCGCCGACTTCCTGAAGTTCGTGCTGAAGGAAATCGTCATCCCGGCCGGGGCCGACAAGATCGTGTTCCTGCTGGCCCCGCTGCTCAGCTTCGTGCTGGCGTTCGGCGCCTGGGCGGTGATCCCGCTGGCGCCCGGCTGGGTGATCGCCAACGTCAACGTCGGCATCCTGTACCTGCTGGCGATCAGTTCGCTCGGGGTCTACGGCATCATCATGGGCGGCTGGGCGTCCAACTCGAAATACCCCTTCCTCGGCGCCCTGCGGTCGGCGGCCCAGATGGTCAGCTACGAGGTCTCGATCGGCTTCGTGATCATCACCGTGATCCTGCTGGCCGGGACGATGAACCTCAGCGAACTGGTGACGAAGCAGGCCGGCTGGTTCTGGAACTGGAACGTCTTCGGCGGCGGTCTGAAGAACCTGCCGATCGCTCTCGTGATGATCCCGATGATGGTGGTGTTCTACATCTCGGCCCTGGCCGAGACGAACCGTCCGCCCTTCGACCTGCCCGAAGCCGAGTCCGAGCTCGTGGCCGGCTACCAGGTCGAATACAGCTCCACGCCCTATCTGCTGTTCATGATCGGCGAGTACGCCAACATCGTGCTGATGTGCGCGATGCTCAGCGTGCTGTTCTTCGGCGGCTGGAATCCCGGCTTCCCGACGCCCTTCCTCGACGGCTGGCCCGCCACGGCCCAGAGCGCCTTCTTCTTCCTGGTGTTCTTCGCCAAGATCATCGGCTGGTTCTTCATGTTCGCCATGGCCAAGGCCATCGTGCCTCGCTACCGCTACGACCAGCTGATGCGGCTGGGCTGGAAGGTCTTCCTGCCCATGACCCTCGTGGCGGTCATTCTGGTGGCCGGCTGGCGCGTCTACGGGGGAGGCCTCTGATGCGCACTGTCGCCGCCCTGTCCCTGCTCCTGATGCTCGGCGCCTGCGCCAGCCTCGAAGCCAAGGCCCAGAGCTACCCGCTCGGCCGCGGCCTGGTGACCTACGACGAGATGCGCCGCGCCAAGGCCCACTGCGCGGAAGCGGGGGGCGTCGTCCGGCCGATCAACGCCGGCGGCGACATGTCCTTGCTGTCCAACTACCTGTGCGAAACCCAGCCCAAGAAGGCCGCCCAATGATGATGCAGCGCATCGGACAGGCCATCAAGGGCGCGGCCCTGCTGGACTTCGTGGGCGCCTTCGGGCTGGCCATGAAGTACCTGGTCGCCCCCAAGAAGACGGTCATCTATCCCAACGAGCGCGGCCCACAGTCGCCGCGCTTCCGGGGCGAGCACGCCCTGCGCCGTTATCCGTCGGGGGAAGAGCGCTGCATCGCCTGCAAGCTCTGCGAGGCCGTCTGTCCGGCCCAGGCCATCTACATCGAGGCCGAGCCGCGCGCCGACGGCAGCCGTCGTACGACCCGCTACGACATCGACATGGTCAAGTGCATCTACTGCGGTCTTTGCCAGGAGGCCTGCCCGGTGGACGCCATCGTCGAGGGGCCGAACACCGAGTACGCCACCGAGACCCGTGAGGAGCTCTACTACGACAAGGCGCGGCTGCTGGATAACGGCGACCGCTGGGAGCGAGAGATCGCGAAGAACCTCGAAATGGACGCGGCCTTCCGATGACCCTGCAGGCGATCGCCTTCTACATCATGGCGGCGACGACGATCACGGCGGGTCTCGCCGTGGTCTTCGCGCGCAACCCCGTGCACTCGGTGCTGTTCCTGATCACGGCCTTCTTCAGCGCCGCCGGCCTCTTCGTCCTGATGGGCGCCGAGTTTCTGGCCATGCTGCTGGTCGTCGTCTACGTCGGCGCGGTCGCGGTGCTGTTCCTGTTCGTCGTCATGATGCTCGACGTCGACTTCACCCAGCTTCGTGAAGGCTTCTCGCGCTATCTGCCGGTCGGCGGACTGGTCGCCGGGGTGCTGGCGGTCGAGATGGTCATCGTGGCGACCACGGTCGCGACCCAGGGCGCCGCCTCCGCGTCCACCGGGCCTGACGCCTCCGCAGGAACCAGTGTGACCAACGCCGAGGCCATCGGCCGGGTGCTCTATACCGACTACGTCTACTTCTTCCAGGCGGCCGGCCTCGTCCTGCTGGTGGCGATGATCGGGGCCATCGTCCTGACCCTGCGCCACAAGCCGGGCGTCAAGCGCCAGGTCATCGCCGACCAGAACGCGCGCACGCCTGCCACCGGCATGACGATCGTCGACATCAAACCCGGCGAGGGGATCAGCGAATGATTGGTCTGACGAACTACCTGACCGTCGCCGCGATCCTGTTCACGATCGGCG
>CAZISF010000286.1:0-2293 GCA_964541915.1 uncultured Caulobacter sp.
TTAAATATTATTTCGGTGTTAGCGGGATTTTTGGCGGTTGGGGTCGGGGGGCCGGCAACTGGGGGGGGGGGGCCGGGGGGGGGCGGCCCCGCGCCCGGGACCGCAGCGCCAGCCGGGGCCGCGCCTTCGGCGGGCGCGGCGGCCGGAGCCGGCGCCGGGATCGGCAGAGTCGAGCCCAGCGTGTGCAGGTAGGCCAGCATCGCGACGCGGTCTTCCTGCTTCTTCAGGCCGACGAAGCCCATCTTGGTGCCAGCGACGTGTTTCTGCGGCGCCTTGATGAACTGGTCGAGTTCATCCCAGGTCCAGACAGGATGGGTCGCGGCGAAGGTGGTCATGCCGGGCGAGTAGGCGAAGCCCGGGTGCGAGCCGACCTTGCGGCCGAGCACGCCGTACAGGTTCGGGCCGGTCCCGTTCGCGCCGCCGGCGTCGAAGTTGTGGCAGGAGCCGCACTTGGCCGAAACGGCCTTGCCGACTTCAGGATTGGTCACCGGGATCACCGTGCCCCAGTCCGGCGCGACTTCCGCCGCCGGGCCTTCGCTCGTCGATTCCGCCACCGCCACGGCATAGCCGGGCTTCTCGAGCGGTTCCTTCTCGAACACGATGGTGGTCAGCTCGCGCAGGCCGAAAATGACGAGTCCTGTCGCCAGCAATCCGCCGGCGATCTTGTTGAACGTCAGATCGCTCATGTCCGCCTGTCTCAGTCCTCTAGACGGCCCGGCGCTCGGGCCTGAACCGGCGCCAGGGGAATCCCCCAACGCGCCCCTTGTTGCGCCGCGCTCTCTTACACGCTACCGCCCCTCGCGCAAGCCGGGGTCCTGTTCCGGTTGGCCCGAATTGATCCAGGTCGCGAGCCATGAACCCGATCACCATCATTCCCGCCCGCATGGCGGCGACCCGACTGCCGAACAAGCCGCTGGCCGACATCGGCGGCGTGCCCATGATCGTCCGGGTCCTGAGACAGGCCGAGAAGGCCGGTATGGGCCCGGTGCTGGTCGCCGCGGGCGATCAGGCGATCGTCGACGCCGTCATCGCCGCAGGCGGCAAGGCTGTGCTGACGGACCCCGATCTACCGTCTGGCTCGGACCGGATTCTGGCGGCGCTTGAATCCTTTGATCCCGACGAAGCCTACGACGTGGTGATCAATCTGCAGGGCGACATGCCCTTCGTCGATCCGGCGATCGTCGGCAATCTCGTCAGCCGGTTCAGGGAGCACCCCACGCTCCAGATGGCGACCCTGATCGCGCCCGAGGCCTCGACGGCCGACCGGTCCAATCCCGACGTCGTCAAGGCTATCGTCTCGCTGGCGCGCGGCGCCGACTTCGGCCGGGCGCTCTACTTCACCCGCTCGACCCTCTATGGCGACGGCCCCGTCTGGCGACATATCGGCCTGTACGGCTATCGGCGAGACACCCTGCGCCAGTTCGTCGAGGCCGCGCCGCCGACGCCGCTCGAAGTCCGCGAGAAGCTGGAACAGCTGCGGGCCCTGGAGCTCGGCGTGGAGATCTGGGCCGCCATCGTCGACGCGGCCCCGATTTCCGTCGACAACCCGTCCGACCTCGAAGCCGCCCGCGCCTACGCGAAAGCCCATCCATGAGCCCTCTTCCCAAGATCGCCTTCCAGGGCGAACCCGGCGCCAACAGTCACGAAGCCTGCCGGACCTACTTTCCGGACCACGAGGCCGCGCCCTATCCGACCTTCGAGGAGGCCTTCGAAGCCGTGAAATCCGGCGCCTGCGCCCTCGGCATGATCCCGGTCGAGAACTCGATCGCGGGCCGCGTCGCCGACGTGCACCATCTGCTGCCGAGCTCTGGCCTGAAGATCATCGGCGAGCGGTTCAAGCCGATTCGCTTCCAGCTGATGGTCA
Source organism: uncultured Caulobacter sp. (assembly GCA_964541915.1). Taxonomy (GTDB): domain Bacteria; phylum Pseudomonadota; class Alphaproteobacteria; order Caulobacterales; family Caulobacteraceae; genus Caulobacter. Next base: position 1,865 of record CAZISF010000286.1, read on the forward strand.
ACAAGGGCGTCAGGCTGGAGCAGGTGACGACCGTCTCCAGCATGGCCATCGCCCTTCACCAGTGCCGCAACTCGCTGAAAAAGCTGGGCGTGAAGACCGAGGCCGTCGGCGACACCGCCGGCGCGGCGCGGGCTCTGGCGCAGCATCCTGATCCCACGCACGGCGCCATCGCCCCGGCGCTGGCGGCGGAAATCTACGGCCTCGACATCCTGCTGCGCGATATCGAGGACGAGCGGCACAACACAACCCGCTTCCTGGTCATGACGGCCGACAAGGCCCCGCCCCCGCCACCCTTCACCAGCCGCTGCATCACCAGCTTCTGCTTCAAGGTGAAGAACATCCCGGCCGCACTCTACAAGGCGCTGGGCGGCTTCGCGACCAACGGCGTCAACATGACCAAGCTGGAAAGCTACATGGAAGGCGGGGCCT
>CAZISF010000287.1:0-2276 GCA_964541915.1 uncultured Caulobacter sp.
CGGGCAAGCTCTCGACGCCGCCGTCAAACTGATGATCGACGCCGCCTAGATGCCCAGCCGCTTGACCATCTTCGGACAAGCCCGGCAGGAGCCGCTGTAATGCGTGCTCTCCCTCAATCACAGAACACGTCGCGGCGGGCCTCCTCCCTCCCAGGTCATGGGAGGGCTGCGGCGTGAGTGGTCCCGAAGGAAATGGGTCCGTCCCGGAGCCTGCCATGTCCGCGCCCAAGAGCGCGAATGCAGGGGCGGTGCGGTCTGGAAAGCCGCGCGTCCTGATTGCGTGCGAGTTCTCCGGAACGGTGCGCGACGCCTTCACCGCCGCTGGCTGTTACGCGATGTCCGCCGACCTGCGTCCGAGCGACAAGCCGGGTCCGCACCATGAAGGCGACGTGCGCGATGTTTTGGGCGGTCGGTGGGACCTCCTGATCGCTCACCCGGTCTGCACCTTCCTGAGCAACAGCGGCGTCCGCTGGCTCGACACTGACCCGACCCGATGGGCCAAGATGGAGGAGGCTGCGGAGTTCTTCCGGCTGTTCGACCAGGCGACGCACATTCCGCGTCGCTGCGTTGAGAACCCGGTCATGCACGGCCACGGCCTCAAGCTGGTTGGCCGGCGCGCGTCGCAGTTCATCCAACCCCACCAGCACGGAGACCCCTTCGTCAAGACGACGGGCCTGTGGCTTACCGGCCTGCCCCTGCTGGTTCCGTCCAATCCGGTTGCCGGTCGTGAACAGCGCTGCTGGAAGATGGCGCCCGGTCCTGATCGGGAGAAGGAGCGCAGCCGCACCTATCCAGGTATTGCCGCCGCCTTTGCGGCTCAATGGGCTCCCCTGCTCTTCGAAGACGTTCGGAAAGCCGCCTGATGCGTGGCTCCCATTCCAATTCACCCCCACCGGCTAGCCCCTCTCCAGGGCTGGTGGGTGTGAGGGCAGGGGGTGCTTATCGCCTCCTGCCCAACCTCATCCAGCAACGCTCTAGCGCGTTCGCTATGGGCGTCGGCAAGCCTCAGAAGCCCGTCGAGCCCGTCTCCGTTTTCCATCGCATAGAGCCGAAGTTTTCCGGCCAAAGCTCCATGCAGTATCGCCCGCTCGATATCCTCCATCTGTCTGTCCGTCCGTTCCGCGTAATTTGGGAGGCCCGCGATGAAGTGGCGTGAAGAGGTGATAGGTGATGCAAGGCTGATCTGCGCGGACTGTAGAGAAGTCCTCCCGACGCTGGGCAAGGTGGACGCGGTTGTGACCGATCTCGCAGCGGGCACGGCAGCGGAACACCTCGTCTGCGCCGACTTGCTGATGCTTGGTTATCACGCGTTCCTCGCGGATCAGAACTGCGCCTATGACGTGGCCGTTGACGTGGCGGGGCGCTTGGTCCGCATCCAAGTGAAGGCGACCCGCCAGCCCCGCGCCATCCCTCAGAGGGTCGGCCACTTCGCCGCCTACATGTGGCATGTGCGCCGCGCCGGGAAGGGCGGTCGCCGGGTCTATGGCATGAGCGAATTTGACCTTTTGGCGCTGGTGGCCCTGGACGCCCGGAAGATCGCCTACCTTCCGCCATCCGAGGTCAAGCAGACCATTCACATACGGACGCATAACGACGCCTCCTTCAGGGGCGGTAAGTCCGGAAAGACTTTTGAACAGTACCCGTTCGGCGCAGCCTTGGCGGTGCTCGCATGACCGCTTGGCGCGAAGAGCTGATCGGCGATTGCCGGCTCATTCTGGCGGACTGTCGCGAGGTTCTGCCGACGCTTCCAAAGGTCGATGCTGTTTTGACCGATCCGCCGTATGGCCTCGGCAAGCGGATGCAGGGCGGCACGTGGGGCGCGCAGGACCACAACAGCGGCTTTCTGAAATGGGATATCGATGCGCCCCACGATGTTGTGGATCGACTTCTGGCGCTGGGCGTCCCGTCGATCATCTGGGGCGGGAATTACTTCCAGGTGCCTCCATCCCGCTGCTGGCTCAACTGGGACAAGGTCAATGCCGTCCCGACGATGGCCGACTTTGAGCAGGCTTGGACGAACCTTGACCGACCGTCCAAGCGAAAGGCGCTTCCAGTGGGACGGGTCGAGTTCGGCCACCCTACGCAGAAGCCGCTCCCGCTGATGGAGTGGTGCTTGAGCTTCATTCCTGACGCGGTAACGATTCTAGACCCCTTCATGGGATCGGGCACGACCGGGGTCGCCTGCGCCAACCTGGGCCGCAAGTTCATCGGCATTGAGCGCGAGCCGACCTATTTCGACATCGCCTGCCGCCGCATAGAGGCCGCCTACCGCCAGC
>CAZISF010000288.1:0-2211 GCA_964541915.1 uncultured Caulobacter sp.
TTTGAGGTGAAGGACTGGTTCCTCGGCGAGTGCGAGGCGATCCCGGGCAAGACCATGCCCCAGATCACCGTGGTCGAGCGCGACTATCCCAACCTCTACAAGCAGTTCACGGCCCTCGGCCCGCTGCTCGACAAGGTCGGCAACGGCGGCAAGGGCCTGGCCTGGAAGACCGGACACGAGGTCGATCTGCTGCGCGAGCTGAACGGCGCCGTGCTCGAGCCCGGCCTGACCGAAGGCATGCCCAGCATCGACACGGACATCGACGCCTGTGAAACCATCCTCATGCTGGCGCCGGAGACCAATGGCGAGGTCGCGGTCAAGGCCTGGGAGGCGCTGGAGAAACAAACCGGTCGCGAGCACGCCCACCTGGCCCTGCCCAAGGAGGACGAGAAGATCCGCTTCCGCGACCTGCTCGCCCAGCCGCGCAAGATCATCTCCTCGCCGACCTGGTCGGGCATCGAGAGCGAGAAGGTCTGCTACAACGCCGGCTACACCAACGTGCATGAGCTGATCCCCTGGCGGACGCTCACGGGCCGCCAGCAGCTCTATCAGGACCACCTGTGGATGCGGGCCTTCGGCGAGGCGCTGTGCGTCTACAAGCCGCCGATCGACCTCAAGACCACGCACGTGAAGGGCCTCAAGCCCAACGGCGAGATCGAGATCGTCCTCAACTTCATCACCCCGCACCAGAAGTGGGGCATCCACTCCACCTATTCCGACAACCTGCTCATGCTGACGCTCAATCGCGGCGGGCCGGTGGTCTGGATCTCGGAGACGGACGCGCGCAAGGCCGGGATCGTCGACAACGACTGGATCGAGGTCTTCAACGCCAACGGGGCCCTGACGGCCCGGGCGGTGGTTTCCCAGCGCATCCGTGAGGGCACCACCTTCATGTACCACGCGCAGGAGAAGATCGTGAACACGCCGGGCTCGGAGATCACCGGGCGGCGCGGCGGCATCCACAACTCGGTCACCCGCACGGTGCTCAAGCCGACCCACATGATCGGCGGCTACGCCCAGCTGGCCTACGGCTTCAACTACTACGGCACCGTCGGCTCCAACCGGGACGAGTTCATCGTCCTTCGCAAGATGAACAAGGTCGACTGGCTCGAAGAGCCGCTCGAAGCCCGGGAGTTCGGCCAATGAAGATCCGCGCGCAGATCGGCATGGTGCTGAACCTCGACAAGTGCATCGGCTGTCACACCTGTTCGGTCACCTGCAAGAACGTCTGGACCAATCGCCAGGGCGTTGAATACGCCTGGTTCAACAACGTCGAGACCAAGCCCGGCATCGGCTACCCCAAGGATTGGGAGAACCAGAAGAAGTGGAACGGCGGCTGGCGGCGCAAGGCCAACGGCAAGATCGAGCCGCGCATGGGCGCCAAGTGGCGGATCCTGTCGAAGATCTTCGCCAACCCCGACCTGCCGGAGATCGACGACTACTACGAGCCCTTCACCTTCGACTACGGCCACCTGCAGTCGGCGCCGGAGATGAAGCATTTCCCCACCGCCCGCCCGCGCTCGCAGATCACCGGCAAGCGGATGGAGAAGATCGAGTGGGGTCCCAACTGGGAGGAGATCCTCGGCGGCGAGTTCGCCAAGCGCTCTGAAGACTCCAACTTCGAGGGCATCGAGAAGGAGATCTACGGCCAGTTCGAAAACACCTTCATGATGTACCTGCCGAGGCTGTGCGAGCACTGCCTCAACCCCACCTGCGTGGCGGCCTGTCCCTCGGGCGCGATCTACAAGCGCGAGGAGGACGGCATCGTCCTGATCGACCAGGACAAGTGCCGCGGCTGGCGCATGTGCGTCTCGGCCTGCCCCTACAAGAAGATCTATTACAACTGGGACTCCGGGAAGTCGGAGAAGTGCACCTTCTGCTTCCCGCGCATCGAGGTGGGCCAGCCGACGGTCTGTTCGGAGACCTGCGTCGGCCGCATCCGCTATCTCGGCGTGCTGCTCTATGACGCCGACCGCATCGAGGCGGCAGCCTCCACCCCGAACGAGAAGGACCTTTACCAGGCCCAGCTCGACGTGTTCCTCGATCCGCACGATCCGGCCGTCATCGCCCAGGCGCGAGCCGACGGCGTGCCCGAGGCCTGGCTCGAGGGCGCCCGCCGCAGCCCCGTCTACAAGATGGCCATCGAGTGGAAGGTGGCCTTCCCGCTGCACCCCGAATACCGGACCCTGCCGATGGTCTGGTACGTGCCGC
>CAZISF010000289.1:0-2210 GCA_964541915.1 uncultured Caulobacter sp.
CGCCGCCGCCCCCGCCGCCACCGCCTCCGCCGCCCGAGGCGAGCGCGCCGCCGGCGACAAAGGACAAGGCCATCGCGCCGATCAGGGCGACATGTCTGAAACGGACCATCGTTGTTCCTCCGCGTGATCTCGTCTTTTGACCCTGACATAACAATGATTGTCCGTCAGGTCGTGAAATTGGACTCGCCTGTCCCTATCTTGGGGACTTCAGATCGCCGAGGACGCCATGCTGTTCGCCAAGAAGACCCTGGAAATCCCCACAGCCGCCGACGCCCTGCCGGGCCGGAGTCAGGAAATGCCCACCGCGCGGGCGCATTTCGTCAATGGCCATCCCCTGAAGGGCCCTTGGGCCGAGGGCCTGGAGCAGGCGGTGTTCGCCATGGGCTGTTTCTGGGGTGTCGAGCGGATCTTCTGGCAGATCCCCGGCGTCTGGAGCACAGCGGTCGGCTACGTCGCCGGCGCTACGCCCAACCCGACCTACGAGGAGGTCTGTTCCGGCCGCACGGGCCACACCGAGGCCGTGCTGGTGGTCTTCGACCCCAAGGTTGTCAGCTACGAGACCCTGCTCAAGGCCTTCTGGGAAAACCATGATCCGACCCAGGGCATGCGCCAGGGCAACGACATCGGCACCCAGTACCGCTCGGGCGTCTATACGCTGAACGAGGCCCAGGCCGCGGCGGCGGCCGCGTCGAAGGCGGCCTATGAGCAGGCGCTGGCGCGTGTGCGCATGGGACCCATCACCAGCGAGATCGCTCTGGCCGGACCGTTTTACTACGCCGAGGAGTATCACCAGCAGTACCTGGCCAAGAACCCGAACGGCTACTGCGGCATCGGCGGCACGGGCGTCACCTGCCCGATCGGCGTCGGCGTCGGGGCGTGACGCCGGCGGCCTTCGACAAGGTTTGCCGCGCCCTGCCGGGCGTGACCATGGATCATCCGTGGGAGGAACACGACGTCTACAGGGTCGGCGGCAGGATGTTCGCGGTCTACAGCCCCCCTGACGACACCTTCAGCTTCAAGGCCAGCGACATCGCTTTCGAGGTGCTGACGCAGACGGGGCCGGGCAAGCCGGCGCCCTATCTGGCGCGGGCGAAATGGGTCTGGTTCGCGGACCTCGCCGCCCAGGACGAAGCCGAGGTGACGGACTGGCTGCGGTCGGCCCACGGCCTGATCGCCGCCAAGCTGACGAAGAAGCTTCGGAGCGAGTTGGGGATCTAGGGACTGCTAGTCCTGCCCCCGATTCTCCCGCGCTTCCAGCACGGCCCGCAGCTTGCGGATGGCCCGGGCGGCCGGCGACCGGCTCTGTCGCCAGACCAGCAGACCCACGGCGCCGACCGTGGCGATGGTCAACGGGATCGGACCGAACATCCAGGCCGCCGCCGCCAGCGCGAAATAGTAGCCGCGCACCCCGGCGTTGAACGCCGACAGGGCCGGATTGAGCACAGCGCCGCCGGCCTCGGCGAAGGCGTCGCGCAGGGCGGGATCGGCGTTCTGGTCCTCCGGCGTCGCGCCGAAGATGGTCAGGCAGTAGTTCATCTGGCGGATCGACCAGATGAAGGCCAGCAGCCCCCGCGCCAGCACCAGCACGATCACCGCCATCTGCAGCTCGAACAGCATCCGGCTGGAGGTCTGGATCAGCTGCAGGCTCGAGACCTTGGCGAAGGAGCCTTCTCCGCCGAACAGCACCCCGGCCGCGGCCGCGATCAGCAGCAGGTTGGACGAGGCGAAAAAGCTTCCGGAATTGAGGGCGTGGCCGAGCAGCTGGCCATCCATGAACCGGCTCTCGCGCCGCGCCATCTGGGCCATCCACGCGCCGCGAATGATGGTCATGTCGCTGTTCAGAACCCCGCCGCGCGAGACCATCTTCAGCAGCGGCTCATAGAACAGCCAGCAGACGGCGAAGAAGGCCAGGGCGGCGATGTCGGCGGCGGGCATGGCGGATCAGTCTTCCTTGATCAGGCTGGCCTTGCGGGTGTCGGGCATCAGGATGACCGTGAGAAGGCCGACGGCGAGGATCACGCTGACATAGAGGTAGAACCGGCTTTCATGCCCGGCCGCCTTGAAGCCCAAGGCGACCGACTCCGCCGACCCGCCGAACAGCGAGTTGGCGATGGCGTAGGGCAGGGCGACGCCGAGCGCGCGGATGTGGGCAGGAAACATCTCGGCCTTGAACAGGCCGGAAATGGCGCTGTAGCCGGACTGGAAGGTCA
>CAZISF010000290.1:0-2195 GCA_964541915.1 uncultured Caulobacter sp.
GTCTGTTCGACCGGGCTCCACATCACCGGCTTGGAGCCGCGATAGAGCTGGCCGCTCATCATGAACTTGTGGAACTCCGAGACGATCACCGCCTCCGAGCTGAAGTCCATCGTGGCGTAACGATTCTCCCAGTCGCCCAGGATGCCCAGCCGCTTGAAGCCGCCCATCTGCACGCCGATCCAGTGTTCGGCGTAGGTGCGGCAGCGCTCGCGGAACTCGGTCGGCGACACGTCGCCCTTGCGACGGCCGGCGGCGCGCAGCTCCTCCTCGACCTTCCACTCGATCGGCAGGCCGTGGCAGTCCCAGCCCGGCAGGTAGTCGACGTCGTAGCCGAGGGCGAATCGCGAGCGGACGGTGAAGTCCTTCAGCGTCTTCTGCAGCACATGGCCGATGTGGATCGCGCCGTTGGCGTAGGGCGGGCCGTCATGCAGCACGAACAGCGGCGCGCCGGCCGCCTGCCGCGTCTTGCGGACGGTGTGATAGAGGTCCTGCCCGGCCCAGGACTCGAGGATCTTCGGCTCGAGGGTCGGCAGACCAGCCCGCATCGGGAAGGCCGTCTCGGGAAGGAATACGGTTTCGCGGTAGTCGCGCTGGGAAGCGGCGTCGTCAGCCATGGGACTTTCTCGGAAATCTGGAAGGAACGGGTTTCGCGACCCGGCGTGCATCGCCTTCGTCCAGCGACGTCACGCCGGGCGGATAATTCGCGAAATCTTCCGAACCGAAGTCATGGCCGGGCTGTAGCAGAGGGCGCGGATGTTTGCGAGCCTCCCTCCCCTTTATGGGGAGGGTGGACGGGCGGAGCCCGGACGGGTGGGGGAACCTGACGCAAACAGTCTGCATCCAGCGCGCCCCACACACACACTTCCCCACCCTGACCGCTTCGCGGTCTGTCCCTCCCCATAAAGGGGAGGGAGGCGTCAGCTCTTCTTCCGCGCCTTCGGCGTCACGGTGACCTTCATCCGTGTCCCGGCCCGGACGATGTCGAGCCCCAGCGGCTTGTCGATGCTGGCGGGGCCCAGGGCGCGCAGCAGATCGTCCAGACCGGTGATCAGCTTGCCGTCGGCGGCGACGATCAGGTCGCCGGCCGCGATGCCGGCCTTCTCGGCCGGGCCACCGGCGTCGACCGACGCGACCCAGACAGCATAGGGCTGGGTGACGCCGGCCGATTTGGCGATGGCCGGCGGGATCGGGGTCTGCTGCGCGACGACGCCGATGGTGCCGCGCCGCACGTGGCCGTGCCTGGCGATCTCGGCCATGACGAACGAAGCGGTGTTCGAGGCGACCGCAAAACACAGCCCCTGGGCACCCATGATCACGGCGGTGTTGATGCCGATCACCTCACCATTCGAGCTGACCAGCGGTCCGCCCGAGTTGCCGGGGTTGAGCGCCGCGTCCGTCTGGATCAGGTCCTCGATCAGCCGGCCCTTCTCGGCGCGCAGCGAGCGGCCGAGCGCAGAGACCACGCCGGTGGTCACGGTGGCCTCGAAGCCCAGCGGCGCGCCGATGGCGATGACCAGCTGGCCGCGACGCAGCTTCTTGGAGTCACCGAGCCTGGCGAACGGCGCCTTGACCGGCTGCTCGACCTTGAGCACGGCGATATCGGTATCCGGGTCGTCGCCGATCGGCCGGGCGGTCAGGGCGCGGCCTTCGGCGGTGATCACCGCCAGACGCGAGAAACCGCCGACCACGTGGCTGTTGGTCACGATCAGGCCGTCAGCCGAGACGAAGAAGCCCGAGCCCTCCCCGGCGAAACTGCCGTCGGTGGTGATCGGTGCGACGCGGACCACGGCCGGACCGACCGTCTCCACCGCCTTCACCACGGCGTCGGAATAGGCGTCCAGCAGGTCCATCTCGCCGCGCACCAGCCGCGGCTCGACGCGGGTGTCGAGCACGAACGAGGCATCGGGCGGGAAGGCGAACGATTCGGGCTTCACCCGCGTCGCCGCGGGGCGTCGCGCGCGGGCGAACAGTTCGTACTTGCGTGCCTTGGACATCGGGCCCCCACCGGATTGGTAAACAGGGAACACGAGCAGGGCCGCGGCGCCAAGGGGCGTTCGCCCGGAGGGGGAATAAGTGCGTGGTTCGAGACGCTCGGCTGATGCCTCGCTCCTCACCAGGACCAACGACCGTGCAGTCCGAACCCTCAACGTCATCCTGAGGAGCGATCCCTCAGGATCGCGTCTCGAAGGACGCAA
>CAZISF010000291.1:0-2134 GCA_964541915.1 uncultured Caulobacter sp.
CAACACCCACATGGGCGGCGAAGGTCTGACCTGGGTCGGCGCCGCGCCGTTCACCAGCGAAAAGCACGTCTTCCAGAACCTCGGCGACGGCACCTACAACCACTCCGGCTCGCTGGCGATCCGGGCGGCGATCGCGGCCGGGGCCAACATTACCTACAAGCTGCTGTTCAATGACGCGGTGGCCATGACCGGCGGCCAGGCGGCCGAAAGTGGCTTCACCCCGGCCCAGATCACCCGCCAGCTCGCCAGCGAGGGCGTCACCAGGACCGTCATCGTCGTCGACGAGGTCGAGCGCTACGCCGCCGTCACCGACCTGGCGCCCAATGTCGAGATCTTCCCGCGCTCGGACCTGATGAAGGTCCAGCGCATGCTGCGCGACACGACCGGCGTGACGGTGCTGCTCTACGACCAGACCTGCGCCACCGAGAAGCGCCGTCGTCGCAAGCGCGGCACGATGGAGAAGGCCCCGCGCCGCGTCTTCATCAACCCGCTGGTCTGCGAAGGCTGCGGCGATTGCTCGGTGAAATCCAACTGCGTCTCGGTCGAGCCGCTGAACACCGAGTTCGGCCGCAAGCGCAAGATCAACCAGTCGACCTGTAACCAGGACTACAGCTGCGTCGACGGCTTCTGCCCGTCGTTCATCACGCTGGAGGGCGCGCAGAACGCCACCCGCGAGAAGATGGCGGCCCTGACCGCCGACGCCACGCCGCTGCCCGAGTTCGAGCCGCTGACCGGGGTGCGCCGCATCCTGTTCACCGGCATCGGCGGCACCGGCGTGACCACAGTCGCCTCGATCCTGGCCATGGCCGCCCACGTCGACGGTCGCGCCGCCAGCGTGGTCGACATGACTGGTCTGGCCCAGAAGGGCGGCTCGGTGTTCAGCCACGTCAAGATCGGCGAGCGCGAGGACACCGTGGTCGGCGGGCGCGTGCCTGCGGCCTCGACCGACGTGCTGATCGCCTGCGACCTGCTGGTCGCCGCCAGTCCGGAAGGCCTGGCCCTGTTCTCGAAGAAGACCACGAGAGCCTTCGGCAACGCCGACTTCTCGCCGACAGCCGACTTCGTCACCAACCGCGACGTGCGCTTCGACACCGGCGGCATGGCCCGCAAGATCGCGGCCGCGACGAAGAGCTATGACGCCTGCCCCTCGCAGGCCCTCGCCGAGCACAAGCTGGGCGACGGCATCTACGCCAACATGATCATGCTGGGCTTCACCTGGCAGAAGGGCGTGATCCCGATCTCCAGCCGCGCGATCTACCGGGCGATCAAGCTCAACGGCGTCGACTACGAGTCCAACCTCCAGGCTTTCGAGGTCGGCCGCAAGGCGGCCATGGATCCCGACTTCAAGGGCCAGCCGGAAGACGCGGTGGCCACGCCCGAGACGATGGCGCTGGACGATCTGGTCGCGAAGCGCACGGCCGAACTGACGGCCTATCAGAACGCGGCTTACGCCGACCGCTATGCGAAGCGGATTGCCCAGGTGAAGGCCGCCGAGACCGCCCATTCAGGCAAGGATGGGGGCGGCGAGGCCCTGACGCGGGCCGTGGCGGTCAACCTCTACAAGCTGATGGCCTACAAGGACGAGTACGAGATCGCTCGGCTCTACACCGATGGCCGGTTCGCCTCAGAGCTGGCCGGCACCTTCAAGGGCGGCAAGGTCAAGGTGTGGATGAGCCCGCCGCTGATCGCCCCGAAGGACGCCGACGGCCGGCCGAAGAAGATCGCCCTGGGCGGCTGGATGATCGACCTGGTCTTCCCGGTCCTGACCCGGCTCAAGGGCCTGCGCGGTGGTCCTCTGGACATCTTCGGCATGACTGAAGAGCGCAGGATGGAGCGGGGTCTGATCGTGTCCTACGAGGCCCAGCTGGACCGGATCCTGGGCGGCCTGACGGCCGAACGCCTGCCCCTCGCCGCCCGCATCGCTGCCGTCCCGCAACAGATCCGCGGCTACGGGCATATCAAGGAAGCGGCGGTGAAGGTCGCCAAGGCGGACGAAACGGCGCTCTGGGCGGAGTGGGGTTAGGCGGAGCGGGGACATGTACCGAAGGTACGTGTCCCTGGCTTCAGACCTTCCTCTCCCTGAGGGAGAGGTGGCCCGGCGGAGCCGGGTCGGAGAGGGATGAGCCGCTGATCA
>CAZISF010000292.1:0-2003 GCA_964541915.1 uncultured Caulobacter sp.
CGCGCCGATCGCGCTCGCCGCCCTGCTGTTTTCCGTCGCGCCGGCCGCGATGGCCGCCGCGCCGCCAAAGGCGCCGCCGGCGCCGCAGTATCCGGCGGCGGACTGGCGCACGCCCGACCCGGACAACATCCTCGTCATCGATACCAACCGGGGCCGCGTGATCGCCGAGCTGGCGCCCTGGGCGGCGCCGGCCAGCGTCGCGCAGGTCAAGACGCTCGTCCGTCAGGGCTTTTACGACGGACTGACCTTCTTTCGCGTCATCGACGACTTCATGGCCCAGACGGGCGATCCGCGGAACGAAGGCACGGGCGGGTCAGAGCTGCCCAACCTCAGAGACGAGTTCCAGTTTCGCCACGGCCGGGACCTGCCGTTCGCCTCGCTGGGCCGCATCGCGCCGGACAACAAGATCCCTTTCCTGACCGAGGCGGGTTTCATCGACGGGTTCGCGATCCGCGGAACGCCGCAGATGCAGATGATGGCGTCGGCGGACGGCAAGGTGTCCGGCTGGCCGCTGTTCTGCGCCGGAGTCCTCGGCATGGCCCGCGCCAATTCGCCCGACACGGCGAACAGCCAGTTCTACATGATGCGGCAGACCTACCCGTTGCTGGACGCCAACTACACAGCCTTCGGGCGCGTGCTCGGCGGTCTGGACGTGGTCCGGGCGATCAAGACGGGCGAGCCGGTCCCATCGCCGCAGGACAGCATGCTGAAGGTGCGAATTCTGGCCGACCTTCCGGCGGCGGAGCGACCGTCAGTGCAGGTGCTCAACACCAACAGCCCGTCGTTCAAGGCGATTCTCGACGCGGCCCGGGCGTCCGGCGCCGGCGCGGGTTCGGCCTGCGACATCTCTGTTCCTGTCAAGATCGGCTGAGGAGACCGCCGCCATGCGCTCGACCCTGTTGCTCGCTGCCGCCCTGACGCTGGTTGCACCGGCGGCGATGGCGAAGCCCAAGGCTCCGGCCGCCGCCGACTGGCGCACGCCGGACCCTCAGAACGTCCTTGTTATCGACACCAACAAGGGACGGGTGGTCGTCGAGCTGGTTCCCGAGGTCGCGCCGGGGCATGTCGAGCGCCTGAAGGTACTGGCCCGCAAGGGAACCTATGACGGCCGGACCTTCTTCCGGGTCATCGACCGCTTCATGGCCCAGACCGGCGATCCGCAGGACACAGGGGAGGGCGGCACGGACCTTCCCAACCTCAAGGCCGAGTTCACCTTCCGCCGGGACGCATCGTCCGGTGTCGTGGTCGCGGCCAGTCCCTGGGGGACGGACGAGGGCTTCCTCAAGTCGCTGCCCGTCGTCGGTCAGGCGTGGAGCTGGCACGACATGACCCAGGACGGGAAGGTCGCGACCTGGGGCAGCTATTGTCCCGGCGTCGTCGGTATGGCCCGCGATGACAATCCCGACAGCGCCAACAGCCAGTTCTTCCTGATGCGCCAGCCCTACCTTTCACTCGACAAGCGCTACACGGCGTTTGGACGGGTGATCAGCGGTCTGGACGCGATCCGCGCGATCAAGACCGGCGAACCTGTGCCCACGCCGCAGGATCGGATGGACCGCGTCCGCGTTCTGGCCGATATACCCGCCGCCGAACGGCCAACCGTCAGGGTCATCGACCCGGCCGGCGCGTGGTTCAAGGCCGAGATCCAGCGAGTCCGCAAGCTCAAGGGCGCGGACTTCTCGCTATGTGATGTGACCATTCCTGCGGAAGTGAACTGAACCCATGACGACAGACGCCGAAAACACCCTGCTGCTGACCACCGACACCGGCCTGGTCACGATCAAGCTGCGCCCCGACCTGGCCCCCGGCCACGTTGAACGCATCAAGGAACTGGCGCGGGAGGGCTTCTACAATGGCGTGGTCTTTCACCGCGTGATCCCGGGCTTCATGGCCCAGGGCGGCGACCCGACCGGCACAGGCTCGGGCGGTTCGAAGAAGCCCGACCTGAAGGCCGAGTTCTCGCGCGAACCGCACGTGCGCGGCGTCTGCTCGATGGCCCGCAC
>CAZISF010000293.1:0-1992 GCA_964541915.1 uncultured Caulobacter sp.
TCATCGACGCCGCGCGGACCCTGGGTATCGCGGTGCATGACCACGTCATTGTCGGGCGCGCCGAGGTCGCCAGCTTCAAGGCGCTGGGGTTGATCTAGCCGTGGCGGCCTCGCTCATGGTCAGAGCGGAGGCGGTTCGGGCCGGAAGCCCGGATAGACGAAGGCTCCCGAGATCAGCTCGCAGTCGGGCGCGCTCACGCCGGCGCCGCGGGCGACGTCGTACCAGGTGCTCGCCACCCGCTGCTCCATTTCCGCGACGATGGAGGCGGCCTCGTCGGTCTTGAGGAGAAAGCGTGGGCTTTGTGAGATCAGGTTTTCCGCCGTGGCGATGCGGCCGGCGTCTCCGATCACCAGCGCCAGATCGCGGCGTTCCAGGCTGATCGGGGTCGATGGTGTCAGGTCGTAGGCCGGGGACAGCCGCCAATCCCTGGCCTTGGCGATCATCGCGTGATTGCGCGGGTGATCGTCGGCGTTGGAGATCAGGGCGTTGAAGGTCATGCGGCGGAAAAGCTCGCGCGCATCCCTGGCGGGCTCGGCGCTGACCCGGCGCAGTTCCTCGGCCAGCAGCACATAGGACCAGCGATCCCGCGCCCGATGGCTGTCTTCCGTGCGCAGGAGAGTCAGGGCGCTGATCATCCGGGCGCGGGTGTAGCCCGCCGCCACGCGCTCGCGGTCAAAGCGGCGGACCATCAGGACGTCTCGCCCTCCCGCAAGGACCACCTTGCTGTCGGCGGCTTCCAGACCGCAGGCCCGGGCAAGCGTGAGCATGGCGTGTTCGACCCGGGCGCTGTTCCAGCGGTCATCCTGGCGATTGAACTTGGCGATCCAGAGAGCGCCCTCGTCCTCGACGACGGCCTTGGGCCTGGCCCCGCCCATGGAGGTGCCGACCAGAAGCAGATCCTGGATCTGTTGGTTGGCGGCGTCCGGCGCGACCTCTTCGTCGGCAATCAGGGCGTCGGCGATACGCTGCAGCTTCTCCAGCGCGACGGTCTGGTTGAAATCGCGGCGCGGCGCCGGCGGCTCCGCATTGAGGCCGAAGCCAAGCGCGCCGGCGCGGTCGTCGGCGGAGTGCAGCAGGTAGTCGATTTCTCCGAGTTGCGGCTTGCCGGCATGTTTGTCGATGACGCGGCGGCCCCAATAGTCGGGGCTGGCGTCGCGCAGGGCGCCGAACACGCCGCCGAGCGCGGCGGTCTCGTAGGTGCGGGGTGCGAGCTTCAGCTCGACCGGATCGATTTCAACAGCGTCTGGATGCGCCAGGTAGCGCCGGCCATAGACGAAACGTCCGACGGACATGCCGGTCCTGTCGGTCTCCATGACAAAGCGACCGGCGGTGATCGGCTCAGCGGCCCCAGGCAGGGTGATATGGACAAAGGCCTCTGCCATCGGCCTTAGAAATCGTTGTCCAAGGCTTCACCGCGCCGCGCGCGGATCCTGGCCTTGGAGCGAGCAAGAACCTGTCCTTCCTGGTCGCGAGCTGGGTCGGCCAGGCTGTGCATGTCGGCCAGAAGGTCGAAGGCCCAAAGCAGGGCGGCATAGATCGCGACACTGGTTGTTGGCTTGCCACGTTCGGCGTCCGACACGGCGCGGCGACCCGCTCCAATCTTCTGAGCGACCTCCTCGACGGTCAGGTTTCGACGCAGGCGCGCCGTCCGCAGGTTCGCCCCGAGTTCTGTCAGGGCAAGTTCCACGGGATAGGGCGGTGCGAGGAGCAGCGTGTTGCGGGCGGGCATGGGCGTTCAAGAGCCAGTTAGGAGGCCTATTGTGCGTCGGAGAGCAAACCACAATTTCGCAGAGGCTGCAAGGCGCTCGCTCTTGAATGTGCGTAAGGCCGCTTATCGGGCTTTCAAGAGCACATTACGGGCGCGATTGTTGGCGCGGGCCTTTTGAGTCGCGGCTGCTGATGTCGGCGAGGGGAGCCGGCGCGGCCGGCGTTGTGATCAGCCCGGTCGGCTTCAGCCTGTGCTGACGGCGGAGAGGCGCAGTGTTCTCGGTG
>CAZISF010000294.1:0-1971 GCA_964541915.1 uncultured Caulobacter sp.
ATGACGTCGTGCAGCAGGGCCGTGACGATGGAGGCCGTATCGAGCCGGTATTCCGTCAGGATGCCGGCCACCTCGATCGGGTGGGCGAAATAGGGATCGCCGGACGCGCGGGTCTGCGAGCCGTGCATGCGCACGGCATAGACATAGGCACGGTTCAGCAGGCCTTCGTCGGCGGTCGGGTCATAGGCCCGGACCCGTTCGATCAGCTCGTACTGGCGAAGGAATTTGGGGCCCGTCGCCCGCGCAGCGGCGCGGGCCGCCATTTCTGGCGGCTCCGGAGGCGTGTTTGTGGATGGGGCGGCGGGGGCCGCCTCTAGGACGTCAGTCGGTTCTGGACCTTCCGGACTCAGTACCGCTCCTCCTGACCGCCATCGCGGTCGCTTTGCAGAGCGCGGATCAGTTCCTGCTCGCTCATCTGCATGTGGGTCGGATCCGACAGCAGGGCGATGGTTTCGGCCTCTTCCTCGGCTTCCGTCCGCTCGTCCACCCGCTGCAGGGTGCCGATCAGGCTTTCGCGCAGACCGTCGTTGTCGACCACGTCCTCGGCGATTTCACGAAGCGCCACGACGGGGTTCTTGTCGTTGTCGCGATCGACCATCAGGGCCGAGCCGGCCGAGATGGCGCGGGCGCGATGCGCGGCGGCGAGGACCAGACCAAAGCGGTTGGGGATTTTCTCGACGCAATCTTCGACGGTGACGCGGGCCATTGAATCTCTCGGGGTGCCGGTTGAACCGCGCTACATAGAGTTTTGCGCGTCATTGTGCAACGCCGCAAGGACCGATCAGGCCGGATGGGCGTCCCTGCCGACCGACGCGGTCAGCGCCAGGGCGCTCGCGCGTTCGCCGGACAGGGGATGAACCCAATCCGGTGCGATCTCGGCGAGTGGGCCCATGACGAAGCGACGATTGAGCGCACGCGGGTGAGGCAGCGTCAGGCCGGCGGTGTCGATCACCTGCTGACCGAATGCGATCAGGTCCAGATCAAGGGTTCGGGCGGCGTTGGGTTCATGCCGCTGGCGACCGAAGGCGCGTTCGATCGCGTGCAGCGCCTCGAGGGTCCCGGACGGCGTCAGGGCGGTCTCGACCAGGGCAACGCCGTTCGTAAAGGCCGGCGCCGCGGGGTCGGGCCAGGCGGCGGATCGCCACCAGCCCGACCGGGCTGTGACCGTCAGGCCATGAGCTGGAAGACAGGCCAGCGCCGCCTCCAGCAGGGCCTCGCAGGAGGCGTGCGCTCCCGCTAGATTGCTGCCCAGGGCGATGACGACGGATTCGCCTATTTCAAGATGCGATATTGAGTTCAAGGTTTTGAAACGATGACATTTTATCCGACCGACAGGCTCGCCCTGTTCATCGACGGCGCCAATCTCTATTCCCAGGCCAAGGCGCTGGGCTTCGACATCGACTACCGCAAACTGCTCGACGAGTTCCGCAAGCGCGGGGTGCTGATCCGGGCCTACTACTACACCGCCCTGGCCGAGAGCGGCGACGACTTTTCCCCGCTGCGGCCGCTGGTCGACTGGCTCGACTACAACGGCTTCACCGTGGTGACCAAGCCGGCGCGCGAATACACCGACGCCCAGGGCCGCAAGCGCTGGCGCGGCGACATGGATGTCGAGATCGCGGTCGACATGATGGAGATCGCCGACAAGGCCGACCATCTGGTGCTGTTCAGCGGCGACGGCGATTTCCGGGCGCTGGTCGAGGGCGTGCAGCGCAAGGGCGTGCGGGTGACCGTGGTCTCCACCGTCAAGTCACAGCCGCCAATGGTCAGCGACGACCTGCGCCGGCAGTGCGACGCCTTCGTCGATCTCGCCGACCTGGGCGACATCATCGGCCGGCCGCAGCGGACGCATCAGCCGCGGTTCCTCAACGATCCGCCGGCGCGGTCGCGGGCCGAAGTGGAGGCGGATGATGAGGTTTGATCGCCAGTATCCTCCCCCCATGGGGGAGGTGTATCGCCGGAGGCGAGACG
>CAZISF010000295.1:0-1930 GCA_964541915.1 uncultured Caulobacter sp.
GCGACGGACTTCTTCACCGCGATCATCCTGCACGTTCTCTACAGCGAGGAGGACACCAAGAAGAACCTGGCCCAGGTCCGGCGGCTGCTGATCAACATCGAGCCGGCCCTGCACGCGATGATGAACACTCAACACCGCTGGCGGCCGGACTATCATGCAGCGGATGGGCTCGCGCGGGACGCCAAGGGCGCGCCGATCGCGGAGATCCACCCCGAGGTCCTGCTGGGGGCGACGGCGCTCTCGACCATGGACGAGCGCGTGAAATCCAATGTCCTGGCCACCTGCCGGGCGTCACTCTCGCTGTGGGCGGATCCGTTGGTGGAGTACGCGACCAGCTGGTCGGACTTCTCCATCGGCGACCTGGTCTGTTCCGAGGCGCCGGTGTCCTTCTACATCATCACGCCGCAGGCCCATGCCGACCGCCTGGCGTTCCTGGTGCGGGTGTTCACGCGCCAGACCATCAACAGCCTGATGGAGCACGAACATTTCGACAGCCGCCGCAGGCGCAAGCTGCACAGGCTCCTGCTGCTGCTCGACGAGTTCCCGAAGCTCGGCAGTCTTCCGTTCCTGGAAAACGCCATGGGCGAGATGGCCGGCTATGGGATCACCGCCCACCTGATCTGCCAGAGCTTCAACGACGTCTTTTCCAAGTACGGGGACAAGACGCCGCTGTTCGACAACATGCACATCACGGCGTGCTTCGCGACCTCAGAGCCCACCAGCATCGACAAGGTGACGCGCCGGGCGGGCAAGGCGCTGGAGATGCGCGAGAGCTACAGCGATCCGCGCAGCCTTTTCGGGCGCGCGAACCGTTCGACCTCCCGGTCGGAGCAGCAGCGCTACATCCTCTCCGAGGAGGACGTGCGCGGCCTGGACGACAGGAAACAGTTCTTGTTCGTCAACAACACCAAGCCGATCCTGGCCGACAAGATTCGCTACTACGAGGAGCCGTTCTTCAAGGCGCGGACGGGGGACTACTTCAACGGCGTGCCCGCGGCCTATGAGCAGCGCCCAGAGGCCGCCGACCTGCCTGGGCGGGCCTCGATCGACTGGAAGGGTGTGCGGGCCGTGGTGGCGGCTCCTGAGGGCTTTGCGGGGGTCTCACCGCCCCGAGCGTGCTCAGACGCAGGCAAGGGCGCTGCGGACGCGCCAGAGGGGCATCTGACCGAGGACTACCTGGCGCCCCAGCCGATCGCCGCCCTGCGGCCCGGCGATGACGACGGGAGCCTATAGTGGACCCTTCGCACCCTTCCAACCCAAGTCCGTGGAGAGCGCCATGTCGCAGCACCATCCTGTCGTAACCGACCGCAAGGTCGCGGCCCTGCGCCAGGCGATGGGCCCGGTGATCGCCGGCGCCCTTGCCGAGCGGCTGGTGGTCGAGGTGATGGTCAATCCCGACGGCAAGATCTGGGTGGACCGGATCGGGGAGGGGAGGTCGTGGACCGGAGAGCACCTTGCCGCGGCGGACGCCGACCGCATCCTGCGCCTGCTGGCTGACCACGCCGGCGAGGTGGTCACCCGTGACCATCCGAGGGTCAGCGCGACCTTGCCGCTGACCGGGGAGCGCTTCCAGGGCGCTTTCATGCCCGTGGTCTCCAGCCCGGCCTTCGCGATCCGCAAGCGGCCCGAGGTGGTGTTTACCCTCGACGAGTATGTCGCCGGCGGGATGATGAGCGAGGGCCAAGCGGCGATCATCCGAGCGGCGGCGGTCGCGCGGCAGAACATGCTGATCGTCGGCGGCACAGGATCGGGCAAGACGACCTTGGCCAACGCCATCCTGGCCGAGCCCGCCTTCGCCGAGGATCGGGTGGTGCTGATCGAGGATACGGCCGAACTGCAATGCTCGGCCGCGGACCAGATCCAGATGCTGACCAAACGCACGGAGCCGCAGGTCACCATGACCGACCTGGTCCGCGACACGCTGCGGCTG
>CAZISF010000296.1:0-1899 GCA_964541915.1 uncultured Caulobacter sp.
CCAAGAGCATGACCCAGGCCCTGACCGGCCTGCTGGTCGGCGACGGGCTGATCGATATCCACGCCCCGGCCGATGTGCCCGAATGGCGCGGCGAGGGCGACCCGCGCGGGGCGATCACCCTGGACCAGCTGCTGCGCATGTCGAGCGGGCTGAAATTCACCGAGGAATACGGCCCCGACGCGCCGTCCGACGTGATCCCGATGCTGTTCGGCGAGGGCCAAAAGGACGTCGCCGCCTTCGCGGCATCATTTCCCCTGCTCTATGAGCCGGACCGCTACATGGCCTATTCCAGCGGCACGACGAACATCATCAGCCGTGCGCTGGCCCGGGCCCTGAACGCCTATGGCCCGGACTTCGAGACCTTCATGCGGACGCGGCTGTTCGAACCTCTGGGCATGACCAGTCCGATCCCCAAGTTCGACGAGGCCGGCACCTTCATCGGTTCTTCGTTCTGCTTCTGCACCGCGCGGGATTTCGCCCGGTTCGGCCTGCTCTATCTGCGTGACGGGGTCTGGGAGGACCGCCGTCTCCTGCCGGAGGGCTGGGTCGACTACGCCCGAACCCGCACCAGGGCGATCCACGACGACGCCGAACCCTATGGCGCCCAGTGGTGGCTGGGCATGGGCGGTCCGGGCAGCTTCTCGGCCAACGGCTACGACGGCCAGTACACCGTGCTGGTTCCGGACCTCGACGTCGTGGTCGTGCGGCACGGCGCGACGCCGGCGACGCTGAAGGACAACCTGCGCGCCTTCATCGGCGAGGCGGTGCAGTCGCTGCGATAGCCCGGAGGGACAGGCTTCAGGGCGCCCGGGTCACCAGCACGGCGACTTCGTTGCGCCGGTTCGAGGGCAGCCGCCAGGGCGGGTCATAGAACCAGGCGACCGGCTCTCCGGCCGCGCGCCAGCCGGTATCCGTCAGCTTGCGCAGCAGTTCGGCCTTGCGCGCGTCGACAGCCTCGTCCCGGGTGCTGCCCGAAAAACGGAGCACGGCGAAGGTCTCGGGCGCCAGCGCGACCAGCCGCACCGACGGATCTTTCGGCGTCGGCAGCGCCTCAAGGCTGTACTGGCTGGGCATGATGAACTGGATGCGCCAGGCGCCCGCGCCGTCCGGCGTTTGCGTCACGGGTGCGGTCATGGCGATCTTTTCCGAGGCCTGGGTCACCGGCGCGGTCATGGCGATCGACGTGCGGGTGGTGTTGCCGCCGAAGATGTAGCCGGCCAGGCGCCGGAAACCGGCGCTGCGGGCCTGCTCGTCCTGGCCGGTGACCGTGGTTTCCGCGGCGATGCGCGGCCCGTACTGGCGGATCTCCAGACCGGCGGGCGAGTCCACGACGGAAAAGGCCGGCTCTTCGACCCGTTCACGCGCGGCGGCGCCGGAGAACAGGCCGGTCAGAAAGGTCAATGCGATCGCGGTCACCACGGGCTTCATGTCGCTCATCCTGCTCGCCGGAGGCCGGCGTCAGAGGCGATGTGGTTCGAACGGCCGGAGGATCAAGTCGTTGCGGCTCATCCCCTCGCCAAACCCTGCCCCCGGGCGTCCCTGTCAGATTTTCGGGGGTTGGCTTCCGGCGGGGGAGCCGACTAGGAGGGGATGGACAGCCGGTCGCTGACCGCTCCCCACCATCCCCGATCCGGATACCCGCCATGCAGCACCACCGCCTCGGCCGCAGCGCCATCTACGTCTCCAGGATCTGCATGGGGACGATGACTTTCGGCGGCCAGGCCGACGAAGCCATGGCCCACCGGTGCCTCGACCAGTCACTCGAGGCCGGGATCAACTTCTATGACACCGCCGAGAACTATCCGGTTCCGCCGAAGGAAGAGTGGGCCGGCACCTGCGAGGAAATCGTCGGCCGCTGGATGAAGACCAAGCGTCGCGACGAGCTGATCATCGCCACCA
>CAZISF010000297.1:0-1893 GCA_964541915.1 uncultured Caulobacter sp.
GAGCGGAACGCCTCGAGCAGGAAGCCCTGCTCGAGCTCTACCTGACCGCCCTCGGGATGGAGGCTGCCGGATGAGCACGATAAAGTTCTGGCTCATTCGCCACAAGCCGACTGGCGGATATCTGCCAGAGCCAGCAGGTCGTATGGGCCGCGGTGGTTCGCATGTCGAGCCGGTATTGCACACCGAGGACCCTGCCACCACGCCACGCATCTTCTCCTCGGAAAGGGCAGCTAAGAATGCGCTCGTGGCGTGGCTCCGCGGCAAGTACGTCGCCAAACGAGGCAGATACGCGGGCGGCCCGGACTCCATCGAAGAATACTACGAGGACGTGGAGATCGTTGGCGTACCGAGCCGCAAGCGGGAAGAAATGGAGATTATCTCCGCCGATCTGGTGCTCCCGTGACCGGCTGGCGCTCCACCGGCTTCGGCCAGCACGTCGTCGAGGGCATCGTGCTCTCGACGACGGACGCCGCCGTGCGGTTCCAGATCGACCACGGTCGGGAGGTCTGGATACCGCGCAAGGTCTGCCTGAAGGGCAACGCGATCGAGGACGGCGACGAGGACATCGCCGTCGCGAGTTGGTGGCTTCAACAGGAGGGACTGCTGTGAGCGTCCAGATCATCACTGGCGATTGCCGGTCGGCGCTGGATATGCTGACGTCGGCCTCTATTGACGCCATCGTCACCGACCCGCCTTACGGTCTTGAGTTCATGGGTAAGGAATGGGACAGCGCCGATGGTTTTCGGCGGGCTCTCAACAAGAACGATGCCGGGCGCGACAATGCCTTTGGACGTGCTTCCGCTCGCGGCCCCGAGTACCGGGCAGGCGGTTTGTTCCAAGAATGGACTTACTCATGGGCCGTAGAGGCGCTGCGCGTGCTCAAGCCCGGCGGCCATATGTTAGCCTTCGGCGGAACCCGAACTTACCACAGGCTGGCCTGCGCAATCGAGGACGCTGGATTTGAGATACGCGACCAGATCGGCTGGGCTTACGGGTCGGGGTTCACGAAGTCCAGCAATCAGGAAGGCGAATGGGAGGGGTGGGGCACGGCGCTAAAGCCAGCATGGGAGCCGATCGTTATGGCACGCAAGCCGCTGATCGGAACCGTGCCGCGCAACTTGGCTGAGTGGGGTGTCGGAGCGCTGAATATCGACGGGTGTCGGGTCGAGTACGAGGACACCGCCAACCCGGCGACCAACCCACTGTACCGTGTGCAGAATGGCTACGCGACGAAAGTCGGCAGCGACAGCGCCGGGTCTAGTTTCTCAATCAAGCCAGATGGCGGCAACATCACGGCTCATGCGCTCGGCCGCTGGCCCGCCAACCTTATCCATGACGGCAGCGACGAGGTCACCGCAGCGTTCCCACAGGCGCCCGGCCAACTAGCTGACGCCAGCAGCAGCAGCAGCAGGAAAACACAGAACGTCTATGGTGCGATGAAGCGCGGCAATGGGCGAGAGAATGAAGCGTCCGCCGACAGCGACAATGACGGTGTTGTTGGCTTCAAGATGAAGCCAGGTGCTCGACGCGCCGACGCGGGATCAGCCGCCCGCTTCTTCTACTGCGCTAAAGCGTCGAAGTCAGACCGCAACGAGGGTGTGCCGCCAGACGCCGACGGAAAACCCGGGAACATCCATCCGACCGTAAAACCGACCGCGCTGATGCGCTACCTGTGCCGGCTGGTGACACCGCCGGGAGGTATCGTACTCGACCCATTCATGGGATCGGGCTCCACCGGAAAGGCTGCGGTGGCCGAAGGGTTCAATTTCATAGGGGTGGAGCAGGACCCAAAGTACGTGGCCATTGCCAAGGCCCGCCTCGGATTGCTGCCCAAACTTGAAGGAGTCTTCGCATGAGCGATCTGGAAACTGAACTGCGCGCCGCCATCGCGAC
>CAZISF010000298.1:0-1891 GCA_964541915.1 uncultured Caulobacter sp.
CCGATACACTTCAGGCCGAGCCGTAACCCTGACACCACTTATCCCCCCGAATAAGCGTCTGCCGACCGGACACATCGCCGACCGTGCGTCCACAAGATACAAGTCACGGGAAGTCCCGCAACCGTTACGTGATGCGACCCGCAATCTCTTTCAACCCCTTGCTCAGTCGGCAAACCCGACAGTCCAGGGCGTGACCGCCGCCAGGCTGCTGTCAGCAACCTGCCCGCGTCTGGACAGCTGACCCGACTGCCGCGCACGATCCCAATGCGTCGCGCCGTTATGGCAGCGCCTCGAAGGTCATGGTGTTTTCCTGACGTCCTGGCGCAGGGGTCCAAGGCGCCGCTGTTGTCAGCGTTCCGTCAGCACGCTGTCACGACAGGCTGGACACAGCCTCGTCCGCCTTGCGACGCTGGCTCAGCGACAAAGGAGACAGTCATGACCGACACGCTCACCTCAGATCTCGCCGATGCAACGGCCGGTGAAACCGTGCGGGCGATTGCGGCGGGCCGGATCAGCGCGCTGGAGGCGACAGACGCGGCTATCGCCCGCATCGAGGCGCGAGACGGGCCGGTCAACGCCGTGGTCGTGCGCGATTTCGACCGGGCTCGCACGGCGGCGAAGGAGGCCGATGCTGCCGTAGCCCGAGGTGAGCGGAGGCCGCTGCTGGGCATGCCGATGACCGTCAAGGAAGCCAACTGGGTCGCCGGTCTGCCGACAACCTGGGGCATGGAACACTGGAAGGACTGGAAAGCGCCGGTCGATGGCGTGGGGATCGCGCGGCTCAAGGCGGCCGGCGCGATTATTCTCGGCAAGACCAACGTGCCTCAGATGTTGGCCGACTTCCAGAGCGACAACCCGGTCTATGGCCGCACCAACAACCCCTGGGACCTGACGCGTGGCCCCGGAGGCTCATCGGGCGGCAGCGCCGCGGCCCTGGCGGCCGGTATGGTTCCGCTGGAGTTCGGCTCCGACATCGGCGGTTCGATCCGCATTCCGGCGGGCTTTTGCGGCGTCTACGGGCACAAGCCCAGCTACGGCGCGGTGCCCCTGCGAGGGCATACCCCTCCCGGGCTGGAGGGTGTCGACGTGCCGGTCGCGGTGATCGGGCCGATGGCCAGGACGGCGGCGGACCTCGATCTGGCCCTCAGCGTTCTGGCCGGACCAGACGACATGGAGGCGGTGGGCTACAGCCTGCGCTTCCGGCCGCCGCGCCATGAACGGCTGGCCGACTTCCGCGTGCTCATCCTTGATCAGCACCCGTTGGCGGCGACGGACGAGGAGATCGTCGCGGCGCTGAACGGTCTAGGCGACAGCCTGGAGGACCTCGGGGCCCGGGTCGACCGCCAGACCGACCTGCTGCCCGACCTCGTCGAGGCGCAAGGCGTCTACGGCGCGATCCTCAACGTCGCCATGACCCGCGGTCAGCCCGGCGCTCGGCCGCCCAGCGCCCATGACTGGATGGGCCTGCTCGACGCCCAGCTGGCCATTCGGCGCCAATGGACGCGGCTGTTCGAAGGCTTCGACGTGGTGCTGGCGCCGACGCTGGGCACGCTGGCTTTTCCGCACGACAACAGCCCGGACCTCGGCGCGCGGAAACTGCTGATCAACGGCGAACAGACCGCCTACTACAGTCAGCTCGCCTGGTCAGGGGTGGCCACCCTCGCGCACCTGCCCGCCACGGTCGCGCCAATGGGCCTGAGCAATGCGGGGCTCCCGATAGGCGTGCAGATCATCGGACCCTATCTCGAGGACCGAACGACCATCGCCTTCGCCGAGCTGCTGGAAAGGGAGTTTGGCGGGTTCGTGAAGCCGCCGGGGTACTAGCCGGCGATCAATGCCGCCCGCTCCTCCGGCGCCAGTGGTCGCCAGCGGCCTTCGGGCAGGGCGCCCA
>CAZISF010000299.1:0-1891 GCA_964541915.1 uncultured Caulobacter sp.
AGGCAGAGATATTCGTTTTCGACGCTGTTGGAAAAATCGATGGCGCTGCCCGGCGCCTTGCCGATCTGCGGCTTGAAGATGTGGGTGGTCGGCGTGGCGCCGCCCGGCTTCAGCCACTGGCCGTCGTGACGCAGGAAGGCGGTTTTGTCCTGGACGCCGGCGAGTGAAATCCGGAAGTGCTCGCTGTCGTCGAGCCCCAGAGGATTTGCGGTCAGATCATCCAGAATTTTCGCAATGGCGCGGTCATTGACGGGCTCACCCTCGATCTCGCCCGGCCGGGGCGGTTCGCTGCCTTCGGGCAGGAATTGCAGGGCGCCCACGCAGTCGCGACCGATGGCGGCCAGGAGGCTGTAGGCGTCGATCCCGTCGGCGCCGACGCGCGCGGCGACTCGGCCCCGGATCTTCTCATTGTCGGGAAGGAGGTTGTCGAAAACGGCGACGACGGGAGCCCCGATGTAGCGATCCTCGCGAAGCGGCAGCGAAAGCGACGCCGGGATCGCGTGCTCCCACCCCAGCCATGAAGGATCGTACTGAAAATCGATGGCCCCGCTGGTTTCCCGGCGAAGGCGACCGACGAGCCTGCCATTGAGATAGACCAGGAGAGGCGCATTGGCCCGTCTGCGGGCCATCAGAACAGGTCTCCCATATCGGACGCCCGGCCCCGGCTTCTGCGCCGCACGACGATTTCCAGCTCCAGCGCGCCGAGAGCGGCGAAGAGGGTTTCAAGCGTGCCGGAGCCGCTTTCCAGATTGGATATGGTCGCCTGGCGTTTGCTCGCCTTGGTCGCGAGGTCACCTTGGGTCATATCCGCCAGTCTTCGGAAACGTCGAATGGCCGCGGCAAGCTGCTTTTCACTCCGGACGATGGGCTCCATGTGAAAACTCCTTCAGCCGCGATATACGAAAATCCGCATCATTTGTCAATATACGTTTGTGCGTATAACGGCAGAAAATACGAAAATACGGATAAAACTATTCAATACGGAAAACCGCATGGTCGACTTCTGACACCTAGCAAACTCGAGGGCTATGCCGACAAAGGCCAACGCCTATCGTTCACGAGGCCGGCCGAGGTCGCGCTGAATCTCCCCCTTCTGCCGCAGCGCCTGATCCCGCGTCATCGGCGCCGGCCGTTCCCGCACAAACCGCTCCACCAGAGTGGCGAGAGCGCGATCCCCGGGCCGCTCCGATCGCGACAGACGCAGGGCTTCAGCCACCATGGCGCGCCGGATGGCCAACTCGCGCGCCCGTATCGCCTCCAGCCACGGCGCTTCGTCTCCCCCCATGGTGAGCGCTGCCCGATAGGCGACGGCGAGCACCTCGGGCAAAGGCCCCTGCCCCGCTGCGAAACGTTCCCGCATCTTGCGCACCGGGATGCGCTCGGCCTTGCGGGTCACGCCTCGCGCTCGGCGCGGCGTCGCCTCGGCCTCGATGGACCGGTCGCGAAGAGCCCGCGCGAACCCTTCCCGCCAGGCCTGCAGGTCCGCCTTGCGTGGGTTCAGCCGCTCGCCGTCCCGCCCCAGCCTTCGCACCGTCAGATGGACGTGCGGATGCCGCCCTTCGTCATGCAGGGCGAAGACATAGGGCAAGTGTTCGCCGAACGTCTCCGCCGCGAACGCCCGCGCCGCGTCCTGCAAGCGGACGGCGTCTGTGCCGGCCGGCATGCTCAGCACGATCGACAGGCTGATCGAGGCGTCCCGCCTGCGCCCCGGCTCAAGCGCGAACTCCTCGGCCCAGTCGCGCGCCAGATCCCGCACCTGTCCACGGCCTTCCAGCCGCTCCCCGGCGGGCCCCTCCAGCGCCAGGGCGCCGTTACGGCTGATGTAGTCCAGGTGCGCTTTCAGATGGGCGCCGTCCCGGGTCCGGCCGGTGATCTTCACCATCACCTCGGG
>CAZISF010000300.1:0-1887 GCA_964541915.1 uncultured Caulobacter sp.
GAGAACAAGCGCGCCGTCGAAGAGAAGGAGATGGGCCCGCTCATCAAGACCGTGATGACGCGCTGCATCCAGTGCACCCGCTGCGTGCGGTTCATCACCGAGGTCGCGGGCGTTCCCGAGATCGGCCTGATCTCGCGCGGCGAAGACGTTGAAATCACGACCTATCTGGGCGCAGCGGTGACCAGCGAGCTGTCGGGCAACGTCAACGACCTGTGCCCGGTCGGCGCCCTGACCCACAAGCCCTGGACGTTCAACTACCGCCCTTGGGAACTGAAAAAGACCCAGAGCGTCGACGTGATGGACGCGCTCGGCAGCGCGGTGCGCATCGACAGCCGCGGCGCCCAGGTGATGCGGGCCCTGCCGCGGGTCAACGAGGACATCAACGAGGAGTGGCTAAGCGACAAGAGTCGCTACGCCGTCGACGGCCTTGGCCGTCAACGCCTCGACCGGCCGTACGTCCGGGTGAACGGCAAGCTCGCGCCGGCGACCTGGGGCGAGGCCTTCGCCGCCGTGGCCGGCAAGATCAAGGCGACGGCGCCTGAGAAGATCGGCGTGATCGCCGGCGACCTGCAGGATGCCGAGTCGATGAAGGCGACGCTGGACCTGTTCGGTGCGCTGGGCGTGAAGAACCTCGACAGCCGCCAGGACGGAACCGCGCTCGGCGCCGGGCCGCGCGAGAGCTGGCTGTTCAACACGACACTGGCCGGCATCGAGCAGGCCGACGTGGTGCTGCTGGTCGGGACCAACCCGCGCCTCGAGGCGCCGGTGTTCAACGCCCGCCTGCGCAAGCTGTGGCTGTCCGGCAAGACCCGCTTCGGCGTGATCGGCCAACAGGCCGACCTGACTTACGACTACGACTATCTGGGCGCAGGCCCGGCCTCGATCACAGGTCTTGCCAAGTCGAAGTCGGACTTCGTGACCGCCCTGAAGACCGCCAGGAACCCGGCGATCATCATCGGTCAGGGCGCGCTGGCGCGGGCCGACGGCGGCGCGGTGCTCAAGGCATTGGCCGGCGTGGCGAAGACCTTCAACATCGTCCGCGAAGGCTGGAACGGCTGGAACGTGCTGCACACGGCCGCCGGCCGCGTCGCCGGTCTCGATCTCGGCTTCCTGCCGGGCGAGGGCGGGCTGACCACGGGCGAGATGCTCAAGCCGGGCGCGCTGGACCTGCTGTTCCTGCTGGGCGCCGACGAATGCGAGGCCTCGGCCTCCGGCGCCTTCACGGTCTATCTGGGTAGCCACGGCGACCGTGGAGCCCACAAGGCGGACGTCATCCTGCCGGGCGCCGCCTATACCGAGAAGAACGGCCTGTACGCCAACACCGAGGGCCGGGTGCAGATGGGCGAACGCGCGGTGTTCCCCAAGGGCGAGGCCAAGGAAGACTGGTCGATCCTGCGGGCCCTGTCCGAGCATGTCGGCGCCAGGCTGCCCTACGACAGCCTCGACCAGCTGCGCCTGAAACTGTTCGCCGACAATCCGACCTTCGGCCAGATCGACTACGCCCCGGGCTCGACCCCGACGGTGTTCGACCTTTCCGCCATCGGCGACGCCGGCAAACTGTCCGACGAGCCGTTCGCGGCCGCCGTGACGGCCTTCCACCTGACCAACCCGATCGCGCGCGCCAGCGTGACCATGGCCGAATGCGCGGCCCTGGCCTCCGGCGCCGTCAAGATGGCCGCGGAGTAGGCGAGTGCCCGAGCAAGCCGTCTCCCCCCTTCTCTGGTTCGGACTGGCCGTCGGCCAGATCGCGCTCGTCCTGATCTGGGTGCTGCTCAGCCTGGCGTTCCTGCTGTGGGGCGACCGCAAGGTCTGGGCCGGCGTGCAGATGCGCAAGGGCCCCAACGTGGTCGGGCCGTTCGGCCTGTTCCAGTCGTTCGCCGACTTCCT
>CAZISF010000301.1:0-1782 GCA_964541915.1 uncultured Caulobacter sp.
TAGAAGAAGATGACCTTCCACTTGCCGTCGAAGCTGGCGTTGGTGAGTGTTTCGAACGCGCTCTCGCCGTTCTCCTCGTGACGCATGAAGCCGGGCTTCACGCCGACGATCTTGAACTCGGGAAGCTTCTGACCAACGCCGTACATACTGTGTCTCTCCTGGATCGAATGGGACCGGACGCCGCGGGGAGGCGGGATGTCGTCCGGCTGTGAGGGAGAGATAGGCGCGGCCTCGCTATAGGGCCAATTGATTGTTCTTTCCGAGTCGATAGAGCAGGGCTATCCTGTCGCCATGCTCCCGACGATCCGACAGCTGCAATATCTCAAGCTCCTCTCCGACCATGGCTCGTTCAGCCGGGCGGCCGAGGCGGCCCATGTCACCCAACCGACCCTGTCGGCCGGCATCGCTGAACTGGAAAAGATTCTCGGCGCGCCGGTCGTCGACCGCGCCCGGTCAGGAGTCCTTTTCACCGCCGCCGGCGAGGAGGCCGTGCGCCGTGCGCGGGTGATCCTCGAGCAGGCCGATGATCTGGTGCAGGCCGCCCAGGGCGCCGGCCAGCCCCTGACGGGCCGGTTCCGGCTCGGCGTCATTCCCACGGTCGCGCCCTTCCTGCTTCCGCGGGCGCTGCCGGTGCTGCGCCAGCAGTTCCCCAGGCTGCGGCTGTTCCTGCGGGAGGATCTGACCCACCGACTCATCGCGGCGCTCAAGGCCGGCGCCCTGGACGCGGCCCTGATCGCGCTGCCCTATGACATGACCGGCCTCGCCTGGGCCCATGTCGAAGATGACGAGCTGCTGGCCGCCGCGCCGGACGGCCATCCGATCCTGAGACAGTCCCGGGTCAATCCCGAGGACCTCGCGCCCCGCGACCTGATCCTGCTCGAGGACGGCCATTGCCTGCGCGACCATGCCCTGGCCGCCTGCGGGCTGGAGCCGCCCAAGTCGACCAACGAGGAGACCTTCGCCGCTACGTCCCTGCCGACGCTGGTGCAGATGGTCGGCTCGGGTCTCGGCGTCTCCTTCCTTCCCGCGATGGCGGTGAACGCTGGCCTGACCGAGCACGTCGGTGTCACCACCCGCCCCCTCCAGGCCGACCACCCCACCCGCGAGATCGTCGTCGCCTGGCGCGCGGGCAGCAGCCGGGCCAACGAAGGCCGGATGCTGGCGGAAGTGCTGCGCGGCGTGTGACGCTAAACCAGTCCGTGGCCGATCAGGCTACGGGCCGTGTCCAGAATCATCGCGTCGTTGGATCTTGGCGACCAGCCCAGCTGCGAGATCGCCTTGGCGGATGAAACCGGCCGGTGCTTGTCGAGCTCGAACAGTCGGTCGCGCACCAGCGGATCGAACATCGCCGCCATCCGGATAACCCAGTTGGGCACGGCGTTGGTCGGGACCTTCTTCGAGTCCTTCGGCAGGTTGTCCTTCAGGATCTTCGCGATGTCGCGCATCCACAGGAAGTCACCGGCGCCGAGGTAACGCTGGCCCGGCGCGGCGGCGCTGGTCATGGCGCGGACGTGCAGGTCGGCGATGTCCCGGACATCGACCAGCGGCCAGCCGAAGCGCGGCAGACCCGGAAGCTCCCCTTTCAGCAGCTTGCGCACGATCTCGATCGAGGCCGAGAAGTCCGATCCCAGCACCGGCCCCAGCACCGCGCCCGGGCAGATGGTCGTCAGCTCGAGCTTGCCCCCCTCGGCCCTGTGCCAGGCCCAGGCCGCGCGTTCGGCGATGGTCTTGGACCGCTCATAGGCCGAGGTGTCCTTGCGGTTGGTCTCATCGGACCAGTCG
>CAZISF010000302.1:0-1780 GCA_964541915.1 uncultured Caulobacter sp.
TGCGCAGGTTGCGGACCATCGACGGGCGCTTCTCCGGCGGATGGAAGAAGCCGGCTGCATCGAGCTCGCTTTCCAGCTGCTCGTAGAGTCCGACGACGGTCTCCATGTCGGCCGGTCCATCGACGTTGACCGCGAAGGCCTCTCGTGGCCGGTCCGCCACGCCCAGGCGCCACTCATAGGCGCTCAGCGCCACGGCCTGGGCCAGGTTCAGGGACCGGAAGCGCTCGTCGACGGGGATGGTCACGATGCCGTGGCAGAGGGCGATGTCGTCGGTCTCGAGCCCGGCGCGCTCACCGCCAAACAGCAGCCCGACACCCTCCCCGGCCTCCACGGCGGTATGGAGATTGGCGGCGGCCTCGCGCGGCGTCAGCACCGGCAGCTGGGTGCCGCGCGAGCGGGCCGTCGTGGCGTAGACGAGCCTCAGGTCGGCGATGGCGTCTTCCAGCCGGTCGAACACCTTTGCGTTGTCGAGCGGCCAGTCGGCGCCGGACGCCGAGGGCCAGGCCCGTTCCTGCGGCCAGCCGTCGCGCGGCCGGACCAGGCGCAAATCGGCCAACCCGAAATTGGCCATCACCCGCGCCACCGCGCCGATGTTCTCGGCCAGCTGGGGTTCGTTGAGGATGACGACGGGAGGATTCACGCTCGGGCTTCCGTTCTGGTTCACGTGTCGAGACCGGCCTGTTCTAGCGAAGGGTCGCGCTGATAGCAGAAAAGAAATCCTCACGGCGTGCGCAATCGCGGCGGTCGGGCGTTAGAGTCATTGTCATGCACCGCCTCCTCCCCCTGATCGCCGTCCTGCTGCTCTGCGCCTGCGAGCGATCCCAGACCACGACCGTCGCCGAGACGCCCGCGATCGACGCCGCGTTGCTGGACCAGGCGATCGGCGAAATCGCCGCCCGGGCACAGCCCGCGTCGATGGAGATCGCCGTCCAGAATCTGGCTAACGGCGAGGTGTGGGCCTGGAATGGCGACAAGGCCTTTCCGATGCAGAGCGTGTTCAAGGCGCCGCTGGCCGCGGCGGTGCTGTCGGAGGTCGATCTTGGCCGCCTCTCGCTCGACGAGACGATCACGCTGGAGGAGCCGGACATCTCGCCGGCCCACAGTCCGGTGGCGGACGCCTGGCCGGGCGTCACGACCTATACGGTGCGCGATCTCCTGGAGCGGACGGTCAGCGACAGCGACAATACCGCCGCCGACGTCCTGATGCGCCGGATCGGCGGTCCCGGAGCGCTGACGGCCTGGCTGCGGGGCCGGGGCATCAAGGATATTCGCGTCGACCGCTACGAACGCGAACTTCAGCCGGAGCTCAACGGCATGGCTTCATTCCGCATCGCCTGGAAGGGCTGGCCGGCGTTCGAGGCTGCTCGCAACAGGGTGCCGGAATCGGTTCGTCGCGCGGCGACAGCGCGCTACCTGGTCGATCCGCGCGACACGATGACGGCCAGCGGCGGGCTGAACTTCCTGCGCAAGCTCGCGCTCGGCGAGCTCGTGTCGAAGCGCAGCACCGCCATGCTGCTCCAAATGATGGGCGAGACGCGGTTTGGTCCAAAAGGCCTCGCCGCCAGCCTGCCCGAAGGCGCCGGACTGGCGCACAAGTCCGGGGTGTCAGCGACCGATCTTGGCCTGACGCCGGTGGTCAACGACATCGGCATCCTCACGCTCAAGGATGGCCGGCGGTACGCGGTGATCGTCTTCCTGCTGGGAACCCCTCAGGATGAGGCCGCCCAGGACAAGACCTTCGCGGACGTCATG
This sequence comes from uncultured Caulobacter sp., assembly GCA_964541915.1. Taxonomy (GTDB): domain Bacteria; phylum Pseudomonadota; class Alphaproteobacteria; order Caulobacterales; family Caulobacteraceae; genus Caulobacter. Next base: position 1,753 of record CAZISF010000302.1, read on the forward strand.
CGCGTCATCGTCAAAGCCGTCGGCTAGG
>CAZISF010000303.1:0-1764 GCA_964541915.1 uncultured Caulobacter sp.
CAAGGGCCTGTCGATCCAGCGCTACAAGGGCCTGGGCGAGATGAACCCCGAGCAGTTGTGGGAGACGACCCTCGATTCCGAGGCTCGCACCCTGCTGCAGGTCAAGGTCAACCACGCCGACGAAGCCGACGACATGTTCGCCCGTCTGATGGGCGAACTGGTCGAGCCGCGCCGCGAGTTCATCCAGGCCAACGCGCTCGACGCCGAAGTCGACGTGTAGCCGGCACACAGGGCGCCGCGCCGGATCATGTCAGCCTCCGTCGACTCTCTGCGACAACAGGCGTTCGCGGCGGCGTCCCGGGGTGATCATCGCGCGGCGGTCCAGGCGCTTGAACAGGCGCTGTCGCTGGGTGACGATCCGGATATCCGGTCCCGCCTCGCCCAGGCCCGGTTGTTCGCCGGAGATATCGCCGGCGCACGCAGCGAGGCTTTGACGACCAGCAGGTCTCCCCGCATCGGCGCGCCCGCGCTGGACCGACTGGGCACAACCCTGTGCCGCACACAGGACTACGAGCAGGGCGTGGCCCTGTACCGGCGCGCCGTGGCGCAGGCTCCGTCGGAGCCAGCGTTCCTGCGCAACCTGGCCTGGGGGGCGAAGTACGTCGGCGCTCTTGAAGAGGCGAGCAGCGCGCTGCACCGAGCCCTCGCCATCGCCCCGGACGACGCCCAGGCCTGGTACGGCCTGTCGGGCCTGCCGGACTGGGCGCCAACCCCTACAGATGTCACGGCGCTCGACGCCCTCGCGCGCAATGCGGGACGTGATCCGGAGGTCAGTCTTGCGGTCGGTCATGCCCTGGCCACGGCCTACGAACTTCGAGGCGATTTCCCGGCCGCGCTTGAAGCGCTCAATCGCGCCAAGGCGCTCCGCCGCGCGGAGCGCCGTTATGACGTTCAGGCTGATCTCGCGACGTTCGATGCCGCAGCGGCGGCCTGGGAGTCGGGGCCCCGCGGGATCGGCGCCGCCTCGGACGCGCCGATCTTCGTCGTCGGCCCGCCGCGTTCGGGCACAACCCTGCTCGACCGGATACTGTCCAGCCACCGTGACGTTGTTTCGGCCGGCGAACTGACGGTCATGCCGGCGCTGGCCCGGATGGCCGCCCGCCAGGCGCCGGGCGGCCGCCTCACGGCGGAGGTCCTTCGCGCGGCTTCGGCGGCGCCTGCTGACCAGATGGGCGCCGGCTATCTACGGGCGGCGGCCCAGGTGATAGGGGCGCCAAAGCGGCTCATCGACAAACGGCCGTTCAACCTGATCCTCGCGGGGTTGATTTCGCGCATTCTGCCGAACGCCCGCATCCTGCGCATGCGCCGCGATCCGGCGGACACGGTCGTCGGCAACTACCGTCAGTTCTTCAATAGCCAGTCGCTGTTCCACGACTACGCTTACGATCTGGAAGACACGGCTCGCTACGTGGCGGGAATGGAGACCCTCAGCGAAGCCTGGGCCGCGCGCCTGCCCGCCGATCGCTACAAGGTCATCGACTATGCGGACCTGATCGCCGAGCCCGAGCGGGAGATCCGCTCGGCTCTGGCCTTCTGCGAGCTGGACTGGGATCCGGCCTGTCTGTCGTTTCACGAGAACCGCGCGGCGGTCGCGACGGCGTCCGCCGTCCAGGTACGCGAGCCGCTGCACCGCCGGAATATCGGCGTCTGGCGACGTTATGGCGCCGGGCTTGAACCCGCCCTCGCGGTGCTCCGGGCCGAGGGTCGCCTTGCGGACGGGGGCGTCTCCGCCTCCTAGTTTTCCTTCACGACCTTCAGCACGGC
>CAZISF010000304.1:0-854 GCA_964541915.1 uncultured Caulobacter sp.
CAGTTCATCGCCGTGTGCAGCGCCACGCGATAAAACCACGTCGCCGCACTCGCCCTCCCCTCGAAGCTCGGAAGGGATCGCCACGCCTCCAGGAGAATCTCCTGCGCCAAATCCTGACACTCTTCATGCGTGAGGGTGTTCGCGCGCGCCACCTTCACCACCGAAGCGCCATGCGCCTCGAGCCAGGTCAAGAACAGCAGCCCGAACACCAGGTCGCCGGCGGCGGTTTTGACGGGCGCCTGGCCCTTGATGGGATTGGCCAGCATCGGATTAGCTCCGGACCGGCAGGCCGGCGACCTTGAGGGTCAGCTGGCCGGTGAGCGCGTCACCCGGGGAACTGGCGCCGGCCGAATAGCCCTTCACATAGGCCGGGAAGGTGTCCTTGACGTTGCCCGGATAGGTCAGGCGGGTGGCGCGGACCAGGCCCGAGGCGCGCCAGGCTTCGATGAACTGGTCGGTGGACCCGCCGGGCACCCAGTTGATGTCGAAGCTGATGTCGCCGAAGTCGGTCATGCCGGCCAGGAACTCCTTGGCCAGGCCCGGGCTCGACATATGGGTGACGTCCACGTCGTCGATCGAGGCGTCGGGCTTGTTGACGCTCTTGATCTCGAGGATCTCGGTGAAGACGGCCGAGCCCGGCGCGGTCTCGACTTCGAGCTTTGCGCCATAGGCGATTTTGGCGAGAGAGGCGGCCATGCGGGCTCCTTCTGGGGGTTCAAACGGTGGGCGACCAGGTCACCCGGACGTCCAGGGACGTGCGGTAGAAGTCGGTTGAGCCCGCCGCATCGCGGCCGTCGCCGGCCACAACGTCCGCGCGGACCTCCATCACGAACAACCCCTGCCAGGCTTCGGCG
>CAZISF010000304.1:864-1757 GCA_964541915.1 uncultured Caulobacter sp.
CGCCGACGCCCGGCCCCTCACCGGCCTCGTCGTCAGCGCGCTCGTCGATCAGGAACACGCCTTGCCAGGGTGCGGCGATCAGGGTGTCGATGGCGGTCTTGACGGCAGCGGCCAGCCTGGCCGCGCCTTCATAGGAAGCGGCCCAGCAGTCGATCTGGACCAGGGGCGTGATGGTCGCGACGCGCCCGGCCTGGGTGTAGCTGTAGCCCCCGTCCAGCCGGTTGAGCGCGATGTAGGGCAGGTCCTGGCCCTGGGGCAGCCGCCCCCAGGCGATCTGTTCCGGAACGCCGATGATCGCGGCCACGCCGACGTTGGCCAGCAGTGCGGCCCGCAAAGCCCTTTCCATCAGGCCAGACGCTTCGCGGCGGCTTTGGCCGAGCGCTTGGCGGCGCGGGCCGCGGCTTGCGCCAGCCGGATGCGCATCGCTCCGGCGATGGCGCCCAGCACCTGGGAGGCCGTGGTGTCGAATGCCGGACGCATGAAGGCCCGCGGCTTCTGGCCCGGGTGATTGACCTCGGCGACGCGGGCGACGATGGCCCCCGGCCGGCCCGCCCAGATCGAGAGCAATCCGCCGCCGCTCTTCGGTCGGATGACGTGCGGTTTGGTTCCGAACTCGACCCAGTGCGCCCGGCTCGCGGGCCTGCCGCTCGGGCCGACATAGACTTCGACGCTGGCGGCTTCACCCTTGGCCGCGCGCTGGGCGGCGCGCATGGCGGAGACCGCGTCGCTAGAGCTGGCCCCAGATCGCTTGGCCGCGGCGTAGGCGGCCTTGCCGGCGCTGTTTTTCAGGCTCGCCGAGATCACGATGCTGGCGCGCAGCCTGCCGGTCCGCGCCGGGACCAGTTGCCGGGCGCGCGCCGCCATCGGCTCGCCCGCGTCGATCAGCGCCTTCT
>CAZISF010000305.1:0-1756 GCA_964541915.1 uncultured Caulobacter sp.
CGCTTTCTGCCGGACTGATTTGGGAAGGGGCGCGGAGTGATCCGCGCCCTTTTTCATTTGCGGTTACGTGGTTCCTTCTCGCCGCCTGAACGTCCATCTTGGGGGTGGGAGGACACGTCCGAAATGGCCGACAAGACGCCAAGCGCTTCGAAGCAAGCGCTCATCCGGCACTTCCTGGTCCTGAACGGCACGCAGGAGAAGATCGACTCCGGAAGCTTCCTTCACCGTCTCGGCATGCCGGGTGGTCCGGTGTCCGATCTTCGGAGCGGTCAGATTACCTTTCGCGAGCTCTTTGCGGGCCCGATCGACGCCGTGATGGCGGCTTATGAGAAACATCGACCGGTTTGGCAGGCGGAGTACGAATCCCATGTAGACGGTGAGTTCGACGACGAAGAACTGGCGTCGATTGTCGGCTTTCTCGAAAGTGAAGCCGGCCGCCGCTTCATGCAGGCGCGTTGGCGAATGGATGCCTATGTCGAAACAAATACCGAGCATCTGGTCGAGGAGATCGTGGATGAGGCGCGAGCCGCGCTCGGACGAGGAACTGCCGCCTCGACAGAATGACACCTCGCACAGATAGCGCCTCAACAATTTGGGCCCGCGCGTCGAGACTCGCTTCAGGACCGGCTCATGACCCATGCGCCGCCGGTCGAGGCGGACGGGCTGGCGTTTCTTCGCCGCAGCTTCCGCTGGCTGAGCGTCTGATGACGTCCTGCACGGAAGCAGCACACCCTGCTCATCGGCCTATGACGGGCGCCCGCCACGATGGGGCCGCAATGAAAACGGGGCAGCGAGAATGACGGACGGCAGAACTCGACACGGCGCGAAACGCTGGCGGATCGCCCTTTGGGGTGGGGCTGCGACGCTGTTCCTGCTGCCCCTCCTGGCCATGCAGTTCACCCGCGATGTGATCTGGACCGGCTTCGACTTCGCGGCGTTCGGGCTCATGCTGGCCGTCGCCTGCGGCGCGTTCGAGCTGGCCGTGCGGCTGTCACGGAAGCCGCTCTGGCGGGTCGGCGCGGGAGTCGCGATCCTCGTGGTCTTTCTGCTGGTCTGGGCGCAGGGCGCCGTTGGCCTGTTCGACCGACTGCCCATTGCCTGAATGACGGTCCTGCCCCCTAGTTGCGCGGTCGCGCCATCTTCGGGGGTATCATGAGCAACCGCCGCACTGTCGTTCTGGGTCTGACCGCCGCGGCCGTGGCATCGCCCGCTCTCGCAAAATCTCGCTTCCGGCCGCTGTTCAACGGCCGCGATCTCGACGGCTGGACGCCGGTGGGCGATGCGAACTGGTTGGTCGACCACGGAGTCCTGTCAGCCGACAGGGGCGCAATGAGCTTTCTGGTCTCGCGCGACAGCTTTCGCGACTTCGACCTGCGAGCGGCGATCTGGGTCAGCGCCGACGCCAACTCCGGGATCTTCATCCGCTGCGCCGACCGGACGCAGATCACGCCGGCGACCGCCTATGAGGTCAACGTCTTCGATCAGAGGCCCGATCCGACCTACGGCACCGGGGCGATCGTCAATATCGCGAAGGTCTCACCCATGCCGAAGGCCGGCGGGCGCTGGAACCTGATGGAGATCAGCGCGCGCGGGGACCGGCTCTCCGTGGTGTTCAATGGCCAGACGACCGTCGACGCCGTCCGCGACACCGCCCACCCTGAAGGGCCGATCGCCCTGCAGTACGGGACGGGGGTGGTGAGATTCCGCAAGGTCGAGGTTCGGATCGCCTGATCCGGGGACATGTACCGAAGGTACG
>CAZISF010000306.1:0-1749 GCA_964541915.1 uncultured Caulobacter sp.
CTGCGCGTTCCATCCGCAGCAGACCGACGCGGTACTGGTTTTCCAGCAGTTCGCCCACCGAGCGGACCCGGCGGTTGCCGAGATTGTCGATGTCGTCGATTTCGCCGCGGCCGTCACGCAGGCCGACCAAGGTCTTCAGCACCGCCAACACGTCGTCCTTGCGGATGACGCGGACATCGTCCGGGCAGTCCAGTTCCAGGCGCATGTTCATCTTCACGCGGCCGACCGAGGACAGGTCGTAGCGTTCGGAATCGAAGAACAGCGACTTGAACATGGCTTCCGCCGCCTCGACGGTCGGGGGCTCGCCCGGACGCATCACGCGGTAGATGTCGAACAGCGCGTCTTCACGGGCGGTGTTCTTGTCGATGCGCAGGGTGTTGCGCATATAGGCGCCCATGGTCACCTCGTCGACGTCCAGGACGTCGAGGACGGTGAAGCCTTGCTCTTCCAGCGAGGCCAGCAGGGTCGCGTCCAGCTCGTCGCCGGCTTCGGCGTAGATTTCGCCGGTCTGGAAGTTGACCAGGTCGCGGGCCAGGTACTTGCCGGTCAGGGCCTCGGGGGCCAGCAGCAGGGTCTTCAGGCCGGCGTCGGCGAACTTCTTGGCGTTACGAGCCGAGATCTTCTGGCCGGCCGGGGCGACTTCCTCACCCGTATCGGCGTCGATCAGGGCGAACTCCGGCTTCACGCCGCGCCAGCGTTCCGGCTTGTAGGCCGTGGCCCAGCCGCCTTCGCGCTTCTCGAAGGAGACGGTCTCGTAGAACGTGCCGAGGATTTCCTCGCCGTCCATGCCCAGAGCCATCAGGAAGGTGGTGGCGGGCAGCTTCCGGCGACGGTCGATACGGACATAGACGATGTCCTTGGCGTCGAACTCGAAGTCCAGCCAGGAGCCGCGATAGGGGATCACGCGGGCGGCGAACAGCAGCTTGCCCGAGGCGTGGGTCTTGCCCTTGTCGTGGTCGAAGAAGACGCCCGGCGAGCGGTGCATCTGCGAGACGATCACGCGCTCGGTGCCGTTGACGATGAAGGTGCCCTTGTCCGTCATGAGCGGGATGTCGCCCATGTAGACGTCCTGCTCCTTGATGTCCTTGACCGAGCGGGCGCCGGTTTCCTCATCCGCCTCGAACACGATCAGGCGCAGCTTGACCTTCAGCGGCGCGGCATAGGTCATGTCGCGCTGAATGCACTCCTCGACGTCGTATTTCGGGTCCTCGAACTCGTAGGTCACGTATTCCAGGACGGCGCGTTCGTTGAAGTCCTTGATCGGGAAGACGGACTTGAAGACAGCCTCGATGCCCTGGTCCTTGCGCGGACCCGAACGCCAGTCGCGTTGCAGGAACTGTTCGTACGACGCGCGCTGAACCTCGATCAGGTTCGGCATCTGCACCGCTTCGGGGATGCGCCCAAAGGATTTGCGGATGCGCTTCTTGCCGGTGAACGACGTGGCGGAGGCGATCTGAGCCGCGAGGGCGAGACCGTCGATGGACTTGGCCATTCTGTTTTCCCAATCGGCGAGCCGGGAGGACGGCCCGCGTTCAATGCAGCGGCCACGGCGCGCCATTCCGGCGTCCGCGGCGTTCAAGGTTTCGGCGTCCACCCTCGGCCCGATCCGGGCCAGGACGCCTGAAATGTAAGGCTCCCTTGGGGAGGAGCGCGTCTTCGCACCGGTCGGAGGGCGACGGACCGGGCCTCGACGCTTTCGCGCGCGACTCGTACGGAGTGATGCGGAACGGGCTGATATACTCGCTTTTA
>CAZISF010000307.1:0-1740 GCA_964541915.1 uncultured Caulobacter sp.
ATCGTCGGCCGCTGGATGAAGACCAAGCGTCGCGACGAGCTGATCATCGCCACCAAGGTCTGCGGTCCGAGCCACGGCTGGATCAAGGGCAGCCAGCGGGCCGGCATGACCGCGCTCGACCGCCACAACATCGTCCGCGCCGTCGAGGGCAGCCTCAAGCGCCTGCAGACCGACTATGTCGACCTCTACCAGGTTCACTGGCCAGATCACGACGGCCCCTATGAAGAGATGATGCGCGCCCTCGACGATCTGGTGATGGCGGGCAAGGTGCGGGTACTCGGCTGCAGCAACGAGACGGCCTGGGGCCTGATGAAGAGCCTGGCCGTGTCCGCCAGCGAGGGCCTCGCCCGTTTCGAGACGATCCAGAACAACTTCTCGATGAACAACCGCCGTTTCGAGGACGCCCTGTCGCAGGTCTGCCTGCAGGAGGGCGTCAGCCTGATTCCCTATTCGCCGCTGGGCGGCGGGGTGCTGTCGGGCAAGTACAACGACGGAGGCCGTCCGGAGGGCGCGCGGTTCTCGGCCTATCTCCAGCTCGGCGGCCGCCAGGCCGTGATGGCCAAGCGGTTCGTCAACGACAAGACGCTGGCCTCGACCGAGCGGTTCATGGCCATCGCCGCCGAGGCCGGCATGGCGCCGGTGACGCTGGCGACGGCCTGGAGCAAGCAGCACAAGTTCGTCGCCTCGACGATCGTCGGCGTCACGCACGAGAACCAGCTGGCCGACATCTTCGCCGCGTCCGATCTGACCCTCAGCGACGAGGTGATGAAGGCCATCGACGGCGTGACGAAGGACATCCTCTACCCTATGGGGTGAGCCATGACCGACCCCGCACGCCTCGCTGGCCCTACATCCCACAGCTTCATGTCGCAGCGGCTGAAGCTGCACTACGCCGCCTGGGGAGACCCTGACGCCCCGCCGCTGCTGCTGTTGCACGGCGGGCGGGACCACTGTCGGAGCTGGGACTGGGTCGCCCAGCGGCTGGCCGACCGCTATCGCGTCATCTGTCCGGACCTGCGCGGCCATGGCGACAGCGCCTGGTCGCCCGACGGCGACTATTCGATGGCGTCCTACCTCTACGACCTGGCGCAGCTGATCCATCAGCTGAAGCTCGCGCCCCTGTCGATCATCGCCCACTCGCTGGGTGGCAACATCGCCCTCCGCTATACGGGCCTCTATCCCGAAAACGTCAGCCGGATCGTCGCCATCGAGGGCCTCGGTCCCTCCCCTCGAATGATCGCCGAGCGGGAAAAGACGCCCGTCGCCGACCGTCTGCGCGGCTGGATCGACGAGAAACGCCAGGCCGCCGGACGATTGCCGCGGCGCTATCCGACGTTCGAGGAAGCGCTGGAGCGGATGAAGGCGGAGAACACCTATCTCACCGATGAGCAGGCCCGGCACCTGACCGCCCATGGCGTCAGCCAGAACGAGGACGGCACGTTCAGCTGGAAGTTCGACAACTACCTACGCGTCTGGTCGGCGCCCGACCTGAGCCCTCAGCAGGTCTCGAGCCTGTGGGAAGCGATCACCTGCCCGGCCCTGCTGTGTTACGGCGAGAAGAGCTGGGCCTCGAACCCCGAGAAGGACGGCCGGGTCGCCTATTTCAAGGACGCCCGGACCGTCAGCTTCCCCGACGCCGGCCACTGGCTTCACCACGACCGGTTCGAGATGTTCATGGCTGAGGTGGAGGGCTTCCTCGGCGCCTGAACGCGAGGGGAAGGATCTGGAGCGGGCACCGGG
>CAZISF010000308.1:0-1725 GCA_964541915.1 uncultured Caulobacter sp.
CCTCACCCTCCCGTCGCTTCGCGCCGGGCCCCTCCCTCTCCCGTTGGGAGAGGGCTGTAGAATGAAGGGCGGCTCCGTTTCCGGGGCCGCCCATTGTCGTTCTTACGAGGCGCTCAGACCGCCGCCGCCGCCGCCGGCGTTCGGCCTGCGGCCGCGGTTGCGGGGTTTCTTGCGCTTGGGCGCGGCCTCGCCGGCCGCCGCCATGGCCAGCGGCTCATAGCCGGCCGGACGATGACGGGCGCGCTGGCCGCGGTCGGGCTGGGCCTTGCCGCTGGCGTCGAGCGCCGCCGGCTTCTTGTTGCGGCCGGGCTGACCGCCGCGACCGTTCACGGCGCGCGGATCGCGATAGGGCTTCTCCGGCTCGACGCTGGCCATGGCGGCCTGGGCCTGGGCCAGGACCTTGTCGTTGCGACGGTCCCAGGCGGGGATCACCTGGCGGGTGACCTTCTGGATGTCGCGCAGCAGGTTGCGTTCGTCGTCGGCCACCAGCGAGATGGCTGCGCCGCCGGCGCCGGCGCGGGCGGTTCGGCCGATGCGGTGGACATAGGCTTCCGGCACGTTGGGCAGCTCGAACTGGATGACGTGGGTCACGCCGTCGACGTCGATGCCGCGGGCGGCGATGTCGGTGGCGACCAGGGCGCGCATCTTGCCGGCCTTGAACTCGGCGAGGGCGCGCTCTCGCTGGCCCTGGCTCTTGTCGCCGTGGATCGAGGCGGCCTCGATGCCGATGGTGGTCAGGCCCTTGGCGACGCGGTCGGCGCCGCGCTTTGTGCGGGTGAACACCAGCACGCGCTTCATGGCGGGATCATCGAACAGCTCGGCCAGCAGCACGCGCTTGCGGGCCGTCTCGATGAACAGGACCTTCTGCTCGATTTTTTCGACGGTCGTCGCCTGCGGCGTCACCGAGACCTTCGACGGGTTCGGGTTCAGCAGCTCGGCGGCCAGCTTCTCGATTTCCGAGGGCATGGTGGCCGAGAAGAACAGGTTCTGGCGCACGCGCGGCAGGGTCTTGGCGATGCGGCGGATCGGCACCACGAAGCCCATGTCGAGCATCTGGTCGGCCTCGTCGAGGACGAAGATTTCCGTCTCCGACAGGTTGGCGACCTTCTCGTTGATGTGGTCGATCAGGCGGCCGGGAGTGGCCACCAGCACGTCGACGCCGCCGGCCAGGGCGCGGACCTGCGGGCCGTACTTCACGCCGCCGAACACGACCTGGACGGTCATGCCCATGCCGGCGCCATAGGTGCGGAAGCTCTCGGCGATCTGGGTCGCCAGTTCACGGGTCGGCGACAGGACCAGGCAGCGGCAGCCGCGGCGCGGGGCCGGGCGGCGGTTGGCGGCCAGGCGATGCAGGATCGGCAGGGCGAAGGCGGCGGTCTTGCCGGTGCCGGTCTGGGCGATGCCCAGCACGTCCTTGCCGTCCATCACGAACGGAATGGCCTGCGACTGGATCGGGGTAGGGGTAGTGTAGCCCTCGGCGGCGAGCGCGGAGAGCAGCGGCTTGGCGAGGCCAAGCGAAGCAAAATTGGTCAAGGGTCGTCTTTCAAATGCGACTTGCGCCGCATGACCAGACGGTCTGCGGGCGAAGCGGGGGTCAGTTTGGGAAACGCCCCGCGTATGGCGTCGCTATGGGGAGGATCGGTATCGATGCCCGGGCGGAACGCAGAGGTTCCTTACGCGGCCAGGCAGGACCGATAGCGCGGAATGCTCCGCGACGGGCTGCAT
>CAZISF010000309.1:0-1714 GCA_964541915.1 uncultured Caulobacter sp.
GCCGACATCGGCCCGCTCGAGGTGGTGGTGTTCAACATCGGCGCGAACGTGAACTTCTCGATCACCGAGACCACGGCCCGCGTCTACACCAAGGTCTGGGAGATGGCCGCCTTCGCCGGCTTCCTCACGGGGCGGGAAGCGGCGAAACACATGCTGCCGCGCGGCCGGGGGACCATCCTGTTCACGGGGGCGACGGCGTCCCTGCGTGGCGGCAAGGGCTTCTCGGCCTTCGCCGGGGCCAAGTTCGCCCTGCGGGCCCTGGCGCAGTCGATGGCGCGAGAGCTGGCGCCGCAGGGCATCCATGTGGCCCATCCGATCATCGACGGGGCCATCGACACCGCCTGGATCGCCGAAAACTTCCCGCAGCGCTACGCGCTCAAGGACCAGGGCGGCATCCTCGACCCAGACCACATCGCCGACCTCTACTGGATGCTGCACAGCCAGCCGCGCGACGCCTGGACCCACGAACTCGACCTTCGGCCGTGGATGGAGACCTTCTGATGGGCAAGACCGTGGAATTCCTGTTCGACGTGGGCAGTCCGACCACCTACCTCGCCCACAAGCGCATGCCCGGCCTGATCGAGCGCACGGGCGCGGCGGTGAACTATGTGCCTGTGCTGTTGGGCGGCATCTTCAAGGCCTCGGGCAACGCGTGGCCGGTGATGGTGCCGGCCAAGGGCGTCTACATGGGCGTGGACATGGCGCGGTTCGCGAAGCGCCACGGCATCAGCCTCAATATGAACCCGCACTTCCCGATCAACACCCTGCCGATGATGCGGATGTTGGCAGGGCTGGTCGGCGAGGACCCGTTCCCCGAGGTTGTGGACGCGCTGTTCGACGCCATGTGGAAGGGCCGCAAGCAGATGGGCGATCCGGCCGTGGTGGCTGAGGTCTTGACCAAGGCAGGGTTCGACGCCGTCGCTCTGCTGGCCGTGGCCGAAACGCAGGAGGCCAAGGACGCCCTGAAGGCCAATACCGAAGCCGCGATCGCCCGCGGCGCCTTCGGCGCACCGACCTTCTTTGTCGACGACGAGATGTTCTTCGGCCAGGACCGGCTGGACTGGGTGGAAGAGGCGCTCAGCGCCTGAGCGCTCCGCGCCCTAGTATCGACGACGCCAGCCGCAGCGTTTGCAGGTCATGTACCCGCGTTTGGCATGACTGTTGGTATAGTCGTGACCGGTGTTCAGGCAGCCAAGGAAGCGCCGCAACCGGAAGGCTTCCGAGCGCTTCGGCGTCCCTTGTCCTGGGAGGATCTCCACGCTGGCCGCCGCCTGCAGAACCCCCGCGGCGGCCTGCGAATTCGGCGCCGGCGATCGTATGCCACACCGGCTACAGGTTCTGAATCCTGGCCTCGACCGGCTGGTCCGCCAAACATGTTCGCGCCCGATACACTTCAGGCCGAGCCGTAACCCTGACACCACTTATCCCCCCGAATAAGGGTCTGCCGACCAGACACATCGCCGACCGTGCGTCCACAAGATACAAGTCACGGGAAGTTCCGCAACCGTTACGCGCTACGACTCGCAATCTCCTTCACTCCCTTGCTCGGTCGGCAAACCCGACAGACCAGCTGACCCGATGGTCGCGCACGATCCCAATGCGTCGGGCCTTTATGGCGGCGCGTCTCGAGGGGCATGGTGTTCTCGTGACGTCTTGGGGGCAGGGGTCCAAGGCGCCGCTGTTGTCAGCGTTCCGTCAGCACGCTGTCACGACA
>CAZISF010000310.1:0-1695 GCA_964541915.1 uncultured Caulobacter sp.
GACTTCGCCATGGACCCCGGCATCGGCGTCTGCGGCAAGGGCGGCCAGGGCGTCCCGGTCGGCGTCGCCCAGCCCTCGCTGAAGATCACCGGCCTGACGGTCGGCGGGACGGCCGTCTGACGGATGCTCCCCATCGGGGGAGCTGTCCGCGGAGCGGACTGAGGGGGTCACCCGTGATTTGAGCGGGCCCCCCTCCGTCTCGCCTTTGGCGATCCACCTCCCCCGAGGGGCAGGATCTGCTGACTGATCAGCGGCAACCTTTCCCAGATTTAATCCACCTTTCGGGCTTGTAACGTGCCCCGGCGGGCATCGCCGTTCAGGGTTCCCTTCAATCTGGCCGGGGGGGCCGAGGGGACGTCGTTCGATGAGTTATCCGCTGCTCCTGGCCGTGCTGGCCGCTGCTACGCCCGAAGCCGGCGTGGTCCAGCCCGCCGAAAGCAACGCCGTGACGCCCTACGTGGCGGCCTTCTTCGCGGCATCGCAGCCCAACTCGGCGATGGACATGATCGTCCGGATTCCGGGCTTCGCCTTTGACGGCGGCGACAATGTCCGCGGCTACGGCGGCGCGGCCGGTAACGTGCTGATCGACGGTCAGCGCCCGGCGACCAAGAGCGAAGGCCTTGAGGACGCCCTGCGGCGCATCCAGGCCGGCCAGGTCGAGCGGATCGACATCATTCACGGCGGCGCGCCCGGCATCGACATGCAGGGCAAGACGGTCATCGCCAACGTCATCCTGCGCAAGGACCAGAAGGGCCAGTGGCTGTTCGCCGTGGCGGACATCTTCTACCAGGACGGTCGGTCGGCCCCGGCGGCGCGCTTCGAGGGCACGCGGAAGTTTGACGGCGACAAGACGTTCGACTGGTCGGCGCTGGCCTTCTCCTACATCGACGACGGCGCCGGCGAGGGGCCTCGCAGCCGGATCGACAGCGCGGGCGGCCTGCTGCGCGCAAGCCAGTCCGACGAGACCGGCGGCGGCGGCGGCTATACGCTGAAGAGCGGGCTGAAGACGCCGCTGCTGGGCGGCCGACTGGCCGTCAACGCCAAGCTGGATCGCGATCACTACGAGTGGTCGCTGAACGATTTCATTTCCTTTCCCGCGACGGGCCGCCTTTCGGTCAACGACGACAATGTCCGCGATTCCGGCGAGGTCGGGGCGAACTGGGAACGGGCGCTGGGACCGAAGACCCGGTTCGAGTTCACAGGCCTCGTGCAGCGGTCCTACACAGACTATGCCTCGGCCTTTGACGACGGGACCAACGACGGGCTGTTCAGCCAGCACAATGAGTCGGGCGAGAGCATCGCCCGGGGCGTGCTGCGCTACACGGCCAGCCCGACATGGTCGCTGGAAGGCGGCGGCGAGACGGCGTTCAACGTCCTCGACAGCGCCGTGGACTATGTCGAGAACGGCGCGCCCGTCACGCTGCCGGCGGCCCAGGTTCGGGTCGAGGAACGGCGCGGCGAGGTGTTCGGCGCCTCGACCTGGCGCCTCTCGCCCAAACTCTCGGTTGAGGCCGGCCTGCGGATCGAGGTCTCGACCATTTCCCAGACCGGCGACGTCGATCTGGAGCGGTCATTCACCTACACTAAGCCGCGTCTGGCGGTGACCTGGTCGCCGACGCCGGTTGACCAGGTCCGCCTCCGGATCGAACGCGAGGTCGGCCAGCTGGACTTCGGCGATTTCGTTTCTTCGGTGGC
>CAZISF010000311.1:0-1671 GCA_964541915.1 uncultured Caulobacter sp.
TCTTGTCCGGAGCGGCGGCGCTGATAGGGATGGTCGCCTCGCCCGCAGGATCCGACCGCCCATGACCGCCCTCCATCCGCTCGACGAAGCCACCACCCTGACGTCCACGGGCGAGCGGACCGCGACGGGGCGCACCCATCCGGCTTACGCCAACATGGCCGGGCCGTTCGGCGGGACCACGGCGGCGACGTTGTTGCGGGCGGTGCTTGAGGATCCGGCCTGTCTCGGCGACCCGATCGCGCTCACGGTGACCTTCTGCGGCGCCATCGCCGACGGCGATTTCGAGGTCAGCTGGATAGAGAAGCGCACCGGCCGGACCGTGCAGCACTGGACGGTCGATCTGGTCCAGAACGGCAAGATCGCCGCCACCGCCTCGGTGGTCTGCGGACGGCGGACCGAGACCTGGACCCACCGGCCGGGGGTGATGCCGGGCGCCCCGCCGGCCTCCGAGGTCGAACCCCTGTTCATGGGCGGCCGCAACGGCTGGACCCAGCGCTACGCCTTCCGCTTCATCGAAGGTTCGCCGCAGTTCGGAGAGCCGCCCGCGGACGGCCCACGCAGCGCCCTGACCCGCTGCTGGCTGAGCGACCTGCCCGAACGGACCCTGGATTTTCTGTCACTGGCGGCCCTCAGCGACGCCTTCATCGTGCGGATCATCCAGGTGCGCGGAAAGCTGGGGCCGATGGGCACCATCACCCTGACGACCTATTTCCACACCGACGGCGAGGCCCTGACCGCCAACGGCGCCCGGCCGGTGCTGGGCGTGGCCGACGCCAACGTGTTCCATCGCGGGTTCGCCGACCAGGAAGCCCGGCTGTGGCGCGACGACGGCCTGCTGCTGGCGACCAGCGTGCAGGCGTCGTTCTTCAGGGATTAGGCATTCACCCCCGCCGTTCGGCCAGCGCCGCCAGCACCATGTGCGGGGCGCGGTCGATGACGCGGAGATAGGCTTCCAGCACCGGGTCGGGCTCGACCTCGCCGCGCTCGATCCAGCCGAGGCGCTCGGGGTCGATGCCGAAGGTCACGGCGAAGGCCTGCTGCGACAGTCCGACATGCCAGCGGACCTTGCGGGCCAGGGTCGCGGCCGGGGTCTGGCGGGGCAGGAAGGACCGGGGTTCTCCGGGGATATCGCTGATCACTGGACGCCTCCGTTACGCTACTCAAGCCCCGCCGAACGCCTGTAGGCCGACAGCGTTGCAGGAATAAGACGGTGGGGAGTCAGGATGGGGGTGACTTGTGGGTGATCGGCTTTCACTCCTCCGCCCCCCGCCCCTTTCTCCCCGCTCATCCTCGCGGAAGAAGGGCCCAAGGCTTTTCGATGCAGCGGCTCATCGTGGTGATGGGCGAACAGCGGCTGCCGTGCGTGCACCGGCCGCAAACCTGGGTCCTCGCTTCCGCGAGGATGAGCGGAGTTTCAATTGGGATCTTGCGGCTGCTTCAAAAATTCCGCCGTCGCCTCGATCGCCTCGACCAACCCCATCCGCTGCAGTTCCACCCCCTCCGGCAAGCTGCTGAACAACCGCGTCGGCGCCGCAGCATCCAGCATCACGAACACCCCCTTGTCGTCGGCTCTCCGGATCAGGCGACCGAAGGCCTGGGCGATGCGGGCGCGGGCCAGGCCGTCGTCGTAGCCCTTGCCGCCGAAGCGCAGGCGGCGGGCCTTGTGCAGGA
>CAZISF010000312.1:0-1659 GCA_964541915.1 uncultured Caulobacter sp.
GGTCATAGACCTCGCCGGACAGCAGATACCGCTCCGTGGAGGCCACGAAGAGAACTCGGACTTTCATGGGATTTGGCCTTTGGGTCAGGGCGCGAGGGACGGCCGGAATGCTGGGGGCCTCGTCAGCCCCCGGCGCGAGCGCCGGGAGCTGCAAGCCGGGCCTTAGGTGGCGGAGTTGACGTAGAGCTTCACCGCGCCGCCGACGTCGACGAAGTTGCCGCCCGCGCGCATCCAGGCCAGGAAGCCGACCTGGCCCAGCTTGGCGTAGGCGCTGTCGGTGAAGCGGAACATCTGCACGTCCATGACGTCGCGGATCGTGTAGAAACTGAAGTCACCGTAGGCGATCGACTTGGCGTTGGCGGCCATCACCGCGATGTCGTTGTTGATGGTGATCGCATCGCCCAGCAGGCGGTCAGGCTGAGCGCCCACCGGGTTGTCGTAGCCGGGGACGAAGATCGGGCGGCCGGCGGTGTCCTTGATCTTGCGGATCACCCGGACCGACAGGTCATTCATCATCCAGCTGCACCGGCCGAGGTCACGATAGGCCACGTCCACCGAGTGCTGCAGATCGACCAGGTCGTCATAGATGACCGAGGTGGTCTGGCCGGTCGTGCCGGTCTTGCCCGTGGTGGCCGCGGTGATGAGACCGGTCGGCTGGGCCGTGCCGGTGCCCGTGGTGAAGTGGGTGTTGGTGATCCGGCCCAGGCGCGTGACCATCCGATCACGGACGAAGGCCTCCACGTCGACGCTGGAGTCTTGCAGCAGCTCGAACGGGACCGCGATGATCTTGGAGGAGTATTTGTAGACCGGCAGCGACTTGGTCCCGAACACCGGGTCGGCGGCGGTTGCCGTGGTGTTTTCGGCGATGATCTCGCCCACCTCGGAGGTGCCGTCCGAGGTCGGGAAGTTCATCGGATTGCCCTGGTCGGTCTGGATGACCGAGGCCACCCGGCGCATGCCCCCGAAGAACTTCAGCGCGTCCAGCACCGTCTTGGCCACCTCGGTGGCGACCGTGAAGCCACCCTCGGTGTTGGTGGTGGTCGACATGGTGTTGCGGATCACCGTGTAGTCCTCGGCGCTGAGCGCCTTGTCGCCGCCCTTCAGCCACTTGGCGAAGATCCGCGAGGCGTCGGACTTGCCGTCGTGGGCCTGGCGTTCGGCGGCGATGATCACGCCGTCGGTCATCGCCTGGTCGGCGATGCGCTTGTTGGCTTCGTTGATCCGTCCGATCTGGGCGTCGAGGCCGTCGATCTCGGCCATGGTCTGGTCATAGACCGGCTGGTCGACACTCACGTCCCAGGTGGGCTTGCCCACCAGATCGTGCAGGGATTTCGCCTTCGCCGCGCGCAGTTCGCGGAGCGCCTGAATGCTGTGCATCCGGTTTTCCTTTTCAAGAAGAGGGGGGCCGGCGGGATGCCAGGCCGATGAGTCTGCGGGCGCGGGCGCCTAGGCAGCAGGTTGAAGCAGGCGCGCCGCGAGATGGCGGCGGCGGCGCTCGATGTCTTCGTTCGGGTTCATCTCTGGCTCCACCGCGGTGGGCAGGGCTCGGGCGTCGAGGCGCGTCACCACTTCGGCGGCGATGCGCGAGACCGTCTCCTCGGAGAGCTCCGGATCTGCGTTGGAGGTCGGCGGGCGGGCATAGGCGCTGAGGTCCCACCG
>CAZISF010000313.1:0-1622 GCA_964541915.1 uncultured Caulobacter sp.
CGCCGATGTTCATGGCGCAGGAGCCGCAGACGCCCTCGCGGCAGGACCGGCGGAAAGTCAGGGTCGGGTCGACGGTGTTCTTGATGTGGATGAGCACGTCCAGCAGCATCGGGCCGCAGGCGTCGACGTCGACGTCATAGGTGTCCCAGCGCGGATTCTCCGACCCTTCCGGATCGTAGCGGTAGACACGGAACGTCTTGACCCGCTTGGCGCCCTTCGGCGCGGGGTAGTGACGGCCCTTGCCGACGCGGGAGTTCTTGGGGAGCGCGAGCTGAACCATCGTGTCCTCAGTAAACCCGCGCCTTGGGCGGGATGTAGGCGATGTCGTTCGACATCGTGTAGCTGTGCACCGGGCGGTAATCGATTTTCACCTTGCCCGAGGCGTCGTCGAACCAGGCCAGGGTGTGCTTCATCCACTGGTCGTCGTCGCGGTTCGGGAAGTCCTCGCGGGCGTGGGCGCCGCGGCTTTCGGTGCGATTCAGGGCCCCGGCGACGGTGACGGCGGCCTGGACGACGAGGTTGTCGAACTCCAGCGTCTCCATCAGGTCGCTGTTCCAGACCAGGCCGCGGTCGCTGACGCCGATGTCCTTGCGGGCGGCGACCACGGCGTTGACGCGCTCGACGCCACTCTTCAGCGACTCGCCGGTGCGGAAGACGGCTGCGTCTTCCTGCATGGCGCGCTGCATCTCGAGACGCAGATCAGCCGTCGGACGGGAACCCGAAGCGTTGCGGAAGCGGTCGAACCGGGCGAGGTGCCCGTCGGTCATGGCCGCCTTCAGTTCCGGCTGGGTCGCGCCGGGCTTCAGCTGCTCGGCGCAGCGCAGGCCGACCGCGCGGCCGAACACCACCAGGTCGATCAGGCTGTTGGAGCCGAGGCGGTTGGCCCCGTGCACCGACACGCAGGCGGCCTCGCCCACGGCCATCAGGCCAGGAACGATCTCGTCGGCGTTCTTGCCTTTCTTGGTCACGACCTCGCCGTGATAGTTCGTTTGCAGGCCGCCCATGTTGTAGTGGACCGTCGGCAGGACGGGGATGGGGGCCTTGGTCACGTCGACGCCGGCGAACACCTTGGCGGTCTCGGAGATACCCGGCAGGCGCTCGTGCAGCACCTTGGGATCGAGGTGATCGAGGTGCAGGAAGATGTGGTCCTTGTTCGGACCCACGCCGCGGCCTTCACGGATCTCGATGGTCATGGCGCGGCTGACCATGTCGCGCGGCGCCAGGTCCTTCACGGACGGCGCATAGCGCTCCATGAAGCGCTCGCCCTCGGAATTGGTCAGATAGCCGCCTTCGCCCCGGGCGCCTTCGGTGATCAGGCAGCCGGCCGGGAAGATGCCGGTCGGGTGGAACTGGACGAATTCCATGTCCTGCAGCGGCAGGCCGGCCCGCAGGGCCATGCCGCCGCCGTCGCCGGTGCAGGTGTGGGCGCTGGTGGCCGACAGATAGGCGCGGCCGTAGCCGCCCGTGGCCAGCACGGTCTTCTGGGCCTGGAACCGGTGCAGGGTGCCGTCGTCGAGCTTCCAGGCGGTGACGCCCATGCAGACGCCGTCTTCCATGATCAGGTCGAGGGCGAAGTACTCGATGAAGAACTCGACCTCCTTCGACAGCGCCTGGCCGTACAT
>CAZISF010000314.1:0-1533 GCA_964541915.1 uncultured Caulobacter sp.
GCGGGACGGCGCTCGGGCCGTGGTCGCCTACCTCAAGCAAATCGGAGCGAAACTGTCATGAGCAACTTCCCATGGTCCGACTACACGTTCACTGCGGATCGCTTTCAGGTGATCGCCAACAATGAGGGCGGCGGCGTCGGAATGGCAACTGCTGACACCCACGAAGATGCTGAGCGGCTTGCCGCGCGGCTCAACCACTCGGTTGAGTTGGAGGGGCGGCTACGAGGCCTCGCTACCCGCCTTGATGACATCTCGGATCGGTGCGCGCATCGGGCCACGAAATACGGCCATCCCGGTTCCGTTGAAGACCTGAGCTTGGACCTCCTGGCTCGCGCGACAACCTATCAAGAATGCGCCGGCCTGATCCGAGAGGCCCTGAAATGAGCGCCTACCTCATGCCCCTCGCCGTCCGCCTCGCCTCCGAGCGGGTCCGCGCTGACGCCGCCAATACGATGCGCCACGACACCACGTCCGATCTGAGCGCCCGCCTGATGTGCCGAGTTGGCGTTAACGACCTCGGACTGGTCATGGCGTGGGTGGATCAATTCGCAGCCCTCGCACTCCTGCCGGGTGGGATGGTTCCTGACGGCTACGTGCTGGTTCCGAGAGAGCCGACCGAGGCGATGGTTAAGTCGGGGCAACGCGCTGCCGACGACAAGTACTGGCTGTGGCGGGGCCTTGGCGAGCGGCCCGTAGGCTCAGGGCTAGATGGCATGGCTCTATATGTAGACGCTGCTTACCGCGCCATGCTCTCCGCATCACCCAAGGAGGTGAGCCAGTGAGCGTTGAGAGTCTGTTCTACGCGACGGGCGTCTTTGTTTGGGGCGTCATCGGGATTGGCGTTCTCGTCGTCATGGTCATGCTGGCCTTCGCCGCTTGGCGCGAAGTCTGCCTCTACGGCTACATCCTGTTCGCCGAAAAGGCCGAGAAGGACGAACTGCGCGAGATCGGTCGTCGCCGCGCCCAGCAGCAAAAGGACCCTCACCATGGACGTTGAGAGGCTGATAGAGCGGCTGGCCGTCATCGCGGACACCAGCTTTCTGGACCACGCTGCCGCCGACGATCTGCGTGAAGCCGCCGCCGCACTCGCCAAGCTCCAGGCCGAGCGGGATGAGGCGATAGACGAGCAGTTCACCGTTGACGAAAACGGCGTCTCCATCGGCTGGGAAGAGGTTGCTGCGATGTGGAGGTCGCGCGCCACACATGCGGAGGCCCGCGCCGAAAAGGCCGAGGCCGAGCGGGATGAGGCGCTACGTCAGATGGCCGTCTACGCCCGAGAGGCCGGACTTGCGACCGGCAAGCTGGAAACCTCCGAAGTGGCTGGCATCGTAGAGGGGTGGAAGGAGCGCGCTGAAAAAGCCGAGGCCGAGCGAGACGCGGCGCGGGAGGCGTTGAGGCCGTTTGCGGAGGTGGCTAAGGCCGAGACCAAGCGCGCGGCAGGATGGAGCCCCGGAACATACTGGTCAGCCCCCATGGAACACTTCCGAGCCGCCTCTCGCGCTCTTGGGGGTGGGGAGTGAAGGGCTGTGCAGT
>CAZISF010000315.1:0-1520 GCA_964541915.1 uncultured Caulobacter sp.
CGCACCGGGCCCGATCTGGCCCGCGTGGGCGGGAAGTATTCCGACAGCTGGCACCGCGATCACCTGTTCAATCCGCGGTCGGTGGTGCCGGAGTCGGTGATGCCTCCCTACGCCTTCCTGGCGACCAAGGACCTGCAGACGCGGGACCTTCAGGCCAGGGTTCGGGCCATGACGGCGGTCGGCGTGCCCTACACCCAGGAGCAGATCGACAAGACGCTGGTGGACGCCGAGGCCCAGGCCGATCCGTTCTCCTCGGACGCGCCGGACCTGCGGAAGCGCTACGGCGCCAAGGTGGTCAACCGCGACTTCGACGGCAATCCGGAACGACTGACCGAGATGGATGCCCTGATCGCCTACCTGCAAATGCTCGGCACGCTCGTCGACTTCAGCACCTACCAGGCGGATGCGCCTGCCAACCAACGCTAGGGAGCGCGGACGATGACCTACGAATTCGCCGCACGCTTCGCCCAGCAGGGAGGGCTCATCTACTTCGGGCTGATCTTCCTGGCGGGCTGCGCCTACGCCTTCTGGCCCAAGAACCGGGACGAGTTCGTCCGCGCCGCAAACCTGCCTCTCGAGGAGGATGACCAATGACGGACAAAGTCCCCGAAGTTGACGACCACAGCGGCGTCAACACCACCGGCCATGAATGGGACGGTATTCGCGAACTGGACAATCCGCTGCCGCGCTGGTGGCTGTGGGTCTTCTACGCCTGTATCGCCTTCTCGATCGGCTACTGGGTGCTGATGCCGGCCTGGCCGGGTCTCAACAACTACACCCACGGCGTGCTCGGAAAATCCGACCGCGCTGACGTGGCCAAGGCCCTGGACGACCTCGCCACCGTGAGGGGCGCGGGCGCGGCGAAGCTCAAGACGGCCTCGCTGGCGCAGATCGAAAGCGACCCGCAGCTGCAGGCCTATGCCCTGCAGGTCGGAACCTCGATCTTCGGCGACAACTGCGCCACCTGTCACGGCGCCGGCGGCGGCGGCGGCAAGGGCTACCCCAACCTGCGCGACGACGTGTGGCTGTGGGGCGGGACGCTGGAGGATATCCAGCAGACCATCACCTACGGCATCCGTTCGGGCGATGATCAGGCGCGCATGTCGCAGATGCCGGCCTTCGGGCGGGATGGTCTGCTCCAGGCTCCGCAGATCGCGGACCTGACGGAATACGTCGTCTCGCTGTCGGGTCGTCCGGCCAATCCGGCGGCTGTAGCCCGGGCGACGCCGGTGTTCGTCGAGCAGTGCGTTAGCTGCCATGGTCCCGCCGGCAAGGGGACACAGGCGCTCGGCGCACCCGACCTCACGGACGGCGACTGGCTCTACGGGTCAGATCGGGCCTCGATTTCCGGTCAGATCCAGAACGGCCGCGGCGGCGTGATGCCGGCGTGGGGCCACCGCTTCAGCCCGGAAACCGTCAAGGCGCTCGCCGTCTATATCCACGCGAACTCAGGTCAATAGTGCAATCATGACCGTTGTAATTGACCGGACCACGCCCCCCAGCGCGGCCAAAAGCCCGGG